>CAZRUZ010000094.1:6129-10087 GCA_964603275.1 uncultured Anaerolineaceae bacterium | reverse complement strand
CACAAAGGCGACTGGATGAAACGCCAGTACGCCGCCTTCCTGGGCTGAGGCGCCCGCCGGGCCGGGACCACGGGGCGGCCGTGGCTATAATTCGCGGGATGCACGTCCGCTGGCTCGCCGACACCATGCCGAGGCGGCTCCAACTCGCCCTCGGCGGGTTCGCGCTGGTCACGCTGGTGGGCACCATCGGGTACTGGCTGCTTACCGGCATGTCCCTCGTGGATGCCATCTACCAGACCATCACCACCCTCAGCACCGTTGGCTTCCGGGAAGTGGAGCCGTTTGATGGCAAGACGAAGATCTTCACCGTCTTCCTCATCCTCGCCGGTGTCGGCACCGCCCTCTACACCCTCACACTCATCATCGAACAGACGCTCAGCGGGGATATCCGCACCGGCTTCTACCAGAGAAGGATGCGCATGCAGATTGAACAGCTGGAAGACCATTACATCCTCTGCGGATTTGGCCGCGTCGGGCAGGAAATCGCGAGAGAGCTCTGCGAGCGCGGGGCCTCCTTCGTCGTCATCGAACAAACACCAGAACAGGCCGAGCGCGCCCGCGCCTTCCGCTACCTGGTGATCGAAGGCGACGCCTCCGATGAGCGCGTCCTCAACCAGGCCAGCATCATCCGGGCACGCTGCCTGCTCGCCGCTTCCGACAGCGACGCCGGGAATACCTACATCACCCTGACCGCGAAATCGATGAACCGGGCCTGCTACGTGGTGGCCCGTGTCGGCTACCCCCAGAACGAGGAGAAGCTCCGGCTCGCCGGCGCCGATCGCGTGCTCTCGCTCTACAGCCTCGGCGGGCGCCGGATGGTCCTGGCGGCGCTTCAGCCGCTCGCCGCCGACTTCATGGACACCATCGCCAGCGGCCGCCACGGAGAACTCCTCCTGGCCGAGTTCGAAGCCACCGAGGTGAACGGCCTCCCCGGCAAGTCCGCCGGTGACCTCCTCCGGGGGACCCAAAACGCGTCGCTGCTTGGCATTCGCCGGCGCGATGGCGCGCTGGCCATCGGACCCCGCCCGGAAACCGTCCTCGCCGAAGGCGACATCATCATCGTCCTCGCAGAGGAGGCCGATATCGCCGCGTTCACGGCTCCGGAGGTTTCGCCTCCCGCGCGCGGATAGGCTTCGCGCCCGTCAGCGTCACCAGATCGGCCACGCGCAGCCGTACATCCCACCCACGCTGCCCGGCGCTCACCAGCACCTCCTCGAACACCACCGCCGACTCCTCGATGAGCACCGGGAACCCCCGGCCCGTCAGTGCGAGCGCGCTGATCCCGCCGACCTTCAACCCGGTGTGCTGTTCGGCATCGCGGTGAGAGGCCATCCTGAGCTTCTTCAGGCCGAGCGATGCCGCGAGCACCTTCAGGTCGATCTCCTGCGATGCCGGCATCATCACCAGAAAGGGCTTCCCCTTCGGTGGGTCCTGCTCGACAACCAGCGTCTTCAGCACCTGCTCCGCGGGCACACCGGTCACCCGCGCCACCTCCTGCGCGGAGCGGATGCTGTCGTCGAACTCGAACACCTCGTGGGTGACCCGGCGTTGCTCGAGCATCCGCACCGCGAGCGGTTTCCGCGCTGTCATCGGCTCAGAGGTGCTGGCTCACGCCGCCATCGATGTGGAAGACCTGGCCGTTCAGGTAGCCGGACGCATCCGACGCAAGCAGCACGGCCAGCGCCGCCAGCTCCTCCGCCTTCCCGAATCGCCGCATGGGGATGAACCGCAGCAACAGGTTCGCGCCGATCTCATCGGGGCCGCGCCCGGGCGTCCAGTCCATCCAGCCGCTGGAGATGCAGTTCGAGGTCATGTTCCTCGCCCCGAGCTCCTGACTGAGCGCTGTCGAAAGCCCGACCATGCCCGACTTCGCGGTGGTGTAGGCCGCCAGCCCCTCGAGGCCGCGCTCGGCGAAGATGTTGCTGACGAAAATCAGCCTCCCCGCGTGGCCACCTTCCGGGAATTCGCGGACGAACGAACGGGCCGCGTAGAACGCGCCGCTCTGGTTCACCGCCTGCACCCGGGCGAACTCGGCATCCGTCACCTTCTCGATCGGCTTGGCCAGCGGCGCATCGGCGTTGTACACGAGGATGGTCGGCGACCCGAACTCCTTGATCACCTGCTTCAGACCCACCTGGACATTCGTCGGCAGCGTGACATCCCAGCCCTGGGCGAGCGATTCGCGGCCAAGGCCCGTCACGGCCTTCGCGACACGCTTCGCCTCCATCACCTCGTCGCCGTCCAGCGTCGCCGAGGCGGCGGCCACGTGTGCCCCGGCTTCGGCAAGGCCGAGCGCGATCGCCCGCCCGGCCGGGTTGCCGAACCCGACAACGAGGGCGCGTTTTCCGCTCAGGTCAAACCCCGGCTTGCGGTTCCAATCAGCCACGGGACACCTCCGCCGGCTCGGTGACGACCAGCCCGGTCGGGGCGATGCCGCCCGCAAGCCCGCCGCCATCGATCACGAACGACTCACCGGTCACGTAGCTCGAAGCGTTCGAGCACAGGAAGACGGCCAGCGGGCCGAGCTCCCACGCCTCGCCAAGGCGCCTGACCGTGATGAAGCGCCCGCGCTGTTTGCGCATGCCCTCCTCCTGCTCATCGCGCGGGGGGCGCTGGGAAACGTACCCGGGGACGATGCAGTTCACCCGGATGTTCTCGCCGATGACCTGCGCGGCCAGGCTCTTCGTCAGGGAAATGACCCCGGCCTTTGCCGCCGCGTACCCGATCGACTGCGGCGAGGAGCGCAGCGCGGTCCCGCTGGCGACGTTCAGGATCACGCCGCCTTCGTCTTGCTTCAGGAAGTGCCGGACCGCCGCCCGCGAGCAGTAGAACGTGCTGTGCAGGTTCACCTCGATGGTGTCGTGCCAGTCAGCGTCTTCGAGGTCATGAATGCGGGACCCGGCGCCGCGCGCATCGCCGATGCCAGCGTTGTTCAGCATTACGTCGAGCCGCCCGAAGTGGGCGACGGTCTTCTCGATCAGCGCGTCGCAGTCGGCGCGGGACTGGACGTTGGTCGGGACGATGAGCGGCTCCCGGCCGCAGGCGGCCTTGATCTCGGCGGCCGCCGATTCGAGCTGGCTGACCGTCCGGCTGGCGATGCAGAGGTCGGCGCCGGCTTCGGCAAGGGCGATCGACATCGCTTTGCCCAGGCCCCGGCTGCCGCCGGTCACGATGATGACCTTGCGCGGCGGGCCATCGAGCCGCAGTTGTTCAAGCACCACGGGGTGTCTCCAGGGGGTTGAGTGTGCCGTGAATCATACGGGCCGCCGGGCCCGGTTGCTCAGGCCACCCGGACGGCGCCGATCACCAGCGTCAGCGCCGCAACCGCAAACCGGTAGATCACGAAAGGCGCGAGCGTCCGCGTCCGCAGGTAGCGAAGGAGGAAGTGGATCACCGCGAACCCCACCGCGGCCGAGAGCGAGAACCCGAGGCCAAGCTCGGCCAGCTCGCGGACGGAAAGCCCGGAGAGGTCACGCGCCGCGAGTGCTGCCGCGCCAACGAATGCCGGGGTCCCCAGCAGGAAGGCGAACCGCGCCGCATCATCCCGCCGGATATCGCGGAAGAGCCCCGCGCAGAGCGTCGCGCCGGAGCGTGACACGCCCGGGATGAGGGCCATCGCCTGGGCGGCGCCGATGAATGCAGCGTCGGCCAGCCCGATCGAGTCCATCGTCCGGTGGTTCCGGGTGCGCCGGTCGGCGATGAGCATCACCCCGCCAAACACGGCCAGCATGATCGCCACCACCCAGGGTTGGCGCACATTCTCTTCGATCCAGTCGTCGAAAAGCAGGCCGACCACGCCCGCCGGGATCGAGCCAAAGGCGATCAGCCACAGCAATCGGCTCTCCTGCTCGTGCTGGGCGAACGCAAACCGGTAGCGGAAGAAATCGCGCGTGCCCTTGCCGAACATCCGCACCCAGTCACGCCAGAAATACGCGAGCAACACCATCAGCGTGCCCGC
>CAZRUZ010000094.1:0-6029 GCA_964603275.1 uncultured Anaerolineaceae bacterium | reverse complement strand
GGCGATGCTGGTGAACCGCTGGATCTCGGGCCGCCCGCCGAGGAGCCCGGCAAGCGAGGCGCCCATCGCCTTCATGTGGTCCGTCTGGCTGTGCGCGGCAAACGCCTCCGCATCGGCGTACTGCTCGTAGAACATGAACACGGTCGGGTCGGTATCGGACACGTGCAGCGTGTACGTCGGGACCTTCCCGGCCTCGTGCTTCTTAACGTTCGCAACCATGTCAGTCAGGACGGCGCGGAGCTGGTCTTCCTTGCCCGCCTGGGCCTGGAGCTTCGCAACAACAGTGATCAAATCAGTCACCCCCGGTTAGCTTGAGGACCGATTCTACCGGCCGGGCGGGCCACGTGCGCATCGATGCCGCGGCCGATAGGATCCGGGGCGATGCTGAAACGGATATCCCCGGAACGCGCGTCCGAGCTCATCGACGCCGCGCGCCGCCTGCCGCGGAGCAACCCTGCCACCGGCTACCCGGCCTGGTACCTCCACCGCTGGCATTTCCTGCCCGAGGGCTACCTCTCGCGGCGGAGTGCCGCCGGCTACGACCGTGGCATCCGCAACCTCTACAACGCCGGCGTGGAACGGGCTCTCATCGAAAAAGTCGTCCGCCGCATCGCAGCCTCCACGCCGGACGCGGTGGTCGAACTCGGCTGCGGTCCCGGCCGGCTCCTCGCCTCGCTCGCTGAGAGCCGGGTGGCCCGCCGTCTCGTCGGGGTCGACCTGAGCCCCTACCTTCTCGAACGCGCGGACCGCCGCCTCGACGGCCGGGATGTCGACCTCGTCCACGCCAGCGGCCTCTCCGTTCCCGCGGAGGACGGCGCGTTCGACGCGGCGGTTGCGGTGCACTACGTTGGCCACCTTCCCGAGGATCAGCGGACGCGGGCAGTGGAGGAGATCGCGCGGCTGGTGCGTCCCGGCGGACACGTCGTCATCGCCGACCACGCCTGGCATCCGTGGCCCCGGAACACGCTGCTTGCCCTGCGGCAGGCTTCTTCACACGCCTCCCGGCTCATCCGGCTACAGGTATTTGAACGCCTCGAATCACTGGAGAATGGAGCAAACCCATGACTGATCCCCGCGCGGCCGAATTCGAGCGCATCCGGGGCTACCTCCAGCAGCAGGCCGCCCAGAAAAGCGTGGCCGAACTGTTCGAGCGCGTCAGGGAGGGGATGGCCGACCTGATCGCCGCCGCCCGTGCCATCCCGGCCGCCAAACTCGAATCGCATCCGCCGGGCGATGAGTGGGCGCCGCTCGACTGCCTCCAGCACGCCGTCCAGTCCAACATCCATGTCGCCGAGGACGTGCTCCACGTTTCCCTGACCGGTGCGCGCTCGGGCAGCGCCGAGCCAACCCTGCAACGCGACCGCGACACGCTGATCGCCGCCCAGGAAGCCTCACTCGAATCGCTCTGGGCCCACGTCAGCGAGGCGGACCCGGCAGCCAACCTCCACGTCACCTGGGAGCACCCGTTCTTCGGCGAGCTCAACTGGCGCGAGTGGCTGCTCTTCCTGCGCATCCACGCCCGCGACCACGGCGGGCAGCTGGCAGCCATGGGCGAGGCGCCCGGTGGCTGAAGTCAGGCCGCTCCGCATCGTCCACACCTCGGATGTGCACCTTGGCGCCTATGCCGGGAGCACTGAAGCGAAGTGGGCCGAACGGCGCGAGCTGATGGAGGACACCTTCCGGCGTGTCATCGACCTTGCCAACGCCTGCGGCGCGCAAGCGCTGGTCATCGCCGGCGATTTCTTCGATAACGACCGTGTGCCCGAGGAGACGGTCTTCTTCGCCGCCGCCGAGATCGCCCGGTTCGAAGGCCAGACGCTGCTCCTTCCCGGCAACCATGACCCGATGGACCCCGGCAGCATCTACTGGCGGCACGACATGGAGGCAATCGCCCCGCGGCTCACCATTGTCCGGGAACACGCCGGCGAGATCATCACGCCGGACGGCCTCGACGCCGTCTTCTGGGGCCGCGGCTACCTCGATACGGACTGGCACTTCAAGCCGCTCGAAGGCCTCCCCGAACGCCTGGATGCGCGCTGGCACATCGCCCTCGGGCACGGGCACTACATCCCTGAGGGCGGCGAATCCCACCGCTCGCTGCCGATCCGCGAGGCCGAGATCGCCGCGGCGGCCGGGCACTGGGACTACATGGCCTTCGGCCACTGGGAACCCCACGCCGATGTCAGCAGCGGCGGCGTCACCGCGCTCTACTCCGGCGCGCCGATGCCCCTGAGCGATGCGAACCGCCGCGCCGGGCTCGCTGCCATCGTCGACTTCGCCGAGGGGGGCGTCTCCTGGCGGATGCACCGCGTCGACCCGCGCCCCCCGGATGGCGCCGCCAAGTAACCCGTGGCATTCCCCAGAACGGGGCGCATGCTAAAGTGAAGGTTCGTGGCAGGGTAGCTCAGCTGGTTAGAGCGCACGACTCATAATCGTGAGGTCGGGAGTTCAAGTCTCCCCCCTGCTACCACCACGGCGCCGTTACCGCCCCTGGCGAAGCGCCTGCGGCAGCCAGCCTTCCGGCCTCTTCCCTTCTTCAAAGGCAACCCGCACCGTCTCGGTAGCCGCCGCATCGAGCACCTGGCCGCTGGCCGGGTAGAGGATCTGCTCTTCCTTGCTGTTGTGCGGTTCGAGGACCGAGCGCATCACGCCGAAGGCGGCCCGGGCGCCCGCGAAATCGCCACCGGCGCACGCCTCGATCTGGTCGAGCGCCTGCCAGATCTCACCGTGCTCGCGCAGCATCACGAACACCGGCCCGATGAGCCCGGCTTCACGCAGGATGGGGAAGAGCGACTCTTCCTCCACGAAGATGTGGTGGCGGAGGCCTTCGCTCGCGCGGACAAGCGGCTCGCTGAGCCACTCTCCACGCCCCAGGCCCGCGAAGAAGAGGGCGAACGCGGCATCCAGTTCGTGGTGATCGTGCTCGAGGACATCCTGGACGACAAAGCTGCTCATTGGGTGTTCCTTTCGTTCCGCCGGCATTCCGCCTCCCGCCGGCGCGTTTCGTAAGTGGTTCCTGGTGAAACTCACCCATGGAGCCGCAACGGGCCGTGACTTAAGTCGCAGGGTCAAGGCGGGATGAAGAATTCCGCGGCTTCCCGGGTATGTGATGTAAGTCGCTTTGCGCAACTGACCATATGGCCCTACGCTGGATCTGGAACCGGCACTCGACCCCCGATTACGGGGGCGGGGAAGCCGGGAAGGGAGGGCAAACCATGGAAACGCCGATCGGCCCCGGCCCCGCCGGGATGAACCTCAACCACATCAAGGTCTGCGCGCGCTGCAACCTGCGCTACGACTGGCGGAAGTCCCCCAGCTCCATGAAGATGACCTACTGCAGCTCG
Organism: uncultured Anaerolineaceae bacterium; assembly: GCA_964603275.1. Lineage (GTDB taxonomy): Bacteria > Chloroflexota > Dehalococcoidia > Tepidiformales > Tepidiformaceae > Amarobacter. The sequence continues at coordinate 2,685 of CAZRUZ010000094.1, read as the reverse complement.
CTCTGCGAAAAGGCCGACCTCGGTTTCACCCTCGAAGCGCTCCTCCGCTATGAGCGCGTGAAAGAAACCGGAGAGACGAAGGAACCCGCCGCTCCGCTCGCCTGAGCTATACCACCACCACCCGGACGGGCCGCGCAGATTGCGCGGCCCGTTTCGTTTTCCCCACAAGCGGGGCGCCGCCTATTCGAGCGTCAGCGGCGTATCCTCACGGTTCGCCCAGTCCCGCATCGAGCCGTCGTACACGCGCACGTTCTCCCAACCGAGCAACTCCATCACGAATGCGGCATGGGCGGCGCGGATGCCGCCCTGGCAGTACGTGATGGTCTCCCGGCCCCGCTGAAAGCCGGCCTCTGCCAGCAACCGCTCAAGTTCACCGGCGGGGAGGAAGCGGCGCGTATCGGCAGTTTCGACGAAGCGCACCCACTCGAGGTGGCGGGCCCCGGGGACCCGGCCGATGCGCCTGTTGCCGCGGTCGTTCGTACCCTCCCACTCGCCGTCGGTGCGGGCATCCAGTACCTGGCAGGCGGGGTCCGTGTGCTTCGCCTTCAGGTACTCCGCATCCGCGACCAGTTCGGGGCGCGCGGTCGCTGTGAAGGACGCTTTCGGGGGACGAGCCGCGTGGAACGTAGCCGGGCGGCCCTCTGTCAGCCAGCGATGCCAGCCGCCGTTCAGCACCTTGACGTTGGTGTGGCCGTAGTACTTCAGCACCCACCACATCCGCGCCGCGACCAGGTGGTTGTTGTCGTCATAGGGGATGACGAGCGTCTCGTTGCTCACACCCAGCTTGCCCATCAGCTCTTCGAACTGGCGCGGCGGCATCACGAAAGTGCCGTGGTCGGCGCCGGGCGGGCCATCTTCCTTGATGTAGTAGTGCACCGGCAGGTGGACGGCGCCTGGGATGTGGGCGCGCCGGTAGGCTTCGAGCACCGCGCAATCGATCACGCGGACGTTCGGGTCGTCGAGGTGTTCGGCCAGCCAGCCGGGCTCAACGAGAAGTTCTGGGTGGGTGTATTCGGCCATGCGGTCCCCCTGGGTGTCCGCAGTCTACCCCACCTACCCGGGACAATCAGGGCTTGGGCGTGGGGACCGGCGTCGGTACCTGCGTTGGGAACGGCGTCGGCGTGGGCGGCGCCGGCGGCGCCCCGGTAAACGGCGTCGGCGTCACCGAGCCGCCAGCGCCGGGGGTCCCCGAGACCGGCGTCTGCGGCCCCTTCCGCACGTTGATTACCACGGAGGTCGAAAGCCCCTTGCCGTCGTCGGTCGTGAGCCGGACGGTGTAGACCCCTTCCTTCAGGTCCTTCACCTCGATTGTGCCAAGCACCCCGTTGTTCACCGGCGTCGTGCCCGAGCCGATCGTCTTCCAGGCGTCAGGCTTGGACGATTCACCAATCTCCAGCTTCCAGTTCTTCAGCTTCGGCGGCTGGACACTCCCCACGACCTGCGTGGTCGAGGTAATCGTCCGTCCGTTGGTCAGGTTCGTGATCGCCACGGCCACCTGCCCGGTGCTCTTCTCCGTCGGCGCTATCGGGATGCTCAATTCCTTCGCCAGCTCCTCCGCGAGGTCTTTTTTGAACTCCGGCAGCTTCACGAACTTCTTTTTCTCGCGGAACTGGGCCGGCGTCTCATCGGTTGCCAGGTAACCGTTGCGCGTGTCGATCTCCTTCTCCTCGCATTGGGATTCATAGGTCACATCGGTGCGCACCCAGGCGGTGGTGGTCTGATCGCAGTACTTGAACGGCTGTTCCATCGTCCGGTCCGTGGCCGGCGTCTCGAAGGACTTCTGCGCCACGTTGGCCGGGCGCAATTCATCAAAGCCCTTGCCGACATCGCCAACGCCTCTCTGCGTCAGGAGGGAATGGTAGGTACCCATCCAGTTCTTCCAGAGCCAGATCGTGGTATCGGCCGAGGCGAAGTTGCTATCGTCGACGAGCTCGTTGGTGGCGTTGCCGACCCAGACGGCGGTAGCGGCGTGGCGCGTGTAGCCGGTCATCCAGGTTTCGAGCGTATCGCTCGCGCGGAGCGACCCCTGCTGGGTCCCCGTTTTCACGCCGGAAGGGATGCGGACGCCATCGGAATAGAAGTCGAGCCCGCGGTCATTATTCGAGCCGCCACAGTGCCAGATGACGAAGCGGGCGGTGCAGTCGGACATGATCGAGTGGAGCAACCAGACCGAGCCGGCATCGATGACCTGGATTTCGGTGGGTTTCGGCTGGGTGTAGAGGATGCCGCCGTCCTTGTCGCGGACTTCGAGGACGACGATGGGGTCGAGTTCGCGGGTGCCCGGGATGCGGATGTTCCCCCGCTGGAAGTCGAGTTTCTGTTCCACCGCCAGGTCATAGTTCGCGCCCGTGTCGATCGCGGTGCTCTTCAGGTTCTTGATCTCCACGTAGTCGGCCAGGTGTGGCGTGCCGACCATCTTGCCCATGTTCGCGATGGTCGCGTCCATGTAGGCCATGTCTATCGCGCGGATGTTCGCGCCACCGGTCGCGATCGAGGCGCCATAGGTGACATCGGAGTGCGCCCGGAACGTCGGGTCGAAATTCTGGTCCAGCGTGGTGATGCCCAGGTCCTTGGCCATCTCGATGACGTTGTCGACGCCCGCCTCCTGCGCCGCCCGGAAGGCGCCCACGTTCTGCGAACCGCCAAGCGCGGCCCGCGCCGAGATCAACCCATTCTCCGTCTTCT
>CAZRUZ010000093.1:0-10134 GCA_964603275.1 uncultured Anaerolineaceae bacterium | reverse complement strand
TGCCATCCTGTTGGACGCGCTTGTTAAAGCGCTTGAGCGCGGCTTCGAAAGCCTCGCCATCACCGACGATGACTTCTGCCAAGAGGGACTATCACCTCGCCTTCTTGCGAAACGGAGTACCCGGAGCGGGCCGCAGATCGTCCACGATAGCATCGGCCCGGGTTATGTGGAACCGGCATCGGGAGCAGCGGGCTCCGCGCCCTGGAGCAGCCGGCCATCGAGGCGGGCAAGGTGGTGCTCGACCCAGATCGCCGGGCGCTCGCTGCGGATGCCGGGGGCATCGTGGTTGAAGCGGTCCTGCCGCTTGCGCAGCGACCGCGCGAGGTCTTCGTAGCGGGCGCGGGCGCGGGCGATGAGCCTCGCAGACGCGGCCGACCCGCCCGAGGCGGAAGCTGCCTCGCACAGCGCGGCATGCTCGGCGTCTATCTGTTCGAGGCGGGCGAGGTCCCGCTCGATTTCGCGGGCAAGCTCCAGCCACTCGGGGAGCATGCCGCCATTCTGAAGCACCCGGAAACCGATCCAGTTGTCGCCGGCGAGCGCATCGCCCTGGCCAAGATTGAGCGGCCGGCCCGCCCCGGGGAGGTTGTCGAACGCGCCCGATGCCATAGCGTCCTGGATCGCCGACTCGACGGTCTTCTCGAAGCCCACATCGCCATTTTCGAAGAACGGCGCAAGGCTGTCGATGCCGTGTTGAGGACGAACGAAAGGCGGGTATCGCTACCCGCCTCCGATGCTGAGCGCAATGCCCCCGTCAGTCAGCCGAGGGAAGAACCTTCGGCTGGAGAAGCTCCATCGCGCGGCCATCTACGTTGAGGGCGCACGGGCCGGGCTTCACGACCAGGACTTCGATGCCGGTCTCTTCATCCTTGTAGCGCTTGCCGAGCTGCAGGGCTTCCATACCGTCCGTGCTGACGGTGACCGAGGCGTCTTCGGCGCCGCGCATCTGCATGGGTGCACCGCCACAGCGGAGCTCGCCGGCGCCGCCCTTGGTGACAATGAGTTCGGCGACGCCGCCGGGAACAACGTAACGCTTGCCAGTCTGTGCTGCTGCCATCCCTTACCTCGTTTGCTCGCGCGCCAGCCCTCCGCCAGCGCAGGGGATTATGTGCGAAATGCTACGGATCGACGGGGGGACGGTCAAACGGAAGGGGGCCATGTGGCCCCCTTCCGCTGAATCTGCCGTACCTGCCCGGGTTATTCGACCCAGACCCAGGCGAACATCGCCGGGTGATAGTCACAGGTGATGGTGAACTTCCCGGCCTCATCGAACGTAATCGTCCGCTTATCGCCGGCGGCAGGCCCGATATCGGGCTTGTCGGCCGTGCCGTTGATGGTAATGGTGTGGAGGCCCGCCACGTTTTCGAAGGTAATGGCGGTGCCGACCGCGACCTTCACGCCACCGACGTTCGAGCCACTGCGCTCGCCATCGGCGTCGACGATCCAGTCGTACTCGGGCACGGTCTGGGTCGCGAGGATGGTGACGTTGGTCGAGACCACGTCGGGCTCATCTGGTTCGCCAGAGGCGGCGGGCGTGCCGCTGCCAACACCGGGGAGCGTGTTGAAGACGGTGTTCGGCACCGCGTACTGGACGCAGGCGGTGCCGTTGTTCTTCTCGTCGGAGGGCGCCGAGCCCCACGAGTCTTCGGGGAGCACGAGGGCGGTACCGATCGGGACCACCGAATCGGACTTCAGGCCGTTCGCCTCGGCGATCATGCCTGCCGTGGTGTTCGCTAGCGTCCCGGCGACATCGGAGAGGCTCTGGCCGACCACGACGTAGCCAGCACCCTTGGGCAGCGTGAGCACCGTCGTTTCGGAGAGTGGCGAATCGGCGGAGAGCTTGTTGGCCTGCGCGATGTCCGCGGGGGAGACGCCATGGCTGGAGGCGACGGACTCCCAGGTATCGCCCGGCTGGACGGTGTACCAGACACCGGTCGGCAGCTTGAGGACGGTGCCGGCCGCCGGTGGCAGCACCTGGCTGAGGTTGTTGAGCGTCGCGAGGTCCGCGGCGAGCATGCCGTGGGCTTCGGCGATATCGGCGAGGGTCTGGCCCTCCTGCACGATGACGACATCCTTGGTCAGGCGGAGGCGGTTGGTGGCGGGGATCTCATCCTCGTCGGCGAGACCGCTGAGGACCAGTTCGTTGGCGGCGACCAGGGCGGCCGTGGTGAGCCCGTGGGCTTCGGCCGTGGCGAGCAGTGTGTCGCCGGCGCTGACGGTGTAGCTCACGCCGTCCGGAAGGGTGATCTTCGTGCCCGGGAAGAGCCCGGCCACCGGCACACCTTCCGCGGTGAGCATCTGGAGGGTGGCAACGCCGCGCTTCACGGTGAGCTTGTAGTCGAGCTTGCTGAGGTCGGCGATGATCAGGGCGCCGATATGGTGGGCCTCGGCGATCTTGGAGATCGTCTCGTTGTCCTTGTAGACGGTATAGGTGTAGCCGTCCGGGAGGGCGCGGTTGCCGGGGATCTTGAGGACGGTGCCGACCTTGAGGACGCCATCAACCGGGAGGTTGTTGGCGGCGGCCAGTTCGGCAGGCCCAACGCCGTGCGCTCGGGCGATGGTGCCCAGGGTATCGCCACCGACGACGGCGGTCGTGTGATGGTTGAGGTTGTGGGCGAATTCCTCGGCCTCGGTCCAGCCAAAGTTCGTGGGGTTGCCGAAGTCGTCCTGTTCTGTGGCGGGAGCCGTAAGGAAATCGACCAGATGCTCGATCTGGATCGCGCTGAGGGCGCCGCCATTGTCCTTGAGCCAGGCGGGCATCAAGGTGCCCGCGCGGCCACACTGGAGTGTGCGGCGGATCAGGTCGCGGTTGGCCTGGAGCAGGATCGGGTCCTGGTCCTGGAAGGCGGCCTTGTTAAGGACGGGGCCCACGCCACCTTCACCGCGGTTCCCATGGCAGGTGCGGCAGTTGTTGGCGAAGAGGAGCGCACCGCGCTCGACAGACTGTTCGGCGGTCCATTCCTCCTGGTCGGGAGCGCGGACGGTGAGGTCGATCGCGGTATAGGCGGCACACCCACCAACAAAGATGAAGGTGAGGATGACCATGAGGACGATCTGTTTCTGGGTGTTCAATCGATCCTCCGCCTATCCGTTGTATCGGACCGCACGAAGCGGGTTGTCGGTGTTGCCACCGGTGACTGCACCGGTGTTGACGTCAATGGAACCGTTGCTGTTCACGGTGATGGCCATGGTATCCATAGGCCGCGGCGCGGGGCCGAAGACGCGGATGCCTGCGCGGGAATAGGTCGAACCGTGGCAGGGGCAGCGGAACCATCCCAGGATGCCAGGGAAGTTGACTTCGGCGCCGTTAAAGCCGCCGAGCCACGGGACGCTGCAGCCGAGGTGGGGGCACTTCCAGTAGAGGGCGAGGAGCCCGCCCGTCCCGCCGACGCCGAGGACGTCGCCCTCGGGGCCGTCAAGGTTGACGAGCCAGAACTTCCCTTCGGGGATGCGCACGGGCTCGCCACCAGCAGCCGGGATACGGCTGGGCGGGAGGTTGACCACGCCGCCGAAGCCCTTGGGCTTGCGCAGGTTGAAGAACCCGAGGAAGCCAGCGGCCATAGCGCCGGTGGAGAGCGTGAGGCCCGCGAAGATGCTCACCCGGAGGAATGAGCGGCGGGCGACCTTACGCGCCTCGGACTGGCGGACCCGCTCGATCTTGCCGGAAGCGCCGGATTGTTCAGCTGCCATTGTGCGTTCCTACTCCTCCCCCGGAATGCCTTCGCTAACTTTCAGCTCCCACGGGAACACGAGCGCCTGGCCCTGCCCCCGGAATGCCGTGCCGGTCAGCGTCAGCACGCCGTAGGAAGCGACGAATCCACCAAAGAGGGCGAGCAGCGCATCGCGCCGCGTCACCACAAGGCCTGCCCGCCAGAGGCCGTAGATGAGGAGGCTGGGCAGGCCGACGAGAGCGACAATCGGGATGGCCTGTTCGACAAGCCAGCCGGGGAAGTTGAGGTTCTGGAACGTGGTCGGGCCGCCGGCGCCAGTGCCATCGAGAATGCGCAGGTTGAAGGGGAGGTAGGTGATCTCACGCGACCACTCGGGCCACGGGAGCTGCGACTGCATGGAGCGGACGTTTTCGAGGAAGCGGAGCTGGTCGCCGCCGGAAAGGCCGAACCAGTCGTTGAGGAAGAAGGCGATCTTGCCGGAGTCCCAGAGGATGAGAAGCCAGGTGCCGACGAAGCCGATGATGCCAGAGATGACCGTGATCTTGACGGCGTTTTCGGTGCCGAACCAGACACCCTGGCCGTCGTTGTCCCTATCGAAGTAGGGGAAGGCGGCCATGATCCCGAGCCAGACAGTGGGGATGATGATGCCGGCCATGGCGGCGTTCATGTGGAGGAGGAGCTCCTGGAGGTTCAGGAGGTACCAGGGGGCCTTGGCGGGGTTCGGAGTGACGTCAGAGTTCGCCTGGTCCAGCAGGGGGGCGTTCATCACGACCGAGAGGAAGAAAAGGGTGACCGTGAAGAGCATCGCGGCGATGAACTCGATGAAGACGAGGTCAGGCCAGACGAGGACTTCTTCATCCCGGGCACGTGCCTGGGGGCGGGCGACTGGTCGGGCGACTACTGAGGTTGCCATGCTGTCCGTTTCCTGCGTTGGGTTCGCGGCCTAGAGGGGCCGGGCCAGGCCACCGTCGCGGCGGATACGCCAGAAGTGGACTGCCATGAAGATGGCGGCCAGCAGCGGCAGGCCAATGACGTGAAGCGTGTAGAAGCGAATGAGCGATTCGGGGCCGACTTCGAAGCCACCAAGCATCCAGAAGCGGGTCTTGGGGCCGAGGACGGGGGCGGAGCCGGCGATTTCCGAGCCCACGGTGATGGCCCAGAAGGCCAGCTGGTCCCAGGGAAGGAGGTAGCCGGTGAAGCTCAGGAGGAAGGTGAGGACGAGCAGGATCACGCCGATGACCCAGTTGAATTCGCGCGGTGGCTTGTACGCGCCGGTGTAGAAGACGCGCATCATGTGGAGGAAGACGAGGATGACCATCGCGTGAGCCATCCAGCGGTGCATGTTTCGCATCATCTGGCCGAACTGCACCGTGGTCGTGATGTTCTGCATGTCCAGGTAGGCGCGTTCAACGCTGGGGACGTAGTAGAACATCAGGAGGATGCCGGTGACCGTGAGGCCGAGGAACATGAAGAAGGAGAGGCCACCGAGGCAGTAGGTGTGGGTGACCTTCACGTGGGTGCGGTGGATGCGGGTGGGGTGGAGGTGGAGGAACACGTTGGTCGCGATGACGAGCATCTGGTTGCGGGGCGTGTTCGGGTAGCCGGTGCGGAAGATCGATTTCCACACGTAGTTGTGGAACATCTTGTCGTAGATCTTGTCCGCGAGAGACGGTTTGGCGGGCGCTTCAACAGCCATGGACAGACTACCTCTGCCACCACTGGCCGAAGAGGACGATCAGGGCCAGGGTCGCAACAATGGTGATACTGACGAAGACAAGCTCGAGCGTCTCAGCAACGTCGTGTGGAAGGTTCGCGAATTCCATCTGAGCTGCCTCCCCCCTCTGTAGCTCCCGCGGGCACGGAGACCCCGGGGCCAGTCGACTTTGTGAATATCGTCGCAAGGCGTGTTATACCATCGCCCCAGAGCCTGATCAAACCGAAAGGGCCCTGGTAAACCCCGGCTCCATGCCATAAATACAGGGGTTCTTGTGCACCGTTCCTGAGAATTGGCAGAGTCGATACGGGCTATCGGCGGCGGAAGCGCATGCGGGCGAGGCCGCGGACGTCTTCGAGGGCGGTGCTGACGATCTTCACCTTCGTGTCCTTATCCTCGACCCAGCGGACGGGGAGTTCGCAGATCTTGAGCTTCGCCTTGTGCGCGAGGATGAGGAGCTCGGTATCGAAGAACCACATGCGGTTTTCGATCCGGGGGACAACGGCCTCGACGGCGCGGCGGTTCAGCGCCTTGAAGCCGCACTGGGCGTCGGAGATGCGCAGGCGGGGGAAAGTGAGCCTGATGAGGGCGACGTAACCGCGGCTGGTGATCTCGCGCTTGAGCTGGCGGTCGGTCTTTGAGGCCTTCGCCAGGCGCGTGCCGATGGCCACATCGCAGCCGCGCTCGGCGACCATAGCGATGAGCTCAGGCAGATGGGCGATGTCGGTGCTGAGGTCGACATCCATGTAGGAGACGATGTCGGCATCGCTCGAGAGCCAGGCTTCGCGGAGGGCAAGCCCACGGCCCTTCACCGTCAGGACCAGGGCTTTCATGCGGGGGTCGCGCGCTTCAAGTTCGCGGGCGAGCTCGGATGTGCCATCGTTCGAGCCGTTATCGGCAATCACGAGGCGCCAGTCGTACTGGGGGTTCTGATCGAAGAGGGCGAGCGTGGTAAGGGAGCTCTTTTCGAGCACCTTAACTTCGTTGTAGACGGGGATGACCACGTCGACCCGCGGCCTGGGCGAATCGCTCATGCCTGCATTGTCGGCCGGTGGTGGGGAATACGCCATGGCGGGAGAGGAGACGAAACGAAAGCGCCCGTCCCCTGGGGGGCGGGCGCCATGCGATCACATGCCCGGGGCTGTCTTCAGGCGTTCGCCGCAGAGATGCTGGCAGCGAGCCGGCGCTTCAGGCGGTCGGCCTTGCCGGTGTGGATAGCGCCCTGCTTGGCGGCGCGGTCGAGCGCGGAGTAGGCCTTGTTCAGCGCCTCGTCCATGCCTTCCTTATCACCAGCAGCGACGGCTTCGCGGACGCGGCGGATGGAGGTGCGGGCGAGCGTGCGGCGGGCGCGGTTGCGGTCGCGCTCGCGAAGGGACTGGTGCCACCGCTTGATTGCGGACTTATGGTGAGCCATGTGTACGAGTAACCCGGGCGTGGAATGAATCGAAAGCTCAGAGTATCCGGGCGGGGCGGGATGATCAATTGGCACCGGCCTCACGGCCCACGGCGGCAGCTCAGTGGAAGAAGATCCCTCCATCGACAACCAGGGTCTGGCCGGTAATGGAATCGGCCTGGCAGAACATGACCGTCTGGGCCGCGATGTCCTCGGCGCTGCTGGCGCGTTTCAGGATTGCCCGCTGGCGCGCGCCTTCGGCGACCGCCGGGGGCAGGCGGAGTGCCATCCGGGTGTTTTCGACCAGGCCCGGGGCGACGCAGTTGACGGTGATCTCCGGGGCGAGGGCGACGGCAAGGCAGCGGGTGAGGTGTATGAGCGCGGCTTTGCTGGTGGCGTAGGCGATGGAGCTCCCTCCCGGGGAGACGCCGGCGACGGAGGCGATGTTCACGATGCGGCCGGCGCCTGTCTTGCGCATCTCCTTCGCGGCGGCCCGGGAAAGCGCAAACGGCCCGCGCACGTTCGTATCGTAGATCCGGTCCCAGATATCGATGGTCAGGTCATCGAGCTGGGGGAAGGGGATGCCGATGTTCCAGGCGGCGTTGTTCACAAGGATATCGAGGCGGCCAAACGCGGCAGCGGCGCGGGCGGCAGCCTCATCGCACTGGGCGGGGTCGCTCTGATCGAGCTGGACCATCGCGGCGCGGCGGCCGGCAGAGTGGACGGCCGCGGTGGTACTCTCGGCGCCCTCGCGGTTGCCCGTATAGCCGACGATGACATCGCACCCGGCGCGGGCGAGTTGCATGCAGATGGCCGCGCCGATGTCTCCGGAGCCGCCAGTGACGAAGGCTGTCCTGTCCGTAAGTTCCACGGGACCTGGTCCCCCCTCGAGATGATTCGGGGGCAGTCTAGCGCCTGTGGGCAGCGGCGTAGGCCGCCTCGACCAGGTCAGCGAGCACCGGCGCGAGCGATGGCGGGCAGGCGAGCGCGTGGCCATCGGTGAACAGGTGGCCGCCGAAGCCGACCGTCAGGCCTCCTGCCTCGCGGACGATGAGGCCGCCGGCGGCGATGTCCCAGGGGTTGAGCCGGTACTCGAAGTAGCCATCGACCTCTCCGTGGGCGACCCGGCAGAGGTCCAGGGCGGCGGAGCCGTTGCGGCGGATGTCACGGATGCGGGGAAGGATGCGGGTGAGGATTGCCGCCTGTTCGGCGCGGCGGGCGGGGTCATAGGAAAAGCCGGTCGCGATGAGCGCGGTGCCGAGGTCGGCCTTGCCACTCACACGGATGGGGGCTCCGTTGCGGAAGGCGCCGCCACCGAGGGCCGCCGTGAAGACATGCCGGTTAGCGACATCGTGGACAACCCCGGCGACCACCTCACCGCCGGCCTCAACCGCGATCGAGACCGCATAGGCGGGGATGCCGTAGACGAAGTTCGTTGTGCCATCGAGGGGGTCGAACACCCAGCGCACGCCCGACGTACCGGGGCGGGAGGCGCCTTCTTCGCCAAGAAGCCCATCGTGCGGGCGCGCTTCGAGAATGCGGCGCTCGATCAGTGCCTCCGCGGCGTGATCGGCCTCGGTGACCATGTCGACCGGGTTGGACTTGGTACCCACGCCGAACCCGGCGGCCGCGAAGCGCGAGATGAGCGCGGCAGCCTCGGCGGCGATGCCGGTCGCGAGCTCCAGGAGGGCCCGGTGGTCCTCATGGGCGCTCACCGGAGCTGCCGCCCGCCGTCGATCACGACGATGCTCCCGGTGACGTAGCTCGCGGCATCGCTGGCGAGCCAGACGGCGGCGCCGGTGATATCGCCCGGCGTGGCGAAGCGGGCCAGCGGCACATCGGCCACGAGCTTCTCGCCATGGCGGCTGGCGAAGAGGTCGCCGGTGAACTCGGTCTCGGTCCAGCCGGGGGCGATGGCGTTGACGCGGAGGTTGCGGTCGGCCCATTCGAGCGCCATCACGCGGGTGAGCTGATTGATGCCTGCCTTGGTGGCGGCGTAAGGCCCGATACGTTCGAGCGGCATGACACCGGAAACGCTGCTGATATTGATGATGGACGCCGGAATGGCCGCTTCGAAGACACGTTTGGCGAACTCGATGCTGGCGAAGTAGGTGCCGCGGAGGTTGACGTCGACGACGGGATCCCAGTCCTCGATGGTCACGTGCTCGGCGCGCTTGTAGTGGGGGCTGATGCCGGCGTTGTTGACGAGGATGTCGATCGGGCCCAGTTCCCAGGCGCCGGCGATCATCGCGGCGATGGCGGTGGTGTCGGCGTTATCGCAGGGGCGGGCGATGCAGCGGGGTCCGAGCGCCGCCGCGGCATCGTTGAGCGGGCCTTCGCTGCGGGCCGTGATGATGACGCGGGCGCCGGCGGCGATGAACCCGCGAGCGATCTCATAGCCGATCCCGCGCGAGCCACCGGTCACGATGGCGGTCTTGCCGTCGAGAGAGAAGGGGTTCATGCGGGGATTTTCGCGGTTCGGCGGGTGAACCGCGAACGAGTTGCGAGTTGCGAGTTGCGATACGTCCGTCGCGAGGACTGCGGGCCGCGCAGGTCCGCACTCCTCCCGCCTACGCTCAATCTGCGCACTTCGCACCTCGTCCTTCGCACTTCCCCGGTTACCGTTCCGGGCACGGAGCGGTGAAACTATCGGCATGACAGGCCATCGCGCGTTCGACCTCGACCAATCCGCCGCGTTTCTTCGCCGGGCCGATCCGGTGCTGGCAGAGGTCATTGAGCGGGCGGGCACGATCGACGTGCGGCCCCGTGGCCCGAACCCGTTCCAGGCGCTCAGCCGCTCGATCATCTTCCAGCAGCTCAGCGGGACGGCCGCAGGGGCGATCTACCGCAAATTCCAGGCGCTGTTCGGGCTGGAAGGCGAGGCCTTCCCCGCCCCGGAGCAGGTGCTCCCCCTGGACGATGAAACCCTTCGCTCAGCCGGCCTTTCGCGCCAGAAGATCGCATCGATACGCAGCCTCGCCGACTACTTCGCCCGGGGCGAACTCGGCAGCGAGCAGTTCGAGCACTGGGAAGACGAGGAGATCATCGCGCACCTGACCCGGGTGCGGGGTGTGGGCCGCTGGACGGCGGAGATGTTCCTGATGTTCCATCTCCGCCGGCCGGACGTGCTGCCGGTGAACGACCTCGGCATCAACCGGGCGATCATGAAGCGCTACGGGCTGGACGCGATGCCGAAACCGGACAGGGTCAAGGCGATCGGTGAGCCGTGGCGGCCGCACGCGACGGTGGCGTGCTTGTACCTCTGGCGGAGCGAGGACGTGAAGACGCCGTAGCAAGGCAGGAGCGCTAGCAGGGTGCTGCACAATCGACGGTTCGACGCCGATGAGCGGGAGTAAGCG
>CAZRUZ010000092.1:2422-10144 GCA_964603275.1 uncultured Anaerolineaceae bacterium | reverse complement strand
GCCGCCTGCGGTTCGGCGGCCGGGCGGGTAGTATCCGCACATATCCCTGGTGAGGTTCCTGCAGTGAAATTCGAAGACGTGAAGACGGTCGGCGCCCTCGGCGGCGGCATCATGGGCGGCGGTATCGCCCAGGTGTTCGCCCTTGCCGGCTACAACGTGGTCATCCGCGACATCAACGACGAGGCGATCGAGGCCGCCCGCCATGCCCTCTGCGACGGCAAGTGGGGGATCAAGCGCGCCGTCGAACGCGGCAAAGTCAACTTCGACGACGCACTCGTCGCGATGGACCGGGTCAGCTACACCACGAAGGTGGAGGACCTGGCGAACTGCGACATCATCATCGAAGCCATCCCGGAGAAGCTGGACCTGAAACAGCAGGTGTTCGCCGAGCTCGACGGCATCGTGAAGCCGGACGCAATCTTCGCCTCCAACACCTCCGGGTTCTGCATCCAGGACGTCGCGAAGGACGTCTCCGCCGGCCGGAAGACGAAGTTCGTCGGCATGCACTTTTCCAACCCGGTGCCAACCATGCGCATGTGCGAGGTCATCTACACCCCGGAATCGACCGAGGAGAACGTCCAGACCGTGCGCCAGCTGGGCGAAGCCGCGGGCAAGGCCGTATCGATGGTGAAGGACACGCCGGGTACCTACGGCTTCCTGCTCAACCGCATCTTCGGCGCGGCAGCCCGCGAAGCGCGCCTTATCGCCGAGCAGGGTATCGCCTCGAAGGAAGACATCGACAAGGCGATGATCACGGGCCGCAACTGGCCATCCGCGTTCTTCGGCAGCCGCGGCGGCATCGGCAAGGAGTGGTAGCCCGTCCGCTTTGCTGAAAACGGGGGAGGCCGTCCCGTTGGGACGGCCTCCCGTCGTCCTAGTGCTTGAAGAGCTTGCCGAGCATCCCGGCGGCGCCGCCACCGGGGCTGTCCTGGCCGAGGAATGCGCCGACCTTGTCCGGGTTCTCCTTCAGGAAACCCTGGAGCGCGCCCAGCACCTTCTCGACAACGGCCGGATCGATCCCGGCCTTTTGGCTGACCAGCTTCGCGATCTGGTCGTCCATGGGTTCACCTCGCTAGTACGTGACCGCCGCGGGCAGGGTCTTGGCTTCGGCCACCCACGCCTCCACTTCGTTGAGCGTCGGGGTGCGGCGGACCAGTTTCTTCGCCTCGTTCACTTCGAGGAGCTTCGCGTGCAGGTTGTCCGGCCTGCGGGTCGCGAGTTCCTTCACGGTGTCGACGCCGCCTGCTTCGAGGAGGTCCGAGTACTCGGAGCCGACACCCTTGATGCGCATCAGGTCCGCCCGGTTCACCCACTCGAGGATGCGGTCGGTGGAAAGGCCGGTCGCCTCAGCCAGGGACTTGCGCCCTGCCGGCGAACCACCCTTCTGGAGCAGTGCTTCGACGGTTGCGACCCCCGCCCCCTCCAGCTTTGCGGCGAACGCCTCGCCAATGCCTTCGATTTCGATGATCTTTGCCAACCTGGTTTCCTCCTGTTCGCCCCGGAAACGTTGGCCGAGGCGCGCGCATTGTAATGAATGATGCGCGTTAATGGCAGCAACCGCCCGGTACCGCTCCAGGTGGCCAACCGTCCCCAATTCACGGACCGGGAAATGACAACCGCCAGCGGCCGAAGATCAGCCCTCCGCGAGCGCGGCCAGATCCTCCAGCGTCATCGAACCGGGGCGCAGGCCGCGGGCCGCAATGCTGGTCGCCACCCGGCGGACCGCGGTATTGCAGGGCGTGGCGACCCCGTGAAGCTTCCCGAGCAACTCGATCTCGCCGTTGAGGTAGTCCACCTCGATCGTCGAATGGCCGCGCAACAGGCTCTGCAACGTCGAACTGCCCCCGCGCTCCTGGCCCGCCACCGGAGTCGCGCGGTAGTGCCGCGAGACGCGCTCCTGATACTCCTCCGGTGAGACGGCCACAATCCCCACAGCCGTGTAGCAGGCTTCGGCTTCCGCGCGCAGGCGGGCCGCGAACTCACCCACCGCGCCACCCGCCCCCCACGAGCGCTGCCCGGTGATCACCTCGAGGCCGTTGCCGAGGTTGAGCGTCAGCTTCCGGTACTTCAGGGCCAGCGCGTCGGCTGATGGCTCGCAGTGGAAGTGCGACTGCGCCAGGGCGGCGCACACCGCGGTGATGGTGCCGTCGACCCCTGAAGGGTATTCCCCGGCGTGCAGGCAGCCACTGAGCGGAGCGCCCGAGGCGATGACCTCGCCCGGGACCAGGTGGGTCGCCGGCAACGCCACCAGCATCGCGTAGACGTGCTCGAACCGCCGCGCTGCCATTCGCTCGTTTTCGACTCCGTTCTGCGCGCAGACCACCGGGACATTGACGCCGGCCGCCGCCTCCAGGTCCCGCAGGGCGCCTTCCGTGTCCTGTGTCTTCATCGTCAGGACGGCCACATCGCCGGGCTGCCAGGCGATCTCCCCCGGGTGGCCGACCGCGGGGATCGGCAGGCGCACGTCACCTTCGGGGGCCTGCAGCAGGAGGCCGCCGGTCCTGATGGCATCGAGGTGCGCGCCGCGGCAGATGAGGACGACGTCATGGCCGGCCTGGTGGAGGCGCCCGCCGATCGTGCCGCCAATGGCGCCGGCGCCATAGATGATGAACCGCACAGCCGTACCCCCGGGATGCAGAGTCTCCCGAGAGCCTAGCAGGTCATCATCAAGGGAAAGAAGGGGAGGGGCAGGAGTCAGGCGGCCGGAGCGTCGCCGGTGCGGCGCGGCGCGAGCACCATGAGCGGCGCCTGGAGCAGGATCAGGCCGACGCCGGCGAAGAGCACGAAATCGCCGAGGGAGTAGATATTCGCGCCATATCCGGGCAGTTCGACCACGTACCGGTCGGAAAGGGCGAAGAAGTGGATATCGTCGCGTTCGAGGACCACATCCTTACCGTGGTTGGTCTGGCGGCCGATGTCTTCACGCGTCACTTCTGGGAACGCGCCCGACTCCTCGATGACGGCGAAGTCGATCGGCATCGAGCCGCCGTGTGCCGCCATCGGAACCAGGTTCAGGACGATCCCGGCCGCCACCAGCCACGCGCCCCAGAACCGCCGGAAGCGCAGCGCGAACAGCACAAGCAGGACCGTCGAGCCGAAGAAGAAGACCCGGCGGAACTGCCCTTCCGCCCCGGACGTGCCGAGGTAGGAGATCGCCAGTTGCTGGGCCAGGAAGACCGCGGCCGCACCCGCCAGAAACCAGGAATCGCCCGCGCGGCGTACCGTGCGGGCGATTACCAGGGGGACCTGTCCGAACGACACGTCCAAAGGGGCGTGGGTTACCAGGACTGGAACGGGGCAGCGCCGGCAAGGGCGATGATGGCGAGTGAAGAAACCGCAACGAGAGTCGAGAGCAACCGAGTCATTTCTTTGTCCCTCCTGGACACGTTGATGATGTCGAGGAGAGCCTAAGAAATGGGTTCTCGCGAAACTCTCGCGAGATTCGGGATATGCCGAAATTCTGGCTAGACCGCTACGCCAGCGGCGATCCGCGCGCGCAAGTCCTGGAACCGTTCCGGGAGCCGTTCGCCGAACTCGGATTCATAGGTGGCGCCGAAATCATCGATGAAGCGGATCGCCTGGACGGCCTGGCCGGCCTGACCGCGGTAGCGCGCCAGCTGGTATGCGGCCTCTTCGTTGTACCGGTTGGCGCGCAGCACGCGCTCCATGCACATCGCGGCCGACTCGAAGTCTTCACGCCCGGCGAAGTATGCCGCCAGCATCGCCAGCGATTCGTGCGCTTCGCGCTCCAGCTGCTGCCGGGTGACTTCCGCCCACTCGGAATGGAACACCTCGGCGAAAGGCCCGCCGTACTGCTCGATCGCCTGCTGGAACGCCACGGCCCGCTCGCGCGACCCGGCCTGGGCCTCCCGGCCGCGTTCCAGCGCCTCGGTGAACTGTTCCACGTCCCATTCGAACTGCCCGTCCGGGTTCAGCAGGTAGGCGCCATCGCGCTTCACCACGCTCTCCTGGTACACGGCCCGGCGGATCCGGTAGAGGTTTGAATGGAAGGCGCTGTTGCACTT
Source organism: uncultured Anaerolineaceae bacterium (assembly GCA_964603275.1). Taxonomy (GTDB): domain Bacteria; phylum Chloroflexota; class Dehalococcoidia; order Tepidiformales; family Tepidiformaceae; genus Amarobacter. The sequence goes on along the minus strand of CAZRUZ010000092.1, from coordinate 6,119 downwards.
CTCGCGCGGAAGCTCCGGATAGAGCATTTCGACCGCTTCTTCCTTGCGGATGCCGCTGCGCCGCGAAAGCAGCAGGAAGAACATCTCCTTGGCCCGGACGCTCGCCCACTGTTCATCCGAGACTTCCCGGCCGCCGACCGTAACGGTTGCGGCGCCAAGGCTGCGCGCCACCACGCGGGGCAGCCGCCCGCGCGATTCGGCCGCTTCCGGCTGCTCTTCGTCCACGGTCAGCACACCGAACGCCTGCCGTTCGAGAAGGTCGCGGAAGATCCGGCCGCCGCCGGCCCGCGAGGCCACCCACTGCGCGAACATCGGGTTCTCGCGCATCAGCGGGACCAGCGCGCTCGCCATCCACGGTTCCTTGAGGGCCGCGGCAGCCCGGTCGATCGAGTCCTGCGCCTCGGCGCGCCGGTTCGCCCGGAAGTGCGTCATCGCGATCCGGTAGTGGGCGATCGATAGCGATGGAAGGACATCCATCGCCTCGAACTTCTCGGCCGCCTGCCCGGCCTCGGAAAGCGCGGCCACGTAGTTTCCGGCAGCCAACTCGCAGGCGGCCTGCTGCAGCTTGCAGTGGGCCACTTCGTAGTCGTTCGCCGAAGTCAGGGCCACAAGTAGCGCCCGCCTCGAAAAGAAGTCCGCCTGTTGCAGGTCGCCCAGCCCAAGGAAGGCCGCCGAAAGACCCGCGATCGAAAGCGCGGCGAGCGTCTCATCGAGCGCGTCGGTCGCGCAGATGCGGATCGCCTCTTCGTAGTGCTCCCGCGCCTTCTGGAAGTGCCCCAGGGCCAGCTCCGCATCGCCGAGCGAGGCGGTTGCGTAGGCGACGTTGCGCTGGTTACCGCAGTCCATACCTTCCTGGACGGCCTCTTCGAGGACCGTGGCCGCACTCGCAAAATCGCCCGCCTGAAGGTGCGACATGCCGAGGTTGTTGAGCACCCAGCCCAGGTTCGACGACCGGCCGAGCGCGCGCCAGCCCTGCGCTGCCCGGGTAAGGACCGTCACCGCCCCCGGGGCATCTCCGCGCATCGCCAACGTCTGCCCGAGCGTCGACCGGGCGAGCAGGCCGAGCGGCTCGGCGCCAGCCAGTTCGCTCATGCGGACGGCCTCGGCGAGCGCCCGTTCGGCCTTGGCGAAATTGCGGGTGACCGAGAGCTCGACGTCGGCGGCCTGGTAGACAACTTCGCACTGGAGGATCGGGTCGCTGGCGCAGTCGAGGGCGGCCAGCTGTTCGGCGGTGGTGATCGCATCCTCTGGCCGCCCGAGCAGCCGGAGGGCGCGCAGCCGGGCAAGCAACGCGTGCGCGCGCACCGTCTCCCCCTGCCGCGGGTCGCGCAGTAGGGCGTCGGCGCGGCGGAGCGCTTCCTCCGGGAGGCCCATGTGGGCGTTCAGCCGGGCAAAGAGCGCGCGCAGGAGCGGCCGCCGCCCCAGCGTCGTCGTGCTGATGCATTCGAATGCGCGCCAGAGCAGCGTGTACGAACCCTGGATGATCAGGTGCGCGCTCTGCGCTTCGAGCAGGTTCGCGAGGTCCCGCTCGCTGGCCGCGGAGCGGGCGAACTCGATCGCCTCGGCCACATCGCCGGCAGCGACCATCACCTCGATCTGGTGTTCGACCGCGGCGTCGTGGCCTTCCGGGTCATGGCTCTGAAATTCGGCGACGATGAACTGGCGGAGCATCGGGTTCAGCCGGAACTCGGTCGCCGACAGGTACTCGCAGAGGAAATCGCGGGTGCCCATCCAGGCGGTGAGCTTGCGCCACGTGGCCGGCCCGAAATCGTGCTCGACCGCCGCCCTATCGATGGTTGGGGCCAGAGCGAGCGGGCGCAGCACATCCTGGAGTGCAGCCGGGACGTGCTCCCAGACCTCGGTCCGCAGGTACAGGTCGAACGCGGCCGCGCCAGCGCCCGTCTGGGGGATTTCGCCGCCCATCACCGACGCCATCACCGCCACCGGCCACCCGCCGGTCCGTTCGAGCACCGAATCGGCCGTCTCCGGTGAGGAGGCCGCGTCTATCGCGCAATGCGTCTCGTCTGCGTCGAAGGCCAGGTCCGCCGCCTCGATGACGACGATCTCGCCGGTCGCCATGCGGGCGTTGATCGCGGGGATAAACGGGATCTCCCGGCCCGAAAGGACCACTTCGCTGCCTTCGGGCAGCACTTCAAGCATCCAGACCAGCAGCGCGCAGGCCTCCCGCGCGTCGGTCAGCTCCTCAACGTTGTCGACCACCAGCAGCAGCGGGAGGTCCGAATCGAGCGCCGCCTGGCGCGCTGCCGCATGGACGTAGGCCTGGAGGTCACTGAACTTGGTCGCGACAGCCGGTGGTTCGAACTCGCGGTCGCCGGCGAACGCCACACCGAGCTGCTGGGCAAGCACCTCAGGCGCGCCGGCCGAGGAATCGAGCGAAAGCCACACGGGCTGGAACTCGACTTCGGCGGCGAACATGGCGATGAGCGTCGTCTTGCCGTAGCCCGCCGGGGCCACCACGACCGTCAGGCCGTTCCCGACTCCGTCATGGAGCCGTCTCAGGAGCCGCTGGCGCGGCACGAGGCGGCGTGGGAGTCGAGGAATGGTGATCCTTCCTGCTGCTGACATAGTGACCGCTCCGGGGACCGTATACGTTGTCGCCATTCGACCAAAGGATACTACTCCCAGGGCGGTTGCGCAGCCATCCCTCTCTTGACCGAACGTGACAAAGCGGTGCTATGGTGGCTCCACCAGCGCCCCCGCGGTTGGTGAAAACGTGAGACTTCGCGCACTTGCACTGCTGGCCATGGCGGCTGGCCTGTTCATGGCAACCCTCGCCCTGCAGGGCACTCCCGCCGGTGCGGCCCCCGGTCCCTGCGGCACAGCCCACGACGCCCTCAGCGCCGAAGAGCAGGAGTTCATCGGCCTGCTGCAGAGCTGGCGCGATACCCACGTCCAGGTCTCGACTCCCCTCCAGACTTCCGGCGCCCTCAACGCGGCCGCCGCATGGTTCGCCGAATGGCAGGTGACCAATGGCGCCCCCGGCGGCCACAGCGACGGCTATGGCCGCACCTGGGTGCAACGCGCCCTCGATTGCGGCTACACCGGCACTACATCGGGTGGGCAGGCCTACGCCTCGGGGAGCGGCGAGGGCATCTGGGCGGTGGCCTCCTCGGGCAGCGTCTCGGTCGGGCCAGCGCAGGCGCTGACCGGCATGGCCAGCCACGGTGGGAGCGGCATCTACGCCTGGACGCCTTCATCGCCGCCCTTCAAGTGCGTGGGAGTGGGAGTGGCGCGCAACAACGCCGGCACTGCGGTGGCCTGGGTCGTCATCATCGCCCAGTACCCGACGGCCCAGGCCTGCCCGGGCGGCTCCGGAGGGGGAGGCTCAACCACCACGGCGACCGCCACCAGTACCAGCTCGCCCACGCCCACCGTCACGCCATCGCCAACGCCAACGCAGCCCCCGACGCCGACGGCCGTCCCCGGCTCACCTTCGGTCTACATTGGCAGCGGCTGGAACCTGCTGACACTCCCGGCGGGAGCGCCGGTCCAGGTGCTCGCCCGGGCGCAGGGCTGCTACCGCGTCATCTACCAGTTCCAGGATGGGGAGTGGCGCCGCTACTCGCCCGAGATGCCGGCCTATGCCAACAACCTCCAGACGCTCGACGGCGGCGCCATCTGGATAGAAGGCACCGCCGCGAATTGTGGCCTCGTGAAGCTCTGACCGAATCAGAAA
>CAZRUZ010000092.1:0-2322 GCA_964603275.1 uncultured Anaerolineaceae bacterium | reverse complement strand
GATAGAAGGCACCGCCGCGAATTGTGGCCTCGTGAAGCTCTGACCGAATCAGAAAACGCTGGGCAGCGTGGTGAAGCCGGGCGAGCTGGCGATAGCCCCGCCGAGCGCCTGCAACGCCATCACACAGGCCAGCGCGACAAAGACCAGGATCAGGGCGTATTCGGCGAGGCCCTGGCCGGCCTCGTCATCGCCCTTCCTGTGCAGCCACGTGAACCTTGAAAGCAGCCGGTTCATCACTAAGCTCCCCTGCAGAGTCTCTCCCTGATCCCAATTTCGGCAGCGCCCGCGAGAGAAACCGATCGGCCGGGGGGACCATTGCGTTGAGCGGGAGTGACGAAAATTTACAGTGCGTTTACAGGGCCGGCCCTATGAGGCGGCCCGCGTGTGCCGCGGCCGCGAGCGGCGCATCGGTGATGACGGTCCGGGCGCCGGCGCCGAACAGCCGCGACAGCAGCTTGCCCGGCTCGGGCTCGTTGTCGTGGAACGTCCACGCCGCCAGCGCGACGCCGTGGGCGGCCAGGACATCGCCGAGGGGCACGCCCAGCTGCGCAAGGTGCTCAATCGTCGCGATGTCCACCATCCATTCGATGGCTGCCGGCAGGAGTCCGCGGATGTCGGCCACCCGGCTTTCGACGTATTCCATCGCGGTCGCACGCGCATTGGCCGCCAGCGGCGCATCGTCCCAGAGCCCGTGGACCCCGCGCGACCGTGGAACGATGTGCCCTCCTCGGCCCCCATCGGCGTGCCACTGCAGCGTGGGGTCGATGGCCACCGGCACGCCCCTGAGATGGCGCAGGTTCCAGTGCGCCTGCGACCCGACCAGCACCTGTCCCTCCACCGGCCGGAGCGCCTCTTCAAGCGCCCGTGCCCGCCCGGCGGATATCGGACGCATCAGCTTCAGGTCCACCTGCAGCAGCGCACTGCCCCGCCGCACCAGGTCCACGACATCCTCAAGGAAACAGAGCGGCACGCGCTCATCCTGGCGGTAGCGCACCTGCCCGGCCCGGGGACGGTCGAGAGCATCCACGCGCCCGTTGGCGGTCGTCTCCACATCAAGCTCCCCATCGTGGAAGATCAGCATCGAGTCGTCGGCCAGGAACCGGACATCCACCTCGAGCCGCGGCACGCCGGCGGCGACGCATTCTTCCACGGCCGGCAACGAATTCGGGATGTGCCTCCCCGAAAGCGTCGCACTATGGCAGCAGAACACACGCCTGGTTCCCGCGATGCGGGGAGCAAGGGCCGCCACGGAGGGGTCTTCCACGTCGCGAGAAGTGTAACCAGCCACTGCCCAACGGGGAGCCGTCCGGGGGCGTGGACCGGGATCTCGGTGAGAAAAGGCGCCAATCATGGCACCCTTGGTATGGGCGTAATCACGGATTTATCGTTAAGTCCACCCGGATTGTCGCCAAGCAAATGGCCCGTGATATACTCCCGCCCGTCCTAGGGGGCCGCTAGCTCAACTGGCAGAGCAGCTGACTCTTAATCAGCCGGTTGGAGGTTCGAGTCCTCCGCGGCTCACCAGCCCCCGTTCCGAAGGGCACGCGCGTGGCGCGTGCTCAGCACTTGTGGGGAAGTGTCGGAACTGGCAGACGAGCATGACTTAGGATCATGTGCCGCAAGGCGTAGGAGTTCGAGTCTCCTCTTCCCCACATACTCGAAAACCAGTAGGGTCGGCGCGAGCCGCTCTGCCCGGTGGGATGGGCAGGCGAAAGGAGAAGGGATGGCGCTACTAGAGGTCAAAGACCTGCGCACGTACTTCTATACGCAGGAGGGCGTCGTCCGTGCGGTCGACGGCACCTCATACGTGGTGGAAGAAGGCGAAACGCTTGGGCTGGTGGGGGAATCGGGCTGTGGAAAGAGCGTTTCCGCACTCTCCATCCTTCGCCTGATCCCGCAGCCGCCAGGGAAGATCGTTTCCGGGGAGATCATCTTCCAGGGACGCGACATCCTGAAGCTCGACGAGGACGAGATCCGGAAGATCCGCGGTAACGAAATCGCGATGGTCTTCCAGGAGCCCATGACCTCCCTCAATCCCGTGCTGACCATTGGCCGGCAGATGACGGAAGCGCTCGAGCTCCACATGAACCTGCACGGCAAGGCCGCCCGCGACCGCGCCGCGGAGCTGCTCGAGATGGTCGGCATCCCCGAGGCGAAAAACCGCCTCGATGACTACCCGCACCAGTTCTCCGGTGGCATGCGCCAGCGCGTGATGATCGCCATGGCCATGAGCTGCAACCCGAAGCTGTTGCTCGCCGACGAACCGACCACGGCCCTCGACGTGACCATCCAGGCCCAGATCCTCGAGGTCATGAGCCGCCT
>CAZRUZ010000091.1:4711-10247 GCA_964603275.1 uncultured Anaerolineaceae bacterium | reverse complement strand
CTCGTTACTCGCCACTTCCCAGGTCCACCTGCATGTACGTCGTGTCCATCCAGCGGTCGAACTTGTAGCCCGCGTTCCGCAACGTTCCCATGACCTCGAACCCGAACCGCCGGTGGAGCCCGATGCTCACCTCGTTCGTCGACGTGATCGATGCCACCACCAGCCGCACCCCGATCGCCCGGGCTTCATCGAGCAACGCCCCCAGGAGTGCCTTCCCGGCGCCCATCCCCCGCGCCCGCTCGTCCACGTAGATGGTGTCCTCCCGCGTGAACCGCCAGCCGTGCTTCTTCGACATCAGCGTCAGGTAGGCGAACGCCACCACCCCGGCGGCATCTTCCGCCACGATGACGGGCTGGAGCGGGTCGCTGTGTTCCGTCCACCACTCGCGCCGCCGGGCGATCGTCCACGGTTCTGTGTCCCAGGTCGCGGTTCCGTGCACGATCTCGTGGTTGTAGATCCGGTTGATCGCCTCCAGGTCATCCCCGGTGGCAGGACGGATGGTCAGCGGAGCAATCCCGGTCATGGCCCTATTCTGCACCAGCCCGCTTACCGGGGCCTTACCGGTGACCGGTCCCCCGCGCCGGGACGTTCATTTTCGTAGCGGGTGGTTGCCGTAGCATTGGCCCAATGCGCGAAAACGTCGTCGTTGCCCTGGCCATGCTTGCAGGCATCGCGGTCACGGCAGGGGCGTACTTCACTGTCCACTCGCGCGGCGCCGCGCTCGGCCTGGGCATCGTCGCCGCCTACCTGGTCTGGGGCGAAATCGGCGACCTTATCCGCGGCGAACAACCGCCGCCGCCGAAAGGCTCGCCCCTCCTGGCGAATGCCCGCATCCGCCGCCGCCTCCTCAGCCTCGTAGCAATCGCCGGGGCGTCCGCGCTCATCATGACCGACTTCATCGTCGGCGACCTCCAGGTCGATGACGTCCGTGAGTGGATCCGCGACCTCGGTCCCTGGGGCCCGGTCCTGTTGATCACCGTCCTGGCCGTCGCGATGGTCTTTGCTCCCATCCCGAACCCCCCGTTCATGATCGCGGCGGGCATCGCCTGGGGGACCTTCTGGGGCGTGGTCTATTCCGTCACAGGCCAGCTCATCGGCTCCGCGATCATCTTCTACATCTCGCACCGCCTCGGCCGCCGCTTCATCCCCCGCCTCATCGGCGAAGAAGGCGCCAAACGCGTCGACAAGATGGCCCGCCAGATGGGCCCCCAGATCGTCTTCTGGTGGCGCATGATGCCGGTCTCGTTCGATTTCGCCGCCTATGCCGCGGGCCTGACCGGCATGTCGTTCCGCCTCTTTATTACCCTCGTCTTCCTTGGCTCAATCGTGCCGACCACCGTCGTCGTGAGCTTCGGTGACTCGTTCGGCAAGTCCTGGGAAGCCCAGGCCGTGACCCTCGGACTGATCGCCGTTGCCCTGATCGTCCCGGCCACGGTGTTCTACTTCCAGTACCGCGATGCGCTCCCACCGATCCGCGAGTGGCCGAAGCGCCTGCTGGGCGACGACGAGACCGGATCCGCCTGACCCTGTAAGAAATCCCCGCGCCCGCTGTCTCACTCCCAGAACACCACAGGAGTGGACATGGACCGCAAGACGCTCGCACTCGCCGCCCTCGGCGGCGCTACTCTCCTCGGCGCGGGATTCCTCGCCAGCATCGGGCCGGGCTCCCTGCTGGGTGCCACCCGGACTGCCCCCGCCCGGGCCACCGTGACCCTCGTGAAGTCCCCCAGCCCGACCATCATCGTCCCGGCTGGCCAGGGCGGCGCCTCCGCGTCCCCGGCGGGTGACGCTGCGCACGGCGAGGCCGGAGCGCCGGAATCCCCCTCAGTCGCGACCGCCACGGACGCCGGAGCCGGTGACCTGCCCGCCGACGGTGATGCCGTCAAACCCGATCCAGCAACCACGGAGACCAGTACGCCGGGTGAGGGTGCGGATGCCGCGACTCCGTCCGGTGCTCCCGCCGCACCTCAGGACGGCGATGGCGGGCCGCTTCCCGGGGGATGGCCCGCGAGTGACCTGCCCGCCGGCGACGTGCCCGCAGGCGGCGCGGCGGCCGCAGGCACGGGTGAGATCGATCTCACCCTCTGCAAGTCCTTCACCTGCTTCAAACTGCCGAAGATCGACTTCGTCATCGATTTCGGCGGGGATGAGCCGGGACCGGGGACCGGGCTCGATGCGGACGGCATCCTCCCGAAACCCACCATCAACGCGCCGCTCCTCACGGGCATCCTCTACCGTTAGGTCCCGGCTCGCGCAGACGTGGAGAAGGGAGGCGCAGGCGCCTCCCTTCTCCCATTCCCCCGAAACGCGGTACGCTTTGCCCGGCACCGGGACCACCAATGGCCCGAAGCCAGGATGGTACGCGCCACATGCTCCTCGCGCTCGATATCGGTAACACCTCCATCCACATCGGCCTCTGGGATGGCGACACGATCAGCCACACCTGGCGCATCGGCGTCGAACAGGAAAAGCTCCCGGATGAATACGGCGTCCTCCTGATGACGCTGCTCAACAGTGGCGGCGTCGATGCCGCCGAGGTCACCGCATGCATCATCGGCTGCGATGTCCCGCCGCTCATCCCGACCTTCGAGCAGGTCTGCCGCAAGTACTTCCGGATCGAACCGATGGTCGTCGGCCATGGCCTTCGCACCGGCGTCCGCATCCTTTACGACAACCCGAAACAGCTCGGCGCCGACCGCATCATCGACGCGGTTGCCGCCAGCCGGCTCTACGGCACCCCCGTCATCGTCGTCGATTTCGGGACGGCGACCGTCTTCGATGCCGTGAACGACCAGGGCGACTACCTTGGCGGGGCGATCGCTCCGGGTATCGGCATTGCCAGCGAGGCGCTCTTCAGCCGCGCCGCCATGCTCTACCGCGTCCAGCTCGAACGCCCGCCCGTGGCCATCGGCAAGAACACCATCAACGCCATGCAGTCCGGCATCCTCTTCGGCTACGTCGGCCTCGTTGAAGGCCTGGTGGCACGCTTCAAGGCCGAACTTGGCGGCAACCCGAAAGTCGTCGCCACCGGTGGACTCTCCACGCTCATCGCTTCCGAGACCGATTGCATCGACATCGTGAACGGCGACCTGACCCTCATCGGCCTCCGCCTGATCTATGAGCTGAATGCCGAGGGACGCCAGGGGGCCTGAGCCTCCCGCCACTGCCGAAAGGGCGCACCGACCCATGGAAGAGCACCCCGAGCCCCGCTACCCCGCACTGCCGCTCAGCGGCCGCCACATCGTCCTCGGGGTCACCGCCTCCATTTCCTGCTACAAGGCCGCCGACCTGGCCAGCAAGCTCCGCCAGGCCGGCGCTTCCGTTGAAGTGGTGATGACCCCCGCCGCGACGAAGTTCATCGCCCCCCTGACGTTCCAGTCGCTCACCGGCCGCGCAGTGGTGGTGGACATGTTCGCCACGGCCGAGGCTGAAGCCCACGTCGAGGTGGCGCGCCGCGCCGACGCCTTCGTCATCGCCCCGGCCACGGCCGACTGCATCGCCAGCCTGGCCCACGGCCACGCCGCCGACATGGTGACGTTGACCGCGCTCGCCACGCGCGCGCCGCTGCTCATCGCCCCGGCGATGGACAACCAGATGTGGGAACACCCGGCCACACAGGACAACATCGCCACCCTCCGCGAACGCGGTGTCGAGGTTGTCGGCCCCATGCTCGGCCGCCTGGCGACGGGCCGCACCGGCCTGGGCCGCCTCGCCGAGCCCGCCGAGGTGATCGGCGCCCTCCGCACCCTCCTCGGCCAGCGCACCGGTGACCTTGCCGGCCGGCATGTCGTGGTCAGCGCCGGGCCCACGCACGAACCGATCGACCCCGTGCGCTTCGTGGGCAACCGCTCGACCGGCAAGATGGGCTTCGCCATCGCCGAGGCCGCCCGCGACCGCGGCGCGCGCGTCACCCTGGTCGCCGGACCGGTTGCGCTGGAGTCGCCCTGGGGCATCCACCGGATCGACGTCGCCACAGTCGATCAGATGCTCATTGCGCTCGAACAGGCCACCGCCGATGCCGACGCGCTCATCATGGCCGCCGCCCCCGCGGACTTCCGGCCAGCCTCGGCCGCCGACCACAAGCTCAAGAAATCCGAGGGCAACGACGCCCTGACCGTTGAGCTTGTCCAGAATCCCGACATTATCGCGACACTGCCCGGCGGTGGCGTCCGGGTCGGCTTCGCCGCGGAGACCCGCAACCTCCGCGAGTACGCCCAGCAGAAGATCCCGGCCAAGCGCCTCGACTTCATCGTCGCGAACGACGTCAGCGCTGCCGGCTCAGGCTTCGGGACCGAGACGAACGAGGTCATCATCTTCCACAACGATGGCCGCACCGAGGAACTGCCGCTCATGAGCAAATACGCCGTCGGCCACGCCATCCTCGACCGCATCCTGGAGCGGCTGCGGTAGGCACAAGCCCGCGCCGGATCCGGGGCCAGCCCGGGCTTGTCCTTCCCGGCTGCCCTACAGCTCCAACACCAGCCCGTCTTCCGCGCACACGTAACCTTCGCCCACCTCGCCACGCCGTTCGAGCATGTCGCCGCTCATGTGCGTCAGTACCGTCCGGCCCGCGGCCAGCCGTGCCCGGTTCGCCCGCAATGCCGCAAACGGCAGGTGGAACTTCACCTCCCGCTCGAAGGTGTACGCCTCCGCGATGAACACATCCGCGCCGCCCGCCGCCTCCACCAGCGACTCGCACCACTCGGTATCGCCCGAATACGCCACAACCCGGCCTGCAACCTCCACCCGGTAAGCGTGCGCGGGTGCGCCGCTCGCGTGCATCACCGGGAAGGCCGTGACCTGCATGCCGCCAACCACCGTCCGCTCGCGTTCTACCAGTTCCTGCACGTGCGTCTGGAACCGCCGCTCCACCGTCGAAGACCCGGGGTACAGCGTCTCCATCGCATCCACCAGGCGCGCGGCAATCCCAACCGGCCCGGCCACCACCAGCGGCGCCGTCCGCCGCGAGAACTGCCCGGCCAGGATCAGGAACGGCAGTCCGCCGAAGTGGTCGCCGTGCAGGTGCGTCACCAGCACGGTGTCCACGCTATTTGGGTCGAAGCCCTGCTGCCGCATCGCCGTCAGCGAAGTCGCGCCGCAATCGAGCAGCGTGGTGCTGCCCTCCGCCTCCAATGCGATGCACGCCTGGAACCGCCCGCCGCTTCCAAACGCATCGCCCGACCCAATGAACCGAAGAATTGGAGTCCCGTCAGCCATGCGGCGAAGTTTCGCACATTCGGGTCCGCCCCATCCCGGGCGTGCGCGCCAGCAAGCGCGTGCATGCCGGCATGCGACCTCCGCTGCGGGCCGAGGATCCGGCTGCGCGTCGGTCGACCTCAGCTCTCCTCCGTGCCTCAGCGCCTCGGTGCTGTCGGGCTCTCATCAATCTTCTTGGCGCGGCCCTTCGTGCTCTTGGCGCTTTGGCGGCCCATCGTCGGGCACTACGCTAAATGTCCAGGTTCTTGACCTGGCTCGCGTTCGCCTGGATGAACCGCCGCCGGTGGCTCACCTCGTCGCCCATCAACTCGTAGAACAG
>CAZRUZ010000091.1:2107-4611 GCA_964603275.1 uncultured Anaerolineaceae bacterium | reverse complement strand
CGTCCGGATGTGCGCGCCGTCCACGTCGGCGTCGGTCATGATGATGACCTTGTGATAGCGCAGGCGGCCCACATCGAACGTCTCACGAATGCCGGTGCCGAGGGCCGAGATCACGAGCCGGATGGCATCGTGCCCCAGCATCTTGTCGGGCCGCGCTTTCTCCACATTCAGGATCTTGCCGAAGAGCGGCAGGATGGCCTGGAACCGCCGGTCGCGCCCCTGCTTGGCCGAACCACCCGCCGAGTCACCCTCGACGATGAACAGCTCGGATTCCTCCGGGTCCCGGCTCGAGCAGTCGGCCAGCTTGCCCGGTAGCGTCCCGCTTTCGAGCGCGCTCTTGCGCTGCACCAGGTCGCGCGCCTTCCGCGCCGCTTCACGGGCACGGCTCGCCACCAGGCACTTCTCAATGATCCGCTTCGCATCCGAGGGGTTCTCTTCCAGGTACTGCGCCAGCGCCTCGCCGACGACCGTCTGCACCTGGCCGGCCACTTCCGGGTTGCCCAGGCGCGTCTTCGTCTGGCCCTCGAACTGCGGCTCGGGCAGCTTCACCGAGACCACCGCGACCAGGCCCTCGCGCACGTCCTCGCCGGTGAGGTTCGGGTCGGCTTCCTTCAGGATCTTGTTCTTGCGCGCGTAGTCGTTCAGCACGCGCGTCAGCGACTGGCGGAAGCCCGTCATGTGCGAGCCGCCGTCGATCGTGTTGATCGAGTTCGCGAACGTGTACACGGCCTCGTTGAACCCGTCGTTGTACTGGATGGCGCATTCGATGACGTTGCCATCGACTTCGCGCTCCACGTACACCGGCTCGAAGTTGATCGCTTCGCGCTCCCGGTTCACGTGCCGGACAAAGCTCTTGATGCCGCCCTCGAAGTAGTAGTTGACTTCCTTGCCGGACCGCTCGTCGCGGAGGTGGAACCAGACCTTCTTGGTCAGGAATGCGTACATCCGCAGCCGCTCGGCCTCGATAGCGAAGTCGAAATCGACGCTCTCGAAGATCGATGCATCAGGCTTGAAGCTCACCGTGGTGCCGTGGTTCCGCGGGCCCGTCAGTTTCACCGGGGTCAGTTCGTTGAGCGGCACGCCGCGGGCGTACTCCTGTCGGTACACCTTGCCTGCCTTGTCCGCTCCCTGCGCCGCCGGGTCCGGGACAACCTCAACCAGCATGTTCTCGGCAAGGGCATTCACCACGCTCGCGCCAACGCCGTGCAACCCGCCCGAGACCTTGTACCCGCCGCCGCCGAACTTGCCGCCCGCATGGAGTACGGTCATGACCGTCTCGACCGCTGTCTTGCCCGTCTGCTTCTGGATGTCGACGGGGATGCCACGGCCGTTGTCGGTGACGCTGCACCAGCCGTCTGCCCGGATAACCACCTCCACCCGGTCGCAGTAACCCGCCATCGCCTCGTCGACCGCGTTGTCGACGAGCTCCTTGATCAGGTGGTGGAGGCCGGCCTTGTCGGTCGTGCCGATGTACATCCCGGGCCGGCGCCGGACGGCTTCAAGCCCTTCGAGTACCTGGATGTTCTCAGCGGTGTAGGAAGACGACGGTGCCTGTGTGGTCATAGTCGAATGAGCTATCCCTGGCGCGCTTCGCCTCCGCAAAAGGGGAGATGGAGGCAAATCGTTCGCTTACCTTCACAGTTTATCAGAAGGGGGGTCCCAAAGCCAGTTTTCGAAGCGGAAATGAACCCCGCGAAACCGCCTACAACGCCTGCCACCACTGCCGCGCGCCTTCTCGCACGAACCGCCCGAGGCCCGGCGTCGGCAGATGGCTCGCCCCCACCGTCGACCCGTCCGCGATGAGCCGTTCCACCGTCTTCGTGCGCGTCTCCCGCGCGATCGCGTGGTCCCAGTCGAAGCTCGTGTCGAGCGATGGGTCTTCCGCGTCAATCGCCGAAATCACCACGTCCCCGAGGATGAACCCGCGCTCACTCCCAGAGGTGATGACGACACTCGTATGCCCCGGTGTATGCCCCGGCGTGGGGATGGCCGTGAGTGCTGCCGAGATAACCCGCTCGCCTTCGACCATCTCCATCACGCCGAGCGCCTCCAGCGGGCGGACGTCGCGTTCGAACGAGGCGTTGCCTGCCGCGGCGTAGTGCTCCCAGTCCAGGCGGGGCACGAGGAACTTTGCGTTCGCGAACCGCGGCCTGCCCGTCGCCCGGTCGAAGTTCCAGCCCGTATGGTCGCCGTGCAGGTGGGTGAACAGGATATGCGTGACGTCCTCGGGCGCCACCCTGGCCGCCGCCAGCTCTTCGGGCAGCTTGCCCTGGTACTCGGGCCCCCAGCCGGTGTCCACCAGGAGGAGCAGTGCACCATCGCGCACCAGGAATGAACCGAAGTTCAGCGGCACGCGGCCCTCGCTGTCGAGGTGGGCGCCGTAGGGCGAGAGGTCCGCGCCCGGGTAGACGGCGCTGCCGGGATAAGCCTGGATGGTATCCACCAGGGCCGTGACTTCGACGTGTCCAACAGTTGTGCGCTTCATGCCCCGCAGTCTACCCGGC
>CAZRUZ010000091.1:0-2007 GCA_964603275.1 uncultured Anaerolineaceae bacterium | reverse complement strand
GTCATCGATGCCTGGCGCGATGCCCCGCTCCTCCTCATCCCCGGTGAGGAAGTCACCACCTACAGCGGCCATGTGAACGTCTGGGGTCTTCGCGAATGGGTCGACTTCCGTTTCACCACCGATGAGGAGATCCACCACCTGCTCCGCTGGGTCGAGGCCCGCGGCCGGCCCTTCAGCATCAACCACCCCAAGCGTGTCGGCCCGCCCTGGCAGTTCTCCGACCCCGGCTTCGGCGTGCGCGAGGTCTGGCAGGCTCCCTGGCGCTGGTACAACTGGGAATCGGTGAGCGCCTGGGACCAGGAGCTCACCGCGGGGCGCCGCATTGTCCCGGTTGGCGGCAGCGATGCCCACAGCGCTCCTCCGGCCGAGCCGCGCCACCCGCATCACGTCGGCGACCCCACCACCTGGCTATTCTGCGAAGGCGGGCTAACCGAGCAGGCGGCGCTCGACGCGATCACCGCGGGCCGGACGGCGATCAGTGACGGGCCCCGCGGGCCGCTGCTCTGGCTCGAACAGGATGTGGAAGGGCGCGTTCGGGCTCACTTCATCCGCGCGGGCGGGACCACGCTCGTGTTCATCGCCGATGGCGAACCCGGCCACCGCGTTGAGCTCCGCCGCTCCCGGGGCGAATACCCTTTGCCCGCTGCCCAGCGCTTCGACCGCTACCTGCGCGCCGAACTGCGCGTACCCGCCCCCGGAGGCCGGGAGGATGTCAGGGCACTTTCGGCCGCGGTCTATCGCTAAACAGTCCCGTTGCCGCCAGCGCTCAGTCCGGCGGGCGCTTGGCTGCCCGGCGGATGGCGAAGCCTGCCGCTTCCACCCGCCGCGTCAGCCCGAGCTTGCCGAGGATGTCGCTGACGTGATGCTTCACGGTCTTTTCTGAGAGGTAGAGTTGCTCGCCGATCTCCCGGTTGGTCATCCCATCGGCGATGAGGTCCAGGATTCTCAGTTCGCGCTCGCTCAACTGCTGGGCCACGCGGTCTTCTTCACTCACCACATTGCCCCGCCGGATCTGTTCGATCACGGCGGCCGAGCTCGTCGGGTCCAGCGTCTTCCCGCCGCGGCCGACCACCCGCATCGCCTCGATCAACTCCGCTGTCTTGACGCCCTTGAGCATGAAGCCGCTCGCCCCCGCGACGATCGAGGCCATCACGGCCTGCTCGTCCGCGTATGAGGTGAGCATCAGCACGTTGGTGCCCGGCAGCGCCGAGCGAATCTCCCGGCACGCCTCGATCCCGCCAAGCCGCGGCATGCGCACGTCCATCACCACCAGGTCGGGCCGCGTCTTGACCGCCTCGCGCACCGCCTCTTCGCCGTCGCCGGCCTCGCCAACGACGCTGAAATCTTCCTGGCCACGGAGCGCGGCACGGAGCCCGGAGCGGACGAGGTCGTGGTCGTCTGCGAGAAGGACGTGGATCGGGTCACTCATGGTCGTGCTCTTCCTGTGGAGTCCGCCGGGGCATGGCCACGCGGACGGTGGTGCCCATGCCAGGGATGGGGATGATGGTGAGGTCTGCCCCCAGCCGTTCGCAGCGGGTCCGCATCGTCACGGTGCCGAGCCCCTGCCGCGTGGTCGTGTCGTCGAAGCCGACGCCGTTGTCCTGCACCGTCAGCACCGTCGCCTGCGGTGTCTGGCGCAGGTCGATCGCGATCTTCGATGGCGCCCCGTGCCGTACGGCATTGCTCATCGCCTCCCGCGCGATGTACAGCAGGTCTTCCGATTCCTGCGCGGTCAGCTCCTGCAGCGCGGCCGCCGAGATGTTCACCACGGACTTCATGGTCTGCGGCACGATCTGCCGGATCACGAAGGCCATGTCGCGGGTCAGGTTCGGCGGCCCGGAAGGCGTCGAGGCCTCCAGCATGGTGATGTACGTCCGGATATCCGCGATCAGTTCGTTGATGCGCTCCACTGCGTTATGCAGTGCGTCTTTGACCTCCACCGGGAAGTCCGGCCGGCTCGTCATTGCATCGCATTCGAGCCCCAGCGCATAGAGCGTCTGGATCGTC
>CAZRUZ010000090.1:0-10340 GCA_964603275.1 uncultured Anaerolineaceae bacterium | reverse complement strand
GATGACTGCCGCGACTTCGTTGTCGGAAGCCGTATAGTTGTAAGGGAAACCTGAATAGGTCCCAAAGGTTCCGTTGTTCATCAACGGCTTGTATCCCACCCACCACGTCCAACATGTTGTGGAAGTCTCATTCAGCCCAAGAGCATGAGCCATCTCATGCCGCTGGACATGGAGATACCCATAGCTTGGTGCACTATAGTAGTTGACCACGAAGATCGGGTTCGTATCGGAGCCGAGCGACGTGCACCCTAAGTTGTTCTCCGAGGTTCCTGCCGCCACGCGAAGGTCTGCCCATGCGCCGGATGCAGGATAAGGCACTACACATGAAGTGTAGTATAAGGTGGCTCCGGAGTTCGCGTAGATGACACAGACTCCCGCGCAAGATGTACCGGAAGAGAGCTTCGAAGTTCCAGTCCAGGAGTTCCAGGCGCCCAGCGCATCCGTTGGACTTAACGGAGTTCCTTGGTTTTGCACCTGGGCGCCGTTCGGCCCAACCACATGGTCGTACGGGCCAGTCGGTGGGTCGTAGTCGGCTCGCACCGGAGCGGTCAGCCCAATGAAGGTGCCTGCAATACCGAGTATCGCCGCCAGAGTCAGCATCAGCCGCGAAATCGCGGCCCGGGTACGGTCGGGTCGATGTCCCATCGATGTTCTCCCTGATTAAGAGTGAATCCGCAGATTCGGCCGACAATCCGCAGCGCCGAGACGAACCGTAAGGAATCAGCGTTCCACCCCGCAATACGGCTCAATGGCCCCCTCCGATCGGCAGGGGGTCAACCGGCCCCCGCCTCGTGGTCGCGCCACCACATGGCAAGCGAGACGCGGTTGGTCACGCCCGCCTTGCGCATGGCGGCCTCGAGGTAGTGCTTCACCGTCGATGAGCTCAGCCCGAGCGAGAGCGCGATCTCCGCGTTCGTCATCCCGCGGGCAACGCACGCCACCACCTCGCGCTCCCGCGGGCTGAGTTGCTCGTCCATCCCTCACCTCCGGCCGCTCCGCTCCCGGAGTGCCGCCAATCTCATACCACAGGCCCGTACGCCTTTCCATCACAACTGCGTAAATTCCCGCCCCCGCGCTACGCTATTCGACGATGACCCGCCCCGAAACCGCCTCGCCGTGCACCGCGCAGTGGTATTCGAACAACCCGTTCGTCGTGAACTCGTACGAGAACGTGCCCGAGCCCTTGAGGCGCGGCACGAGGATGCCTCCGGCGAGCCTGGAGCGCCGAACAACGACTCTCGCCTATCCGCCCCAGCCATTCGCCGCAAGGGCTCGGACGGCAGACAAAGTGGCGCGGAACGGAGCTGCCGACCCCGGAGATGGATGTGTCAGACCAGCCTCTTCACGAGTGCGCTGAAACCGCTCGCTGGCAACAAAAAGCAAGTCGTCGCCCACCCGAATCGCTGTGGCCGGCTCGCCGGGCTGGCCACAGTGAGCCGGACCAGCCTCCGGCTGGTACCACCGCAGGGAGAGCACATACTCGGCTCCGATCTGCAGGTCGACGATGTCCAAGGCCCCTCCCGCACGTGGTATGGGCGAGTTATGGAACCGATACGACCTCGCCACACGAGTCTCGATGAGGGAGGGCTCATACCTTCCAGCGACTACTTCCGAAATGCGATAGCTACGAACGACGTCAGTTCGGACCAGCACTTCATCTGTGTGGTTCGATGGAATCTCCACCGTCTCGATTCTCTCTGAAAGCAGCGTACCCACGATGACAATCTCTGTCCGCGACATAAGATCCGCCAGAGTGGGAAAGTCTCCCCAGTCACTGTCGCCGCCGACTGTGAAGGAGGTTCGTCCGGGTATCTGGCCCAAGGCCACCGTGCCGCCGGCGAGCCCGACCAAAAGGAAGATGGCGACCATGGCGAAGCGTGGCATACTCTTCCTCCTTCTTAGTACCCGCAAGTCGGCGGCTAAGACGTCGATGGGTAGCGATGATTTACCCCGCATATGTCGTCTGTTTGCGGCGAGTAGATGCTCTCGCGATTCCGACCTTGATTCATAACCGCTTGAGAAACAGAACTGTGCCTGATCCCAATGTGGTGGCCAAGCTTATGGCTTGCAACGGATTGTTTCACGGTCGAAGATTCGGAAGCAAGCCGGTCAGTATTCAGCTCAACCAAAGTCCAGGAGCGTTGATTTCCAGGCCAAGTGCAGCCAAAGTCAGTGTGACCTAAGGGCCCACTGCCAGTAAGTGGCAGTGCTGCCCAGTAATGCTGGTCTAGCCAGTAGGTCGTTGGCTGGAAGTATACCGGCGTCGCAGTACTGATCCAATTGCTTCGAGCATCGCTGAAGGCTGTGGCGTATGCGCCGGTGGGAGGATAAGCATGGGTCATGCTGGTGAAGAACGTACAGAAGAGAAGAACCCCCTGCGTAGGGCCACTTACAGAATACAGTCCCAGCATTGTCATACGCGACTGACCCGGATACGGCGAACCACGAAGCCAAGCCGCCAATAGTCAGAGCTACGAGCGGCTCACGCATAGAACGAAAAGTGGTCACGAGTCTCCACCGGGGTTCTAGTGGATTTAGCATGGGCGGTCCTCAGCGCACCCCGCAATACGGCTCTTTGGCCCCCTCCGATCGGCAGGGGTCAACCGGCCCCCGCCTCGTGGTCGCGCCACCACATGGCAAGCGAGACGCGGTTGTTCACGCCCGCCTTGCGCATTGCGGCCTCTAGGTAGTGCTTCACCGTCGATGCGCTCAGCCCGAGCGAGAGCGCGATCTCCGCGCTCGCCCGCGGGCAACGCATGCCACCACGTCGCGCTCCCGCGGGCTGAGTTGCTCGGCCATCCCTCACCTCCGGCCGCTCCGCTCCCCGAGTGCCGCCAATCTCATACCACAGGCCCGCACGCCTTTCCATCACAACTGCGTAAGTTTCCGCCGCCCGCGCTACTTGATGATGACCCGCCCCGAGACCGCTTCGCCATGCACCGCGCAGTGGTACTCGAACAACCCGTTCGTCGTGAACTCGTAGGAGAAGGTCCCCGCGCCCTTCATGCGCGGCGATTCGACCGCGACGTCGCCCTCCTCGCTCTTGAACGTCCCGCTGATCTGGTGCTCTTCTTTGCCGGTCCACTTCCAGAACACCTGCGTGCCAATAGGCACCTGGAGCGCCCCCGGCGAGAAGCCGCCGTCGCTCACAGTGATGGTGCGGAGGTTCACCGGGATACCCCCCGCGGGCGCTGGCGCATCGGTTGGCGGCGGGGGCTCACGGTCATCGCCGCACCCCGGTCCCGCCAGCAGCGCCAGCCCCAGGAGCCCTGCCATGAGTGGCCGCCATGGTGTGCGCCCCACGCCCTACTCCACCGAGGCGATGTACGGGTACAGCGGCTGGCCCCCGGAAATCGCCTCGGCCTCCACCTGCCCGAACTCCGCCGCCACGAGTTCGCGGACGCGCTCAAGATCCTCCGCCGCGATCCCTTCCCCGCCATAGATTGTCACCAGCGAACCGGCCGAGGGTTCGGCCGCCCGCAAACCAGCCAGCAGCGCCTCTTCCGCTGTCCCGCTGGAGGCGATGAGCCGTCCATCGAGCAGGGTGATTGCCTCTCCTTCGCTGACTCGCACACCGTCCGCGGTGCGGCTCGCCGCCGCGATCGTCACTTCGATGGTCGTGATCTCCCGCGATGCGCCCTCCATTGTCGCCACGTTCGTTGCCGCCCCTTCCTCGGGGTCGAACGCCATCGCGGCCGCCACGCCCTGTGGCAGTGATGCCGTCGGCACCAGGTGGATGGTGCACTGCGCGAGCGAGACCGCCTGCTCGGCTGCCAGCCTTACGTTCTTGTGGTTCGGAAGCACGATCACGTCCGGTACCCGCAGCGATTCCGCCGCTTCGACAATCTGCCCGACCGGGGGCTTTTCCACGAAACCGAGGTCGCTCACGGTCACCCCCAGGCTTTCGAACACGGCGTCGAACCCCGCGCCCCGGCTCATCGCAAGGACCGCGACCCCGGTCCCCGCGCCGGAGCCACTCGCCTTGTACCGCTCGTGTTGGGCGCCCATGTCCTCCGCCTTCACCCGCGATACCGTCCCCAGCCCGGCCGCTGCCGCGATGAGCTGGTCCGGGTCCAGGCAGTGCGCGTGCACCCGTGCCAGCGTCTCATCGCCCACCACAACCACCGAGCGGTTGCCGCCGCCTTCTGCCACCTGCCGCACTGCTTCAAGGTCGAGCGCGCGCCCGGCCGCCTCGATCAGGAATTCCGTGCAGAACCCGAATTCGTCCTCCCCGTGCCCCTCGACGAAGGTGATCGGCCGCCGGGCCACGTGCGCCGTTACCGCCGGGATCTCCCCCGTGAGTGCGCCGAACAGCCCCCGCAGGATGGTGCAGACGCCCTCTCCCCCCGCGTCGGGCACACCCGCTTCACGCAGTGCGGGGAGCTGGTCGATTGTGGCGGCCTCGGCCACTTCCGCCGCGAACACGGCCCGGGCCATCACCGGCCCGCAGCCCATCCCGCGCCCGCCGCCGGGCAGCTGCCGGGCGGCATCGCTCGCTTCCGCGGCAGCCTCGCGGAGCACCGTCAGCATGGTCCCTTCCTGCGGCCGGCTCACTGCGTGGTACGCCTGGGTGGCCGCCGCCTCGAGTCCCTCGGCCAGGGCGCGAGCATCGAGGTACTCCACCGGACCCGCGCCGCTTTCGAACCCGCGCAGCGCCTGGGAGAGGATCACCCCCGAGTTCCCCCGCGCACCGTAGAGCGCCCCGCGTGCGATCGCGTGAAGCACATCACCGGCCGTGGGGTTGTCCCCTGCCGTCGCCGCCCGGCCGACCGCTTCCCGCAGTGTGGCCGACATGTTGGCGCCGGTGTCCCCATCGGGGACCGGGTAGACATTGATCGCATCGATAGCCTTCGCCGATTGGCGCAGGTAGGCCGCGGCCGCTTCGAAGTACCCGCGCAGGGCCTTCCCATCCACCGGTCTCGATCCGGGGGACAAGGCGCTCACCGGCGCCCCCCGGGGGCTACCATTTGGCCGTTATCAATTCCGGGTGCTAGCATGGAGGTTCTGATTCTGCCACGGAAGGGGCATTGACGCATGGCCAGCGGCGCTTGCGACGTTTGCGCAAAGACCACAATGTTCGGGCGGCACATCCGCCATACCCACGGGGGCCGCTGGGAGCGCAAGGCGACCAAGAAGTCGCGCACCTTCAAGCCCAACATCAGCAAGCAGCGCATTTTCTTCGGCGGCGAGTCCATCCGCCTCAACATCTGCACGCGCTGCCTCCGGACCCTCGTGAAGTCCTGAGTTTCCCTCGCATCCGCGAACTCAAAGGCCGGGCGCTGTGCCCGGCCTTTTCGTTGTCCAACCGCGATAGGCCCGCAACCCGCCTACACCGCCGCGAAACGCGCGATCGCGTCGCTGAGCGGCTCTTCCTTCGCCGCCGGGTGGTCCGCCACCGCCTTGAGCCAGTCTGGCCGCGCCCGCGCGACGATAGATAGTGGCTGCGCGAGCCCCGAATGCTCTGCCAGCAGCTCGGCGAAGCGGGTCACGTAGTCGGGTGGCCGGATGTCTGATGCGAGTTCCACCAGCGCAAACGGGTCCGGCGCGGCAGGCCGCCCGGGCACCCCTCGCACGAGCAACGGACCGGGACGGTCCCCGCCGCCGACGAGCCCGGCGCCATCGCAGAGGATCGCTCCCCGGACCTTGTCGGCACGCGCCGCGGCGATGAGGAGCGCGACATAAGCGCCAAGCCCACGGCCAATCACGGTCGCCGAGCCGAGCATCTGCAGGGCCGAGTCGGCATCGCCCATCAGTACTTCCGCCGTGTAGCCCCCGCCCGGCGGCACCGTCGAAGCCCCGTGACCGGTGAAATCGAGGGCGAACAGCGGCCCGGGCCAGCTAGCGAGGTCATCCGGGGTACTCTCGGGCGAGTGCTCTCCCAGCGCATGGAGGTGCAGAAGCGGCCGGCCGCTCCCCGCGCGGATCTGGTGGAGGGCGAGCTTCACCCGGTTATGCGGAAGAAAGATCGTCATCCCAGGAACCTCAGCACCAGTGTGGCTACCCGCTCGGGGTGCTCGATGTGGATGAAGTGGCCCGTGTTTTCGAACGGTACCAGCTCTGCCCCGGGCGGCAGGTGCGGGATCAGCGATTTGTGGTTCGTTCCCCAGCCCATCTCCTCCTCCACCGTGGCGGTCAGCCCCAGCAGCGGGATCCGGAGCGTCTTGAGCGTCTCCAGCGACCAGTCCGGGCGCCACGGCCCGAAGCCGCCGAAGCGGATCGCCGGGTCGAGCTTCCATCGCCAGCCGTCCGCATCCCGTTTGGCGCCGATCGTCACGAGGTACCGCAACCAGTCATCCGAAAGCCGCGGGTTCATCCGCTTGCGCCGCTTCGCCAGTTCATCGATGGTGCCCGGCTTCCGGAAGGTCGATGCCGCCGACTGCCGGTGATCGAGCCACGCCGCCAGGTTCTGCCGGCTGAACCGCCGCTGTTCGTGGTCCGAAACGTCAGGGTGCGGGTCCATCGAGGGCAACCCGTCGATGACGACCAGCCTGGCCATCCGCATCGGCAGCGCCTCGGCCAGCTGGAGCATCATCCCGCCGCCCTTAGAGTGCGCGATCACCGGTACCGGGTCCGGCGTGGTCGAATCCAGCACCGAAAGCGCGTCGCGCACGTCCGCGTCCCAGCTGTACAGCGGTGCGTGGTCCGAATCGCCGTGTCCCCGGTGGTCCCAGGAGATGACGCGCCATCCGGCCGCCGCCAGCAGCGGCGCGAACACGTCGAATGTTCCGGCGAAGTCCGAACCCCCGTGCACCAGGAAGAGCGGTCGGCCGTTGGCTGGCCCCCATTCGCACACGGCGATATTGATCCCGTACGAATCGACCCAGCGGTGCCGGTCGGGGCGCCGGGCCCCGGGGTAGGTCAGGAACGGGTTCTCTTCAACTTGGCTCGCCGTCACGGGCAGTCCTCCCCGCCGCCGGCTCCGTCGGTGCGGCTCCGGCGCGCTTCACGTCCAGCGGATACGTATGGAACAGTGTGGAGCGGGCGGCGGGAATCGAACCCGCGCCTCAACCTTGGAAGGGTCGCGCGCTACCATTACGCCACGCCCGCCCACGAAACCGGAAAACCGGCACGTTCGATGGTAACAAACGCGCCCGCTAGGTTCCTCCCTGTCCGCTACTTCCGTCCCCGCCTACGATGCCTGCGTGTCTGAATCCGGACCGGTCATGGTTGTCGGCCCCCTCGAAGGGGCGAAGTGGCGCAGTATCACCGGCCTCAGCGAGACCCTGGCGGCTGAGCTGGCGGCCGCTGGACTGCCCGTCTCCACGGCGATCGCGCCATGGTGGAACCCACCATCGCTGCTGGCCGGGGCCCGCATGCGCTGGTGGCGTCAGCCTGCTCTGCGCGCCTTCGCCGACCACCCTTCCGGCGTGGTCCACCTCACCGACCACGCGCTCGGCCACCACGTCGATCGCTTCCGCGGCCGGGCCCCGGTGCTGGTCACGTGTCATGACCTCCTCCCCTTCACGCTCCCCGGTTACTACCGGACCCGTGGCGAGCGGCTGCTGAAGCAGTCGCTCCTTCGCCACAGCTACCGGGGTCTCACCCGCGCGAGCCTGGTGGTCGCCGTTTCCGAATTCACGGCGGGTGAGGCCGTCAGCCGCCTCTCGCTGCCGCGATCGCGAGTGGTGGTGGTCCCGAACATGGTCCGGCGGGACTTTCGGCCAATCGATCGGGCGGCGGCCGAGTCCGTGCTTGCTGCCGCCGGCGTGCACCTGCCACCCGGTCCGCGGGTGCTCAGTGTCGGACACTCCGGGCCATACAAGAACATCGAGTTCCTCCTGGAAGCGATGGCTACCCGTCCGCTGCAGGGAGCCACGCTCATCCGGGTCGGTCGGCTTTCCAGGGAACAGCGGCAGCTCGCGGGTGCCCTCGGCGTCGAGCGACGACTCCAGACCACCGGACTTGTCACGGATGGAGTACTCGGGGCGCTCTACGCCGCCTCCGATGCGCTTGCCCAGCCCAGCCGGGCCGAGGGATTCGGCATCCCCGTGATCGAGGCGATGGCTTGCGGTCTTCCGGCGGTCACCTCCGATGGCGGCGCCCTGCCCGAGGTCGTGGGGGATGCCGGCATCGTGGTGCCCCTTGCCGGGCCGGGTGCAGCCATCCGCTTCGCCGAGGCCCTTGCTACCGCAACAACCCCGTCGCTATCGCGCCGGCACCTGGTCGAAAGGGGAATCGCCCGCGCGGCCGGTTACGCCCCCGAGGTCGTCATTCCCATGCTCCGCGACGCCTACGCCCGTGCGGGGGGCAGCGTCTAGCAGTCCGCGGGCTACCATTCCTCCGTGGGGATTGCCGCCGGTAGCGTCGTCGCGCTTAGCTTCCGTTTCCTGGGCATCTTCCTCTGGGGAATCGTTGGCGTCCTGACCGCCCGGACCCTCTCGGTCGATGAGCGGGGCGTCTATGCCTCCGCCGTTGTCGTGACATCCGCCATCGGCGGGATTTCCAGCTTTGGAGCGGCGATGGGCTACTTCGTCGCCAACCAGAAGCGCGACCCCGGTGAGGCCACCGGCAACGCGATGATCATGGCTGGCCCTTTCGCCATCCTTGTCGCCCTTGGCGGCCTTGCCCTGGGCGCAGTAATCGGTGGCGACAACGGGCGCGTCGTCAGTGTCTCTGGACTGATCCTGTTGCCGAACATCGTCCGCGCCACCCTGAGCGGCCCCATCCTCGCCCGTGACCAGCTCACGCGTTTCAACATCGTCGGCAATCTGCCGGTCCTGGTCGGCTTCGCGTTCCTGGCGCTCTGGGTCGGCGTGCTCGAAAACCGCACCGCGGGCGATGCCCTCATCGCGTGGACGTCGGCCCAGTACGTGTCCCTCTTCCCGCTGCTCTGGTGGTCGCCTCCGTGGCTCAGGTGGCTCCGCCTGCACCGGCCCGACCCGGCGCTCATGCGCGCCATCCTGCGCTTCACCTTCGTCACCGGCCTGGGCGGAATCGTTGGCTTCCTCAACTACCGCGTTGACCTGGTCCTGGTCGTGTCCCTCGATTCGCGTGAAGGCGCGGGCATCTACTCGTCCGCCATTGCCGTCGCGGAAGCGCTATGGCTGTTTTCGTCAGCGATCGCAATGGCCTCGTTCGCCCGTGTCGCCGCGGTCGACCGGGACGAGGCGGCGCGCCTGACCGCGACCGGTGTGCGCCACACGCTCCTGGCCGTAACCGTCGGCGGCATCTTCACTGCCCTGCTCGCCCCGGCCGCCGTCGAGCTCCTCTTCGGCCGTGATTACCGCGATGCTGCGCCCCCCCTCCGCATCCTCTGCATCGGCACCGCGCTTTTCGCGCCCCAGGGTCTCTTTGCCAACTACTTCGTCAACCAGCTTGGCCGCCCATCGATCCAGCTCGCCCTGGCAGCGTTTGCCCTGCTGTTGAGCGTCGTCGCCGGGTTCGTGCTCATCCCGCGGTATGGGACCGCTGGCGCCGCCTGGGCCACCACCATCAGTTACGGCGCCACCTGCGCGGCAGCCTGCGGGCTGTTCCTCTGGCTCAGCGGGTCCCGGTTCACCGACCTCTGGCGCCTGCGCGCAAGCGACATCCACAGCTATTTCCGCCTGGCCCGCGAGATCCTCAGTGGCCGGTTCCTGGATGACCTGCGGAGCAACTCGCGCCAGGGCCGTGGCTAGCTGGCCGCCCGGCGCTTCTTCCGTGGCGCGAACTGCGGCCCCCTGGTTGCCGGCGGGCGCCCTCGGCCCCACCAGCCCCGTTGCTGCCCGCGTGATCCCGCAAAGGCCACGGCCGCGGTGGCCGTCCATGCCACCACGACGGCCCACTCCACCGGGTCCTGGACGGACCAGTCCCGCGTGATGCTTGCCCCCCAGTTGAGCGCCAGGATTGGCAGGAAGGCACTCACGGTGAACGCGATGGCGCCCCACATGAGCCAGCGGCAGGCGGATAGCGCAGCGAACGGCAGGAACCAGATCAGGTACCAGGCCAGGTAACCCGGCGCGCAGACGTAGAAGAACAGGCCCATTGCCAGCGCTACCGCCCGGATGGTGTCCGTCTCCGTTTCGAATGGGTGCCACAGCATGATCGCTGCCAGCGTCGTCAGGTAGAGGATGTACCCGGCGACCACGATCCGGTCCGCGCCAGCACCCCCCGCGCCGGTGATTGATTGAAGCACTCCCCACGGCGTTGTCCGCGCTACGGCGCCCGCCGGCCCGAGGGTGCCGTTGCTGACGGGCCCCGCATCCAGCACGTACAGCAGGAGCACAATCGCCCCGCCTCCGGCCGCGAGCGCAGTCAGCCCATACCTCCACCGCGGGAACCACCAGACGGAGATGACCGGCGAGACCAGCAGGAGCCCGTACTTGCAGAGTGCCGCGGCCAGCCCCGCTCCGACTCCCAGC
>CAZRUZ010000089.1:0-10381 GCA_964603275.1 uncultured Anaerolineaceae bacterium | reverse complement strand
CCGCCGCGCCCGGAGATCTTCGCGGTCCGCCCGCTCCAGCGCCCGTTCCAGGGCCGCATCCAGACCGCCCGTGGCTGTCACCTCATCAACGATTCCCCAGCGCAACGCTGCCTCGGCGTCGATCGGTTCACCGGTCAGGATCATCTGCGAGGCCACGCCCCGGGGTGCGACCCGGCTCAACGT
This sequence comes from uncultured Anaerolineaceae bacterium, assembly GCA_964603275.1. Classification (GTDB taxonomy): domain Bacteria; phylum Chloroflexota; class Dehalococcoidia; order Tepidiformales; family Tepidiformaceae; genus Amarobacter. Next base: position 10,198 of record CAZRUZ010000089.1, on the reverse strand, counting down.
CTGCGTCCCGCAGGCGCTCGGGATGTATCCCAGCGTGACCTCCGGCAGCGCAAACGCGGCGCCCGCTTCGGCAATCCTCAGGTCGCAGCAGAGCGGCAGCTCCAGTCCGGCGCCATAGCAGAAGCCGTGCAGCAGGGCGATCGTCAGGCAGCGGTGGTTGAGCAGCTCCCACCACAAATCGCGGTCGTGGCGGGCGGCGCGCGAGTCCATCACCGATGGCGCCGTCCCGAACTCCGCGATGTCGGCCCCCGCGCAGAAGGCCCGCCCCTCGCCGCGGAAGACGATGGCCCGCACCTCGGCAATCTCATCGCACGCCCGGAAGTACTCCCAGAGCAGGTCGCGCATCGCCATATTGATGGCGTTCAGCCGCTCCGGGCGGTTCAACGTGATGGTTGCCACCCCGTGCTCATCGATCGAAAAGAGGACCGGATCCATGTCCCATCCAGTCTAACGTTCGACCGCAATTCCCGGCGTAACCCGTACTACTGGCCCTTGCGCGGCTCCCGCCAATCGCGCATCGTTTCCGGCGGGCAAATCCGCCCAGCGAGGTGACCTTGGCCAGTGCAGTCTATGCCGGGAGCTTCGATCCCATCACCAACGGCCACGTGGCGATCATCCAGGCTGGCCTTGTCGCGTTTGACCGGATCGTCGTCGCCGTCCTCACCAACGCCAGCAAGTCGCCCCTGTTCACCGTCGATGAGCGGATCGAGATGATCAACGAGGCGATGGCCGGAGACCCCCGCGTCGAGGTCGACCGGTTCGACCGCGGCCTCCTCGTCGATTACGCCCGGAGCAAGGGCATCAGCGTCGTCCTGCGCGGTCTCCGCGCCGTCGGCGATTTCGAGTACGAACTCCAGATGGCCAACATGAATCGCCACCTGGCCCGCGGCATCACCACCGTCTTCGTCCCCGCCAACGACTACTTCTTTGTCAGCTCGTCGCTGGTCAAGGAAGCAGCCTCCCTCGGCGGCGATGTCCACGGCGTCGTCCCCGACCTCGTTGAGAGGCGTCTCCGCGAGAAGTACAACACCTAGCCGGGCGCGAATTCGCCGTCCCTAATCGACCCAGTCCGGCTTCCGGATCTGGCTCCGCTGCCGCCGCGCCAGCCCCTGGGCGAAGTCATCGTTCGCCTTGCGCACCAGGTCGTCCATATCGTCGCTGCCGAGCTTCATCTGCGAGGCGCGCCAGCGCTTCAACATCGCCCGGTCCTTATCCGAAAGGCCCGCCTCGTCCGCCATCCGGCTCACGAGCAGGGTCAGGGCTTCCGCGATTTCGTCGTCCGAAAAACGAATCTCCATTACTTCTTCACCGTTTCATAGCGGCCGCCGCTCTTCACCCGCCGCAGGAACTTCGCATCGAGGTGGGAATTGAGCGCCCGGTTCAGGGCGTCCGTCAACTTCTCCATCTCCGGCGTCCCTTCGCCCCGGTCGCTGCGCCACCGCCGGATCGCTTCCTTCCCCTCGTTCGAAAGGTCGGCGCTATCCACGGCAACCGCGCTCACCAGCATCATCAACGACCAGGCCTCTGCCTCTTCGAGCATCACGATCATGGGTCACTCACCTGTAAACACTGGGGGTCTCTTCTCAAGAAACGCTCGGACCCCTTCCGCGCGATCTTTGGTCGTCTGCAGGAGCAAGGTCAAATCCGTCTCGAAACGGAGCGCCTGCTCGAGCGGCTGGTGCGCCCCCCGGATGATGGCCTCCTTCGCCAGCCGCGTGGCGATCGGCCCCCGCGAAGCGATCACCTCCGCGAGCCGCCGCGCCTCTCCACGGGCGCCCCCGGCCGGGGTCACCACCGTCACCAGGCCCGCTTCCAGCAATTCCCGCGCCCTCATTGACCCGGCGCCCGGGGCGGGGCTGAGCGCCCCACCTTCGCCACATACCCGGATGTCGGCCGCCAGCGCGATCCCGGCCATCCCCGCCTCCAGCTGGTCCTCGAAACAGCACACCACCGGCAGCTCGAACAACGCCAGCCGGCGCAACTGCCCCGCCTCCATCGCCTCCAACCCCAAGGCCGCACTGTCCGAGGCATCGAGCACCACGGCCCGCGCCACACCCTGCTCGCGGATACCCTCAAGCTCGGCCAGCAGCCATTCCGCCGGGGTGCCCGCCCGCGCCATAGGCACCCACGCGACGAGCGTCGAATCACCTTCCATGCCGCCTAGCCTACACCCGGCCCCCGGCACCCGCCGTTCCCCCCGGCGCACGTCGCACTTCGTCCTTCGCACTCTCGTCCCGTCCTTATCGCGGCTATCCGCTCCCCCCTGTACGCTACGGTCGATGAGTGGCCTCGCACTGCTTCCCTTCCTCGCCATCGGCATCGATATCAACCCCGTCATGTTTGACGTGGGGCCGTTCACCCTCACCTGGCACGGCCTCTTTACCGCCGTCGGCATCCTCGCGGGCGTGACGCTCTCCGTCTGGCTTGCCAAGAAGGATGGCATCCCCCCGGAAGTTGCCCAGGAGATCGCCCTCGTCGGCGTCCCCTGCGCGATTATCGGTGCCCGCCTCTTCTACGTGTTCGAACACTGGGACCGCTTCTCCGGCGACCCTATCGAGATCGTCACCGGCATCACCGAGGGCGGCATCACCCTCTATGGCGGCCTGCTTGGCGGCGTCCTTGGCGGTCTCCTCTATGCGCTCTACCACAAATGGCCCATCGGCATCGGCCTCGATGCCGCCGCCCCCGGCATGATCCTCGGCCAGGGCATCGGCCGCCTCGGCGACCTCATCAACGGCGAACACCTCGCCGACCGATCAAGCCTCCCCTGGGCCGTGAAGTACCTCCACCCCGATAGCCCCCAGTACCGCTACTCGCTCAACAACCAGGACCCCAACGACCCCCTCCGCCCGCTCGATACGTACGCCGTCCACCCGGTCGCCGGCGGCTACGAACTCCTCGGCGACTTCATCATCCTGGGCATCCTCCTCTTCGTTTGCCGCCGCTTTATCCGCGTCCCGGGATGGGTGTTCTGCAGCTACATCGCCATGTACGGCATCATGCGGTTCTTCCTCTCCTACTTCCGCTTCGATGAACAGACCATCGCGAACGTTCCCGTGCCCCAGCTCACCAGTGGCATCCTGCTCGGCATCGCCGTCATCGCCGCCGGCATTCTTTACCGCAAGCCCGGCCCGATTACCCCGGAATACGCCGAGCGCGTCTGGGGCGACCTGCCGCTTCCCGGCGACGAGCCGGAGCCCGCGGCCCCCTCCGCCTGATGCCCACCCCGCTCCGGGTCACCCTCTACGGCAGGCCCGGCTGCAGCCTCTGCGACCAGGCCGAGCAGTTCCTCCACCGCATCTCCCGCCGCGTCCCCCTCACCGTGGATCTCGTCAACATCGAAAGCGACGATGCCCTCCTCCAGCGCTACATGTTCGAAATCCCCGTCGTCGCCGTTGATGGCGAGAGGGTCGCTGCCGCGCCCATCTACGAAGGCACTCTCGAAGACCGCCTGGACGAGATCTCCCGCACCCGGCGCGGCTGACCCCGCGATGGACGCCTGCCGTCCGCTGCCTCAAGCTTCCGTCATGCCCCCGAGCGGCCGAGGAGTGACCCCGTGACCAACCCTGCTGATCAGGTGCGCCGCCAGTTCGGGCCAGCCGCCCAGGCCTACGCAACCTTCTCCTACCACGCCAACGGCCCCGACCTCCAGATGATCGTCGATGCGGCCGGGTTCACCGGGAACGAGCTTGTGGTCGACATGGGTTCCGGCGCCGGCCACACCGCCCTCACCTGTGCCCGCCACGCGGCCCGCGTCGTTGGCATCGATGTCACCCCCGAGATGGTCGAAATGGCCACCTCCCTCGCCGCTCAACGCCGCCTGGACAACGTCGAATTCCGCCTGGGTGATGTGCAGCGCCTGCCGTTCGACGACGCCACCATCGATGTCGCCACCAGCCGGGTGAGCGCCCACCACTACGCCGACCCGGCGCGCGCCATCGCCGAGGCCTTCCGCGTCCTCCGGCCTGGCGGCGTCCTCATCGTCTCCGATACCGTCGCGCCAGAGGACCCGGCCCTCGATACCTTCCTCAACTGCGTCGAGCTCCTGCGCGACCCGTCCCACGTGCGCGACTACCGTGGCTCGGAATGGATGCGGATGCTCCGTGCCGCCGGCTTCGAACCGGAAATGCTCCACCGCTTCCCGCTCCCCCTCGACGGCGCCGACTGGGTGAAGCGCCAGAACTGTCCTCAGGAAAAGACGGCCGTCATCCGCTCCCTCCTCGCCGAAGCCGCGCCCGTCGCCGCAGCCGCCTTCGACGTCCGCGACGACCCCTGGGGCTTCAGCATTCCCATCGCCGTCATCCGCGCCCACAAACCCGCCTGACCCCCACCTCCCACAACACGTCCTCCCGCGCTACCCTCACACCGGCGCGATGCAACCTTCGCGCCCTCGCGATCGTCTGGACGATCACCCGGAGGTCTCCATGCGCCGTAACCTGTTGCCATTCGCCGCCCTTGCCGCCCTTGCGGTTTCCGCCGCCGCCGTGCTTTCCGCCTGTGGCGATGACGATGCCGCCGCCTCCGAGCTGGTGAAGTCCGATGCCGCCCGGGTCGCCCCCGATCCCGCCGCCGCCCGCGGCGCAGCCGCCGCACTCGATGCCTTCTCGCTCGACCTCTACGGCGTCCTTGCCCGGGAGCAGGGCAACCTCGTCTTCTCCCCCTATAGCGCTGCCGTTGCCCTCGCTATGACCCGTGCCGGCGCCGCCGGGGAAACGCTCGACCAGATGAGCGCCGTCCTCCACACCAGCCAGGCCACCGACTTCGATTCCGGCCTCAACACCATCGATCAGGAACTCGCCACCCGCGCCCGCGAGTACCGCTGGATCGATAAGACCGTCAAGCTCGAACTCGCCACCGCCAACCAGCTCTGGGCCCAGCAGGACTACCCCTTCCACGATGCTTTCCTCGAACGGCTGGCTGCCAGCTACGGCGCCGGTGTCCGTCTTGTGGACTACATCAAGGCCACCGAAGCTTCCCGCAAGGCGATCAACACCTGGGTCTCCGAACAGACCCGCGAACGCATCCCCGAACTCATCCCCGAAGGCGTCATCACCGCCGATACGCGCCTCGTCCTCACCAATGCCATCTACCTCAAGGCGCCCTGGCGCCACCGCTTCGACAAGGACGCCACGGCCCCCGGTCCCTTCATCCGCCTCGATGGGTCCACCGTCCAGGCCAGCATGATGCACCTCGGCGAAAGCTTCCGCTACGCCGAAGGCAAGGACTACCAGGCCATCGAACTCCCCTACGTCGATGGCTCACTCGCCATGCTCGTCATCGTCCCCGACGCCGGCCGCTTCGAGACCGTCCAGTCCTCGCTCGACCCCGCCAGCCTGGAAGCCATCGTCGGTGACCTCCAGGCTGCCCGTGTCCAGCTGACCTTCCCGAAGTTCGAATTCCGCACCCAGGCCAGCCTCAAAGACCCCCTCATCGAGCTCGGTATGCCGATCGCGTTTGAAGGGGGGCGCGCCGACTTCTCAGCCATGAGCTCCGAGGGCCGCGACCTCTACATCCAGGACGTCATCCACGAAGCCTTCATTGCCGTCGACGAAGATGGCACCGAAGCCGCCGCCGCGACCGCCGTCATCGTCGGCGAAACGGCCGCCCCCATGAAGACCGTCACCCTCAAGGTCGACCGCCCCTTCATCTTCGCCATCCGCGACAACGACACCGGGGCCATCCTCTTCCTCGGCCGCGTCCTCGACCCCTCATAGGCGCGCGCGTAAGCAAGCGCGGAGGCTTCCCCGGGCGAGGTCCGCTCATCTCCGCAGAAATTCACGGAATGGCTTCGCGCCAGTTCATCGCTACAATAAATTCCGGGGGATCTGTATGAAGGTTGTTTACAAGGTCACCTATCCAAACGGCAAGATATATGTTGGTAAGGATCTGACAGACAACATAAGTTACTTTGGAAGTGCTGATCACCGGTTAATTGCGAGGGATTTCGACCGTGAGGCTCGCAGGATATTTTCTGTGACGAGGGAAATCTTGTGGGAATCGGAGGATGCTTCGGACTCCGAGGTGTCCAAAGTCGAGGTAGAGATGATTCGTCTCTACCGATCAAACGATCCCAGTGTCGGATACAATCGGTGGCCCAAGTCAAACGGTTAGGGAGTTCCCCTCGGCTGATGTTGGACTTGACCCCATCGCCCGCTCCATGATCCGCAGCGCGCCAGGAATGGCGCACTGCGATGCCGCCACCCCGAACGCCCGCACCACCTCACCCCCACGTCATAGGCGCGCGCGTAAGCAAGCGCGGGGAAGCAACTCGCCCGAACACCACCCGCCACAACCCCCAACCAATCCGAGGCGCGCCAGGGATGGCGCGCTGCTATCCCGCCACCGCTACTTCATCGACCCGAGCAACCCCACGAGAAACGCCTCCGCTTCCTCCGGGTCGGTATCAGAGGGATAGCCGTACACCGCCACATAGGATGCGCTATCCGAATCCCACGCGAGCGTCATTTTCCCCGGGCTCTGGATCACGGCCGCCTCGACGCCCTTCACCCCGGCATCAATTTCGCGTGGACTGCCTCCCGCTGCCAGGCTGACACCTCTCTCAGGCGCCATCTGCGTGACCTCCAGGAGATGGCCTTCACCAGCGCGGTAGTGGAGCGTAGCCAGTTGTCCGACCGGCCCCGCGTGGATCCTGATCGTTGTGAGTGTCCACCCCTCCGCCAGATCCCGCGGCATAAGCACCTTGTACCCCACCCGCTCCGAAGCGTCCTCCAGTGCCGCCTTCACGCTCACCGAGTCCGAGACCACCGTCCCATCGGCCATGAAGATCACCGGCTCGCCCGGCCCGGCATCATTGTCGCAGCCCGCCAGTACCACTATCGGCGCCGCCACCAGGACCAGAACCAGGACCAGGCACATGCGGGATCTCCCGCGAAAACCCGACCTCCGGAAACCACCGGCGCCTGACGCCATGCCCGCTACCTTCCCGCGCTCGCCCGCGCGCAACAGCTCTCAGAAATTCCGGAAAGTAATGGGCTGCAATCATGAGCCGGCTGTCAACCAGGGAGGCGTTGCGGTGCGGCGACCGCTTTCTCACCACCTACACCAGCACGTAATCCCCCGGGTCGGGCGCCCTCGTCTGCCGCCAGTACTCGATCAGGTTGAACGGCCAGTTCTGCGCCACCCGCCCCCTGTCGTTCTTGTACCAGCTACTCACGTCGCTCACGCCCCAGACCCGCTGCAGGTTCGCCCGGTCGATGCGCTCGTTGTAGGCGTCGTGCACCTCCTGCCGGCAGTCGAGCGCCCGCTTCCCTTCGTCGAGCAGCAGCTTGATGCACCCGAGCACGTACCGCACTTCGCACTCCGAGAAGTAGATGATGCTTCCGTTCACCACGATGTTCGTGTTCGGCCCATACAGAAGGAACAGGTTGGGGAACCGCGGCACCGTGATGCCCATGTAGGCCCGCGCATCGCCGTCCCAATGCGCGTGCAGGTCGGCGCCGCCGCGGCCCGTTACGCGCATTGGCGTCAGGAACTTCGAGGCCTGGAACCCGGTGCCATAGATGATCACGTCCGCCGGGTATTCCACCCCGTCGCCCGCCGCCACGCCGCTTGCAGTGACCTCCCGGATGCCATCGCTCACGACATGGACGTTCTCGCGCTTCAACGTCGCCGCCCAGATACCGTTATCGAGCACCAGCCGCTTGGCCGCGGGCGGGTATTTCGGCAGGCACTTCTCCAGCAGGTCCGGCCGGTCCGCGAACTGCGTCCGCAGGTAGCCGGTCAATAGCGCCCTGAGCTGGTCGTTCGCCGCGCTCACCGAGACGTCCCTGGGCGACCAGTCTTCATCGACCGTTGCCGCAGCGAGCATCCCGTCGGTCGTGTTCCAGAACAGCCAGAACCGGTACCAGTGCACGTAGTGCGGGATGTGCCCAAACAGCCAGCGCAGGCCGTCCGGCACGTCATCGTGGTAATGGGGCACCGGCACCAGCCACGGTGGCGTTCGCTGGAACACCGTCAGCTCCGCCACCTCCGGCGCGATCGCCGGGATGAACTGGGCTGCGCTTGCCCCCGTCCCGATGACCACAACCCGCTTGCCCCGCAGGCTCACGCTGTGGTCCCAGCGTGCCGAATGGAACGACGGCCCCGTGAACGTCTCCATGCCCGTGATCGCGGGCATCAGCGGCCGGTTCAGCTGGCCCACCGCGCTGATCAGCGCCCGGGCTTCGAGCGTCTCCTCCCTCCCGTCGGGCGCGCGCAGGCACAGCCGCCAGGTGGCGCCTCCCTCGTCCCATGCCGCCTCGACCACCTCCGTGTTGAAGCGCACGTGCTCCCGGATGCCGAACTCCTGCGCCACATCGCGGAAGTAGTCCAGCAGCACATCCTGCGTCGAATAGTGTTTTGGCCAGTCCGTCCGCTGGGCGAACGAGTAGCTGTAGAACGCGTTCGAAACATCGACCCGTGCGCCGGGGTACGTGTTCTCCAGCCACGTCCCGCCCACGTCCGCGTTCTTCTCGAGGATGACGAACGGCACGCCGGCCTGCTGCAACCGGATTGCCGCCAGGATGCCCGACATCCCCGCGCCAATGATCGCGACCGAGAACAGCTCTTCCGGTGGCTTCCTCCAGCCCGGTGCGCGTGGGTCCTCCCCCTCGGGTGCCAGCTCCTCCAGGAGCAGTGGGATGTAGTCGTCTGAAGCCGCCGAACCGGTCATCCATGCGCTGATCCGGCTGACCGCCTCCGTCAGCGGGAGGGATTCACCCCCGGGGCCCTCGTCGCGCAGCTTCCGGATGGCCTCGAACGCGACTTCCCGCGCCGCCGCCTGCTGTCCCGGCGACATGCCACCCTGCGGGATCCCCGGCGCCACATCCGGCGGCCGCAGGTTGTCGCGGAGGATGGTGTAATCGCCGGTTGCCTGCGCCAGCGCGGGCAGGAGCGCCGGCAGGAACGCATCGTCCAGCGCCGTCCGGATGGATGCGTCGCTCGCCGTGATCGGTTGGGTCGTCCGCGCAGATGGCATCGGCCTTGCTCCTCGCTTCCCGCGCCGGCTGCCGCGGCAGCGTGCCGGCTGCAGCGGAAGACACGGCTGTTGGGGTAAGCGGGATTATGACGCAGAAAAGCCCGGCAACGCATCCCGGGGGCCGGTCAGCCCGATGACGCCACCCGCAGGGCGGTCTCGCCCCGGCCGATGGGCCGCGTTTCAACCACGGCCAGCCCGGCAACGGCGAGCGCCGCGCGTAACGCATCCCCGGTCGGCGATTCCTCTTCCGCCGGGTCGATCACCAGCCAGGTCCCGCCCCCGGCGGTGCCCGCCAGCCAGGCCAGCCGCGCCAGCGTCCCCGGCTCCAGGTGCCGCCGTTCCGGCCACCAGACGATGCGTGCCGCCGGGTCGGCGGTCAGGAGCGTGCTCGCGAACGACGGCCGCGGCTTCATTGCCCCGGCCTCGGCCAGTACCGAGTCGGGCGCGGAGATCACCATGATCGGCCCGTCGTCAGTCGTCAGCCCCAGGTCCGCAAGCGCGCCCATCGCCGATCACCGTACCAGCACGCGCCATCGCGGTCGCGGTGCTTCACTGGCGTCGAAGGTCGAGGAACTTGTCAACCGTGAGCCCTGCACGTTTGATCTGCTTGAGCAGGAGCCCGGTCCCCAGCTCTCGGTGTTACGGGATGGACCGGTTCGCCGGGTGTCCTTCCTTCACAAGCACCATGTGGCTACCGACCTGTCCAGCTCTGCGCCAGCCTGCTTTTTCGAAGGCGCGCACCGCTTCCGCACCAGAGACGTTGCCAGGCCTGCCGATCGCCTACACGGTCACAACAATCGGTTGGCGGTCACCGGGTTCGAGGCCCGCCACAGCCTTCCGGTCCTCAGCCCACAACCACGCCACGATTGCCTCGCGGATGTTGGCCAGGGCCTCCTGCTCGTCCCTGCCCTGCGTCGCGCAGCCCGGCAGCCCCGGGCGCTTCGCATCCACCCACGCCCTGGGCCCCGGGCGAGCTACCGGATCAGCTTCCGCCGCTTTGCCGAGTTCGAGCCCTTGCCCGTTGGGCCGCGCTGACCGCTGCTCCCCAGCGTCCGGATCTGCTCGTCCGAAGGTCCGCTCGGCTTCGCCAGCACCGGCGCCGCCGGCTTCGAAGGCGCCGCCACCGCCCCTTCGCCGGGAGCGCTCGTGGCGCCCTGTGGCTGGTTCTGCGTGATCCGCACCTTGAAGACGGTCCGCGCTACCTGCTTGCGGATGTTCGCC
>CAZRUZ010000088.1:3403-10388 GCA_964603275.1 uncultured Anaerolineaceae bacterium | reverse complement strand
GACTTCGGTGATGACAACCGCGCCGGGATCGAGCGCACGCTCCACCGCATCTCCTGCATCCGCAACCGCCGGGGCAAGGTAGTAGGTCTGACGTGCCGCGTCGGCCGTGCCGTCTACGGCACCATCCGCGTCATCGAGGACCTGGTGCTCGGCGGGAAGAGCATCCTCCTCCTCGGGCGCCCGGGCGTCGGCAAGACGACGATGCTCCGCGAAGTGGCGCGCGTGCTCGCCGATGACGCCAACAAGCGCGTCGTGATCGTCGATACCTCCAACGAGATCGGCGGCGATGGCGATGTCCCCCACCCGGCCATCGGCGGCGCCCGGCGGATGCAGGTCGCCACGCCGGCGGCCCAGCATGCCGTGATGATCGAGGCCGTGGAGAACCACATGCCCGAAGTCATCGTGATCGACGAGATCGGGACCGAGCTCGAAGCCCAGGCCGCCCGCACCATCGCCGAGCGCGGCGTCCAGCTTGTCGGCACTGCCCACGGCACTTCGCTCGAAAACCTGATGCTCAACCCAACGCTGGCCGACCTCATCGGCGGCATCCAGTCCGTAACGCTCGGCGACGAAGAAGCCCGCCGCCGGGGCACCCAGAAGTCGATCCTCGAACGCAAGGCGCCGCCCACCTTCGATGTCGTCATCGAGATCGAAAGCTGGCAGCGTGTCGCCATCCACAAGAACGTGGCCGAGACCGTCGATGCCATGCTGCGCGGTTACGAGGCGCGGCCGGAGACCCGCCAGCTCGGCAGCAGCGGCCGGATCGAGATCGTCGACGATTCCGGCCGCGATGACGCGCGCCTCGGCTCTGGCGCGCAGCAGACGGCTCGCCCCAGCCAGCCCACCTGGGAGATCGGCCGGCGGCGTGGCGGCGGCCACGTGCGCGAACGCGAACACCGCGATACCCACCTCTTCGAACCCGGCGGCGATGACCGTGCGGATGCGCCAACCCGGACGGCCGGACGCGTGACGCACCTCTACCCGTTCGGCATCCCGCGGGCGCGGCTCGAATCGGCCATCCGCTCCGCGGGCGCGCCGGTCGAGCTCGTGGAAGACGTCCGCGAAGCCGATGCTGTGCTCACCATGCGCAACTACTACCGCAGCAAGCCCGCCGCCCTCCGCGAAGCCGAAGAGCGCAACATCCCGATGTACGTGGTGAAGAGCAACAGCGCCCTGCAACTCGAGCAGGTGCTGTTCCAGTTCCGCGGCGATGGCGAGGGCAGCGTGCGCGGCGCCCGGCGCGACCCCATGGTCGATGTCTTCCGTGAGACCGAGGACGCCATCGCGAAGGTCATCGAAGAGGGCCGCCCGATTGAACTTCCCCCGGCGAACAGCTACGTCCGCCGGGTCCAGCACCAGCTCGCCACGCGCTACAACCTCGATAGCCGGAGCTCCGGCAAGGAGCCGCTCCGCCGCGTGAAGATCCTCCCCCTCGGGCAGGGCGCCGGCGTTGGGCGCTGAGCGCGGACGCTTCATCGTCTTCGAAGGGGGCGAAGGCTCGGGCAAGAGCACCGCATCCCTCGCCGTCGTCCGCGAACTCGAGGCGCGGGCGATCCCCGTGCTGCACACCCGGGAGCCGGGCGGTACCGCCGCGGGCGAGCGCATCCGCGGCCTGCTGCATGAGGACCTGACGCCCTGGGCCGAGCTGTTCGCCTTTCTCACCGCGCGCGCGCAGCTCGTCGCCGCCGTGATCGCTCCGGCCCTCGGACGCGGGGAGACGGTCATCTGCGACCGCTTTTCGCCGAGCACCTTCGCCTACCAGGTCCACGCCCGTGGGCTTGACCCGGTGGTCGTCCGCACGGCGAACGCCGCCGCCACGGGAGGGCTCGAACCAGACCTCGTGGTGTACCTCGACGTCCCGCCCGAGACCGGCCTCGCGCGCAAGCACGGCGAAAGCGAAGCCATCCGCACCGGCCTGGAAAACCGCGAGTTTCATGAGCGGGTGCGCGAGGGGTATCTCCTCCAGGCCCGGGCTGCCGCCGAACGCTGGACCGTCATCGATGCGGGGCTGCCCGCCGCGCGCGTGGCCGAACTCTGCTGGGAAGCGGTGAGCACCATCGTGCCGGGTGCGAGGACCTAGCCGGCCGCGCTCTCCGGGGTGCTGTGCAGGAGGCGGCCGAACCCTGGAAGCGGGATGGTCGCGCCGTGTTGGGCCGGTTTCCGGCCGGGAATCGCCCGGACGCGTCCGCGCCGCGCCATCGACTTGTGGAAGGCGTGCTCAACCGAAAAGGCGCACGAAGGACAGATGCCGTGAGACACCGGACCCTTCCCATCTCCCGAGATCGTTTTCCCGCACCACGCACACACCACCAGCATCTCTTCCTCCGGCCGCAGCTGCCGCTCCCTTATCGTTTACGGTGTTGCGGGCGCGGCCAATCGGGGAAACCCTGATAGGGCCCGATTCGTCAAGAATTCAGTGAGCTTCTTCACGCTCGGCTGCCGTCACGGCGGTCTCTGGTACCATAAGTGTCCGCCATGCCGACATCAGCCGAGCCCCGGACTCCTCTGCTCGAAGGCGAGATCGAGGAAGGCCAGCAACTGCCCGCCCCGGACGAAACCGTCCTGCGCATGCGCCAGGCGATCCAGGACGGCCAGCACTGGTTCGAGGCCGTGCTCGACGCCGTCGCCCGCTGGCGCCTGCCCGGCGAGCGCATCGGCCAGCGCGACTACCGCTACCTGATCAACGGCGAAGCGTTCGACTGGCTGCTCCTGGCCGAACGCCTGCTCGATGAAGTGCCGGACCTCGTCCCGCCCGCCGAACGCGACGCCCTCATCTGGGAGAACCGCTGGCCACTGGAGATGGAGGACAACGACTTCGCCCTCCGCATCGGCACCGTGAAGCACAGCGCCCACCTGAACTTCCTCTACGGCGTGCTGGTGGAGGAAGCGCTCCAGCTCAGCGTCGAAGAGGAAATCCACAAGGAAGTCCGCAGCCGCGCCTGGGGGCAGGATGGCCGTGTTGATGAGCCGATGTACCAGCGCATCTACGGCAAGAGCCGCGAAGAGCTCTTCAGCCTCCACTACGAAGAGACCGGCATCCTGATGACACACGAGGTGTCCTATGGCGACTGGCGCGCCTTCACCTACTGGCTCTTCAAACACCGCCTGAAGCGGCAGGACAAGGCTCGCGTTGCGAGCGATACGCGCAAAGGACTCGCCCAGCTCACGCGCATGGAACTCGCGGTGAGCGAGCGCCGCCACGGCGCGCGCCTCGATGAGGCCGACTTCGCCGCCCGCTACAGCGCCTGAGTCGCGCCCCGGCAGGCGCCGGCCTTTCTACTTCTCGGTGGCCCGCATCGTCCAGTAATCCGCCAGCGCCTGCCGGATCACCGTGATCGCGTGCTCGCGCCCCTGGAACGGGTCGACCACCACTTCCTTCTCCTCCAGCACCTTGTAGTCCAGGAAGAAGCGATGGATCTCAGTCATGACGTGCGGCGGCGCCTGCTCGAGCTCCTTGATGTGGTCCACGGCGGGATCGTGCGCGTGGACCGCGAGGATCTTGTCGTCGGCCTTGCCCTGGTCGCGCATGTGCATCAGGCCGATGGGGCGTACGTGCATCAACGTCAGCGGATGCACCGGCTCCTGCCCGAGCACCAGCACGTCGAGCGGGTCGCCGTCGTCGCAGTAGCTCCGGGGGATAAAGCCGTAGTTCGCCGGGTACCGCACGGAGCTATAGAGCACGCGGTCCAGCTTCAGGATCCCGCTCGGCTTATCCAGCTCGTACTTGTTCTTGCTTCCGGCCGGGATCTCGATGACCACCGGGAGATGCGTCTCGATCGTGTCCGGATCGACGGCGATGTCGTGCCACGGATGCATCGTTCCTGGTTGCTCCAGTGTGGGGTACTGCGAGTGTGCCACGGCAATCCTTGCCGGCAATCGTGTGCCACACGGGTCTCGGAGCTGCCGCACCCGGTGCGTACGGTCGGCGGCATGACCACCCTCAGCGATATCCGCACCGCCCTCCGTTTGGACCTCGGAGACCCCGATGCCCTCCACTGGGACGATGACGCGCTCGACCGGCACATCGCGCACGCCCTCGCCGAGTTCAATGGCGCCATCCCGCGCGAGCTGGCCGTCACGCTGGCGACCACGCCCGGCAGCCGTGAACTCGCGCTAACCTCGATCACCGGCCTGATCGATGTCGAGGCGGTGGAATACCCGGCGGGGCTCTTCCCCCCGGCCCTCGTCCGATTCGCCCGCTGGCACGCCACGCTCACCATCCACTCGGCCAGCGCACCGGATGGGGCTGATGCACTCGTCTTGTGCACGGCCGCGCACACGCTCGATGGCTCCGGATCGACCCTGCCGCCCCACCTCGAACACGTCCTGCTGACCGGCGCCGCGGCGTACGCCGCCCTGGAACTCGCGGCACGGTCGGCCAGCCAGCTCAACCTCGACGGGCGCGCACCGGAGACGTATGCCGGCTGGGCCCGCGCCCGCCTGACCGCCTTCCACCAGCTGCTCCACCTCCACGGACGCAGGAACCGGGTGCGCAGCCGCAATCTCTACGTGCCCGCCTGAGCCCATCGGCCCGGGTGCGGTTTATCCTTTCCCTATGGACCTCTCTCAGTACCCGCTCCAGGCGATTGCCGACAGGGTTGGCACGCCCTTCTACTTCTACGATGGCGGCATCCTCGACCGGGGGTTCGCCGCCCTCGCCGCGCTGACTGCCGGCGAGGGCATACAGTGCCGCTACGCCGTCAAGGCCAACTCCTCGCGCCGGGTGCTCGAACGCGCCCTCGCCCACGGCATGTGGATCGACGCCGTCAGCGGCAACGAGGTGCTCCGGGCGAAGCGGGCCGGCTTCGCCATGGGCAACGAACCGCCGGTCGTCATGTACACCGCCGACGTGTTTCGCGACAACGCGCTGCAGGTGGTCGTCGAGAACAGCATCCTCCCGAACGTTGGCTCGCCGGGGATGATCCGTGAGCTCGCGGAAGCCGGGTACCGCGGCCCCATCGCGATCCGCATCAACCCGGGATTCGGCCACGGTCACGTCCAGGCGTGCGATACCGGCGGCCCTTCTTCGAAGCACGGCATCTGGTACGAAGACCACCAGGCGGCGCTGCGGCTCGCGCGCGAAGCCGGGTTCCCCGTGGTGGCGCTGCACGCGCACGTCGGCACCGGCCCCCAGATCCGCGAGTTCAGCGAGAACATGGAGAAGCTGGTCGGGCTGTTCAGCCACCTGCTGCCGGACTACCCGGATGTCCGCGCCGTGAACCTGGGCGGCGGCATCCCCCACCCCTACCGGCCGAACGCGCCCGCCTACCCGCTGGACGAGTTCCGCGGGATCCTCGAATCCGGCGTCCGCCGCCTTTCCGCCGCTGCCGAGCGGCCCGTCGGCATCGAAATCGAGCCCGGCCGCTACCCCGTCGCCGGGATGGCCCTGCTCGTCGCCCGGGTGAAGGATGTGAAAGCCACGCGCTCGAACGAGAAGGGGCCGGGACACGAGTTCATCATGGTCGATGCGGGCTTCAACGATTTGGTCCGCCCGGCGATGTACGGCTCGTACCACCACATCTCCATCGCCGGCGCCGGTGAAGGGCGCGACCCCGAACCGTTCGTCGTCGCCGGGCCGCTCTGCGAAAGCGGCGATGTCTTCACCCGCGATGACCAGGAGCTGCTCCAGCCGCGGGACCTTCCCCGCCCCGAACCCGGTGACCTCGTGGTCCTCCACGATGCCGGGGCCTACGGCGCCGCGATGTCCTCCAACTACGTCTCGATGGGGCGGGCAGCCCAGGTGTACTGGGAGGATGGCCGGGCCACCCTCATCGCCCGGCGCGAGACGATCGACGACGTGGCCCGCATGGAGTGTGACGAACCGATCTAAGGGGAGACCCGGGCCCGGTCCGGCGCCGTGCGCTGTCTTGCGCCTCCGGGAGACCACGCCTACAGTCGGCCTATGCCGCTCTTTGGTCCGCCCGGGCAACGCATCAGCTACGAGGTGTACCCGCACCCGGCCGATGCGCCCCCGATCGTCCTTGTCCACGGTTTCACGGCGAGCGCGGCATCGTTCGCGGCGAACATCGAGGGGCTGTCGCAGCACTTCACCGTGATCACGGCCGAACTGCTTGGCCACGGCTCCTCCGACGCGCCCGCCGACCCCGCGGCCTACGCACCGGAGCATGCGGTCCGCCGCCTGCTCGGCCTTCTCGACCACCTTGGATATGAGCGCGTGCTGCTCTGCGGCCATTCGCTCGGGGGGGCACTCGCGCTCCGGGTGGCCCTCGATGCGCCGGAGTGGGTTGCCGGCGTGGTCGTCATCAACTCGAGCTCGGCCGCCGGCGACCCGGCATGGCGCGAATCGGCCCGCCAGGGCATGGCCTCGATGGCGGCGCGCGTGCGCGATGAGGGCACCGGCTTCCTCCGGGGCACCCGCCTGTACCCCGCCCATTCGCGCCGGCTCGACCCCGGCTCCAGGGAGATGCTGGTGCGCGACTTTGACCGCCTCCAGCCCGAGGGGTTTGCCGGCACGGCGGAGGCGCTCGTCGCCGAGGTCAACGCCTACGAGCGCCACCCGGACCTCGAGGTCCCGCTGCTGCTGGTGGTCGGGGACCGCGATGCCGACTTCGCGCCCAAAGCAGAGGGGTTCGCCGAACGCCTGCCCCGGGGGCTGGTCCGCACGGTCCACCTCCCCGAAGCGGGGCACGCGGCGAATATCGAGCAGCCGCGCGAGTTCGAATCGGCCACCGTCGCCTTCGCGCGCTCGATCGGCTACCTGGAAGCGCCGCGGAGCGCGGGCACCGGTGCATCGCGCATGATGACCGCCCTCGGCGGCGTCCTTGTCGTCGCGGGAATCGGGCTGCTGACCGCGGCGATCTTCGTGAATAACGGCAGCAGCGACTCGGGCGGCCCCATCCTGGCCGCGCCCGCGCCGACCGAGGAAGTGCGCTCATCGCCAACCCCGCAGGAATCCACCGCGGGGACGCGCTCCGCCGGCCCGGCCAACGCCGGAGGGGTGGCGACGGGGACGGCGGCCGCCGCA
>CAZRUZ010000088.1:0-3303 GCA_964603275.1 uncultured Anaerolineaceae bacterium | reverse complement strand
TCACGCTGACCACGCTGTTCAAGGATGGCCAATCGCGGACGGCGTCCACGAACATCGCCGTGGGCGGCGCCACCTGCAACTGACCGGTTAGCGGCTGGCCTCCCACGGGTCCCAGTCCGGCCCCCCGCCGGTGAGCTTTGAAGGGTCACCGAACACCGCGCCCGCTGCGACTTCGGCCATCAGGTCCCGCCCGGCAACCATGCTGGCCGTGCCCACGCCGCCGCGGATCACCCCGGAAATCCCGTGTCCGAACATCGTGCTCGCCCCGGCAAGGTAGAGCCCTTCGATCTCCGTCTTCGGCGATGGCCGGTTCGGCCCGAACTGGTCGATCGCCAGCTCGATGCCGTAGGACGTGCCGCCGGTCGAGAATGCATACCGCTCGTGGGTGATCGGCGTTGCCGCCTCCTGCCAGACGATGTGCTCGCGCAGCCCGGGGATGAGGCGCTCGGCGCCTTCGACCAGCCGGTCAGCCACTTCGTCCTTGAAGCTGCGATAGCCTTCTTTGCGGTGGTAGCGCTCGCCCGCCACGGGCCCTTCCTCCACGCCCCAGAAGCGGTGGTCGGCTGGCACGATCGTCATGATCTCCAGGCTCGAATACCCCTTCGGCGCGATCGTCTCGGTCTCCGGGTCCTTCACGGAGCCGACCGAGATGAAGCAGAAGAAGTCCTGCGGCATCCGGCCCTCGGTCGCATCCTGGTACATCCCCTCGATATCGAACGAATCGAAGTACCAGTAGTTGGTCCGCGGCATGGTCTCGCGCAGGTCGATATCGAGCCCGAGGTAGACAACGAAGAACGGCAGCGCCATGCGGAAGTCGCGCACGCGCTCCAGCAGCGCCGGCGAAAGGTGCTCCTCGCCCACCATGTCGAGCATCGTCCGCTTCAGGTCTCCGTTGGAAATCACCACCGGGGCGCGTAGCTCCTCGCCGGTATCGAGCCGGACACCCGCCGCTCGCCCCTCCTCGACCAGGATGCGCTCGACGCGGGTGCGGGTGCGGACCTCGCCGCCATTCGATCGGACCACGTCAACGAGGTGGGCCGGGAGCACCTGGCCGCCGCCGCGCGGGTAGTAGGCGCCCTTCAGGTAGCCGTTGAGCAGGCCGGCATGGAGCATCACCGGCGTGCGCGACGGGGGCGTCGCATAGTCCCCGCACTCACCGGCGATCACGGCCCGCGCCTTCGGCCCCAGCCCGCAGTCATCGAAGAGTTCGCCCAGGGGGCGCATTCCCCATTTCAGGAAGTCCGGCGCCTCTTCCATCAGGCGGGGATAATCCGCCGGGGTGACGGGCATCCGCACCTTCCCCTGCTGCGCGATGACGTTCTGGAGGACATCGATGCAGCGGTGGATGGCCGATTCGTCGTCCGGGAAGGTGGCCACCAGCCGCTCGCGGTACCGGTCCCAGCCCTTCGGCACGCGGAAGGTGACCCCCGGGAACATGAGGGTATCGAACCCGTCCGGGTCCATCTCCACCCACTCGACTTTGCCGCCCAGGCCGAGGCCCCCGAAGACGGTCGGCAGGCTGCCGCCGGGCCCGCAATCGCCCACGTAGTGCACGCCAACATCGAACTCGAACTTCTTCATGCGGCGGAAGACGTGGGCGTTGCCGCCGGCCACGTAGTGCTGTTCGAGCACCGCGACGCGCTTCCCGATCGCCGCCAGGTAGGCCGCGGCGGTCAGCCCGCCCAGCCCCGAACCAATCACGACAACGTCCCAATCTGAATTCGGCATGCAGGCCCCTCCTCAACTGAGGCCTGCAGCGTAGGGCCGCCACGCCCCCGTTTCTATGACGTGGCGCACGCTCTCGCGAGATCGGCTACTGCATCACCAGGGTCGCCGGCTCGCTCACGTACACCCAGTACACCTTGAACTGGAACAGCCCGCCGAAATCGTTCAGGTAGCGCGGCTGGCCGGGGAGGTACGAGAGCCACGTGCTCGTCGGGTTATCGAACTGCAACACCTGGGTGTATGTCACCCCGGCGAGCGCATCGGCCACGGACTTGCTGACTCCGGTATAGGTGAAGTTGTTCCAGCCCGGCTTCAGCTCAACGGTGCGCCCCGGGGGCGGGTTGGGGTTCAGCGTCGCCATGTTCGCCCCGGGCGCATCGACCCAGTAGGCGTCGTACTGCTGGATAACCGGGTAGTCGCTCACGTAGGCCGGGGCCAGCCGCGCGAAACGCAGGTAGGCGCCCGGCAGGTCGAGGAACATCTTGAGCGGGTCCCAGCGGTAGATCACGTTCCAGGGCGTGGGCAGGCCCGAGGCGGCGCCCGGCAGCGGGCCGGTCGGGTCGAGGTGGGCCACGTTGGACCACTGCCCGTTCAGCTGCTGCACGATCAACCCCCCGGGCGTGGCCGAAACCGAGCTGACATCCTTCCCTACGAGCCCGAGGTCCTCGTCCGCCTGCGCCCAGGTGAACTCCGGCGTCGCAGGCGATCCGCCGACGTAGAGCTGCACCTTGCGCCCGGCCAGGCCGCAACCGGGCGTCTCGGCGGCACTCGCGACCTTCACCGCGTAGAAGCTCACCCGGCCGAAGCCCTGGGCCGTGGTCTCACCACACTTCGCCCCCTCGACGAAGGCCTCTATCTGGGTCCCCCCGGGCACGTCCTTCCAGTCCTTCAGGGGCGACCCGCTGATCGACATCGGGATGCGCGCCACCGCCGCAGCCATGTTGATAATCCCCGAACCGGCCCAGTTCTGGCCGTGGGGCGCAGCCTCGGCCGGCGTCGCAGCATCGCGCGCCGCCTTGATGTAATCCGCCGCGCTCAGCCTGGAGTTGCGCGACATCATGAGCGCAAACATCCCGCTCACGAGTGGCGTTGAGTAGCTCGTGCCGCCGTCGTAGCCGTCTTTCGGGTCGCCGATCTCGGCGTAGGGGTTGGTCAGCCCAATATCGGTCCGCGTGGTGCTCACCAGGCGGTTGCCGGGCGCGGCGAAATCGATCGCCGGGCCGTAGTTCGAATACGGCGCCCAGCGATTGCCGTTCAGATTGTTCGATGCCCCGACGGCGATCAGGTTTGCGAACTCCGTGTAGGCCGCGGGATAGGCCGTCCCCGCCTGCGATGAACCGACCGGGTGGTTCCCCGCCGCGGCGACAACGATCACGCCCATGTCCTGAGCCAGCTGCAGAGCCGCCCGCAGCCGGGGGCTATCCGCCTCCTGGTCGCCGGGCTTCGAGGCGACGCTGACGTTGATGATCCGCGCCCCGTTGCGCACCGCGTACTCGATCCCGTCGGCGACATCCGGCATGCGCCCTTCGCCCTGGCAGTCGAGCACCTTCACCGTCATCAGGCGGACGTTCCAGGCCA
>CAZRUZ010000087.1:0-10426 GCA_964603275.1 uncultured Anaerolineaceae bacterium | reverse complement strand
TACGGCCGCCGCACCCCTCCCGGCTGCGCCCACGCCCACCCCCGCGTAGACTCCCCACCACTACCCCGGAGGGCACCAGCATGGACATCAACGGCGGCGTGGTCATCGTCACCGGCTCGGCAACTGGCGTTGGCGCGGCCTGTGCGAAACTCCTCGCCAGCAAGGGCTGCAACGTCGTCATCAACTACACGAAGAGCGAGGCCGAAGCGCGCGAGACCCAACGCGAATGCGAAGCGCTCGGCGTGCAGACCCTGCTCTGCCAGGCCGATGTCTCCGAAGACGCCGATTGCCGCCGCATGGCCGCCGCCGCCATCGAAAAGTGGGGCCGCATCGATGGCCTCATTAATAACGCCGGCACCACCCAGTTCGTCAATCATGCCAACCTTGAGGGCCTCACTGCCGATGACTTCCACCGCATCTACGCGGTCAACGTCATCGGCCCCTACCAGATGACCCGCGCCGTGGCTGAACAGATGAAGAAGCAGGGCCGTGGGGCAGTCGTCAATGTCTCATCTATCGCCGGCGTGATGGGCGTCGGCAGCTCCATCGCCTACACCGCCTCGAAAGGGGCGCTTAACACCATGACCCTCTCCCTCGCCCGCGCCCTCGGCCCGGAGATCCGCGTGAACACCATCTGCCCCGGCTTCATCCAGGGACGCTGGCTCCGCGGCGGCATGGGCGATGCGGCCTACGAGGCTGCCGTCGCCGCGCAGGAGCGCAACACCCCCCTCCGCAAGGCCGGCACCCCCGAGGATATGGCCCAGGCCGCCGTCTGGTTCGTCGAAGGCGCCGACCTCATCACCGGCGAGTTCCTCATCGTCGATGCAGGCTCCCACCTCGGTGGCGCCCCACTCATCGCACGCTGACATCCGGATCATGTAGTATCCCCGCCGATGCGGGGTGCTGCGGGATCTGGGTCGGCTGTACTGGCCGTCTTTCTGGCCGCGCTGCTGCGTGCGCCCGGCCCCGCCATGGCTGACCCAACGTTGCTCGACCCCGGCTTCGAGACACCGCCGGGTGACTCCTGGCAGGTGCAGGGCGCGTCAGCCAGCCTCGTGGCGAACCCGGGCTCCGGCAACGCGCTCGAAGTCACACTCACCGCCTCACCGGCGACCGTGAGCCAGGTGTTCGAGGCAGGCCCCGGGCTGCGCTTCACCGGCTCGGTCGAAGTCTCCGGCCAGCCCGGGTTGAGCGCGGCCATCTCCCTGGAATTCCGCAATGATGGTTTCGGCCCCATCCCACCGGGCGCGCAAGGGGCGACGGTCGCGCTCGGCGGCGGGAAGCAGCAGTCCACGGTGGTGGGCGTGACGGCGCCGCCGGGCACCGCATACGTCGCCTTCACCATCCGGGTCACCGGCCCGGTGGGCCTTGCCGCGAAGCTGGACAACGCCGTGCTCACCGTCCAGCCCGCCCTCGAAACCCCCACGCCAGAGCCCACCTCGACGCCGACGATCACGCCGACACCGCCCCCAACCACCCAGCCCACGCCAACCCGCACGCCCACCGAGACCCCGACCTCGACGCCGACTCGCACACCAACGGAGACCAGGACACCCACGCCGACGCGCACGCCGTCACCAACCCGCACCGCCACTCCGACGAAAACTGCGACGCCAACAAAGACCGCCACACCGACGAAAACCACGACGCCGGTATCCACCACAACACCGGGCACAACCGCGACGGCGACCACCGCTGTATCCCCGCAACCGGGAGAGGATGGGGGCGGACTGCTGACCAATGGCGGTTTCGAACACCTGGTCGACGGGGTGCCCGCCGCCTGGTCCCGCTACGGCGGCGAGCTGGCGTCCACTGGCGATGCCGCCTCCGGCGCCCGTGCCGCCTGCCACAGGTCATCCACAGCCAGCGCGAAGTGGATCTACCAGGCCATCCCGGTCGCGCCCGGGAGCTGGTACGCCGCGGGCGTCCACGCCCGGGTGGAAGGCTCCGCGGAAGCCGGCATCAGGGTCAGCTGGTACGCATCCATGGACGGGAGCGGCCAACAACTCTCCCAGGACGAAAGCTCGAGGACCGGGGCCGGCGCCTGGACGCCCATCGCGACCGGTCCGCTCCAGGCCCCGGCCGGGGCGAATTCCGCACGCTTCAGGCTCATGACCTGGCCGGAGGGCACGTCTTCCGGATGCTTCGATGACGCATTCTTCGTCCCAACGGCGCCGGCCGAACCCTCACCCGCATCGGCAGGGGAAACGCCCGGCGCCCCCGGAGCTCGACCCGCCGCGGACGGAGATGCACCCCCGGCCACGAACTCCGGACACCTTTCCGGTTGGACCGGACCAGTCCTCGTAGGCCCGCCATCTGCCCTTCCCCTCCGCCTCTCCGAGGTCCTCAGCGATCCGGCCGAGCCGGGCCGTGATGGGTCCTACGAGTGGGTCGAGCTGGTGAACACCGGAACCGAGCCCATCGACCTCGCGGGCTGGATCATCGAAGACGGCTCCGCGCGCGACACCCTGCCCTCGCTCCTCATCGCCGGGGGTGGTTACGTGTTGATCTCTGGCGCGACAGCAGCCATCCCGGCCGGTGTGCTTACGGTTTCGCCCGCGGACGGCGAACTCGGCAATGGCCTCGGCAACAGCGGCGACCGCCTCCGCCTGCTCGCCCCCGACGGCTCCATCGTCGATGAGATGTCCTACGGCGAGAACACGAGCGTGTTCGACCCTCCACCCGCCGCGCCCGAAGCCGGCCAGACCATCGGCGTCGACGCCTCGCAGCTGGCAACCGGCGAGGCCGAATGGGCCACCACCCTCCGGCCCACGCCGGGCGGCCCGAACGTCTTCGCACGCGCGCCGCAGGCGGGAGCCAGCAGCAGCAACGGGCAACCGTCCGCAGCGGACCGCAGCGAGGAGGCCGTCACCCTGATCGATGGCGGGCGCGGTGGCCTCAACGCGCCGCTAGTCATCCTCTTCGGTATCCTCGGACTCAGTGCGGGCATCACGGCAACACGCGCCGTGCCCATCATCCGCCGCACGATCGAGGCCCGCCGTGCCCGCTGAACGCCTCCAGAAAATCCTCTCGAACGCCGGGGTCGCCTCCCGCCGCGTCGCCGAGGAGCTCATCCTCGCCGGGCGTGTCGCCGTCAACGGCGCCGTCCAGGACACCCTCGGCGCCCGCGCCGACCCCGAGACCGACGAGATCACCGTCGATGGCGTCCCTGTGCTGAAGACCCGTTACCGCTACTTCGCCCTGCACAAACCCGCCGGTTTCGTCACCACCGCCCGCGACGACCAGGGCCGCGAAACCGTCCTCGACCTGATCCCCATCGGCGATATCCAGCTCCACCCCGTCGGCCGCCTCGACCTGGACTCCGAGGGGCTGGTCATCATCACCAACGATGGCCACCTCACTGACCTCCTCACCCACCCGCGCTACGAGGTTGAAAAGGAATACCTGGTCGGGCTGGATAGCGTGCTGTCGAAGCGTGACCTCGAACGCCTCGTCCGCGGCATCGAGGAAGGCGGCGACAGGCTCCGCGCGGTTGCCGCCCGCCCGGCCATGCCCCCTGCCACCATGCCCGGCGAAGAAGGACCGGCCGCCGGTGCCTGGCTCCTGCTCACCCTCCGCGAAGGCAAGAACCGCGAGATCCGGCGGATGATGACCGCCCTCGGCCGCCGCGTGCACCACCTCCGCCGCATCCGCGTCGGGCCGCTCCACCTGGGGACGCTGGGCTCCGGCGCGTTCCGCGAACTCACCCCGGAGGAAGTCGACGCGCTCTACCGCACAGGTACGTCCCGCCGCGATGCCGCCGCCGAGGCGGCGCCGGCCGGAACAGAGTACGATCCGCCCCCGGTGTCCCGAGACCTCCCCACTCCCATCGCGATCGACGGCCCCGCCGCCTCCGGCAAGTCCACCCTCGGGATGGAGCTGGCCGAACGCTTCGGTTACGCCTTCCTCGATACGGGCCTCATGTACCGCGCCGTCACCCTCGCCGCCGTCCGTGCGGGCCTGCCGGTCGATGACGCGGCCGCGCGCGAATTCGTCCGCGAGCTCGACCTCCGCGTCGAGGCCGGGGCAACCACCCGCATTTTCCTCGGCGATGAAGACGTAACAGACCGCCTCCGCGACCCCGAGGTCGAGGCCAACGTCAGCCACTACAGCGCCCTGCCCTCGGTCCGCGAAGCCATGGTCAGCCAGCAACGAGCCATCGCGGCGAAGGGCCTGGCAGTCCTCGCCGGGCGCGATATCGGCACCGTGGTCCTCCCCGATGCGCCGCTCAAGTTCTACCTCGAAGCCTCGGAAGACGCCCGGGCCGAGCGCCGTAGCAGGCAGGCAGGGGAATGGGGACAGGCCCAGGGCGATGCCGAGGCCCGAAAGGACATCCATCAGCGCGACGTGATCGACAGCACCCGCAAAGTGGCCCCGCTGCGCGCCGCCGGGGATGCCATCGTCATCGACACCACCGCGCTCAGCCTCGCTGAAGTCCTCGAACTCGCCCTGGAGAAGGTCCAATGCGCGAGCGCCTGAAGCTCCCCCGCATCGAGACATTCGTGCCGCCGTTCTACTGGTCGTGCACGCGCCTGCTCCGCGGCGTGCTCTGGACGGTCGGGCGCTGGGAGGTGAGCGGCCGCGAAAATGTGCCGCTCGAAGGCCCCCTGCTCGTCGTCTCCAACCACCTGAACAACGCCGACCCG
This sequence comes from uncultured Anaerolineaceae bacterium, assembly GCA_964603275.1. Classification (GTDB taxonomy): domain Bacteria; phylum Chloroflexota; class Dehalococcoidia; order Tepidiformales; family Tepidiformaceae; genus Amarobacter. The sequence goes on along the minus strand of CAZRUZ010000087.1, from coordinate 5,780 downwards.
CCGATCGTCGGCGCGGGCATCGCCCGGCGGCGCATCCGCTGGATGGCCAAGATCGAGCTGTTCAAGCTCCCCCTCGGGCTGATCATCCGGCTCTGGGGCGCCTTCCCGGTCCGCCGTTTCGATGCCGACCTTGCCGCCATGCTGAACGCGGAGCGCATCCTCAAGCGCGGCGGCGTCATCGGCATGTTCCCCGAAGGCACCCGCTCCCGCACCGGCTACATGGGCCCGCCCCACCCCGGCACGGCCATGATCGCATTGCGTTCGGGGGCAACCATCGTCCCCTGCGCCATCACCGGGACCGAACGTCTCCGGAACCCGCTGATCGTCTTCCGTCGGCCGCGCTTTACCTTCACCATCGGCGAGCCCATCGCCGTGGCCGCCGTGCGACGCCCCACCGAGCAGCAGGTGGGCGAACTTACCGACCGCATCTACGCCGCCATCAAGGCGATGTTACCCGAGTCCTACCACCCTCCCTATACTGGTTCTGAGGGCACTGCCACCGAGGAGCCACGTGGTCCAGATCATCCGAGCCAGTGAAATGGGGTTCTGCATGGGCGTCCGCCGCGCCGTCCAGATCATGGAAGGCGAGGCGACCCCGGAACGGCCCGTGTATTCCGTCGGCGAAATCGTCCACAACCCCCACGTCGTCCGCGGGCTGGAACGCTCCGGTGTCGTCCAGCTCCCCGGGCCCGACGAGATCGACGGCGATGTCGGCCTGGCCACCGCCGGGCGCGTCCAGCAGGGCCGCGTGGCGATCACCGCCCACGGCGTCGGCGAGAGTGTCGTCCGGCAGCTCGAAGGCGCCGGCCTCGAGATCATCGATACCACCTGCCCCATCGTCACCCGCGCCCAGCGCTACGCCCAGAAGTTCGTCCGCGATGGCTGGCACGTCCTCATCTTCGGCGACCCCGGACACAAAGAAGTCCGTGGCATCGTCGGCTGGACCGATTCCCGCAACGGCTTCAGCCACGCCACCATCGTCCCCGGTTCCAGCTATGAAGAGCTGAAGCAGCTCGTGGACACGTTCCCCGGGGGCTTCCCGAACAAGATCGGCGTGATGGCCCAGACCACCCACAAGATGGAAGACTTCGCCCGCTTCGTCTCGAACCTGATGCTCCTCCAGCGCGACAAGAACTTCGACTTCCACGTGGTCAACACGCTCTGCCACGCCACCACCGGCCAGCAAGAGGCCGCTGCTGCCCTCGCCGCCACGGTCGATGTGATGGTCGTGGTTGGCGGGCGCAAGAGCGCCAACACCCGCCACTTGAAGGAAGCCTGCGAAGAACAGGGCACCCGCGCCTACCACATCGAAGGCCCCGATGAGCTCGAACGGGACTGGTTCGCGGGCGCCGAACGCATCGGGCTCACCGCCGGCGCTTCGACCCCCGACTACTCGATCGACCAGGTCGAGATGCGCCTGCGCGAACTCATCGGCGCCTGACCATGCCCACCGCCCCCACTGCCAATGGCCAATCGGCACTCGCAAATCGCAAGTCCCCCACGCCCGGCATGGTCTCCGGTGTCCGCCCCGGCTCGCTTGCGGAGGAGGCCGGCATCGAACCCGGCGACAGTGTCCTCTCCGCCAACGGCCACATCCTCCGCGACGTCGTCGACCTCCAGTTCTACGCCGCCGATGAGGAAGTCGAAGTCCACATCCGCAAGGCCAACGGCCTCGACGACCTCGTCGTCTTCGAGAAGGACATCGATGAGGACCTCGGCCTGGAGTTCGAGCGCGCCACCTGGGATGACGTCATCCTCTGCAACAACAACTGCTTCTTCTGCTTCCTCAAAGGCCTGCCAAAGGGCATGCGCAAGACCCTCTACACCAAGGACGACGACTACCGCCTCTCCTTCCTCCACGGCAACTTCGTCACCCTGACGAACCTGACCGAAGACGACTGGGCGCGGCTCGAGGAGCAGCGGCTGAGCCCCCTGAACGTCTCCGTCCACGCCTCCGAGGTAGGACTCCGCCGGCGGATGCTCTCCAACCCCACCGCGCCGGATGTCCTCGAACAACTCCGCCGCCTCGGCAGCCTCGGGCTCCAGGCGCACACCCAGATCGTCCTCTGCCCCGGTGTCAACGACGGCGAGCACCTCGCCCGCTCCATCCGCGACCTCGGCGAGCTCTACCCAACGGTCCTGACCGTCTCGGTGGTCCCGGTTGGCGCGAGTCCTCGGCTGGAAGAGTGGGCCCTGAAACGCGACGGGATCTCGCTGACGCGGCCCACCCCGGAGTACGCCCGGGAAGTCGTGGGGATCCTCGCCCCGTCCCAGAAGGAGTTCCGCAGGCGCTTCGGGGCGACCATCGTGCAGTGCAGCGATGAGTTCTACGTCACCGCGGGAGCGCCAGTCCCCGGCGCTCCCGCCTACGACGGTTTCCCCCAGTACGAAAACGGCATCGGCATGGTCCGCACCATGCTCCAGGATTGGGCCGCGACGAAGCGCCGCCTGCGGAGCCGGGCCACCCCGCTCTCGCTCAAGGGCCGGAGCGCCACGATCGGCACGGCCAGCCTCATCGCGCCGACCCTGGCCCGTGTCGCGGCCGAGTTCTCGGCGGTCACCGGCGCGGATGTCTGCGTCCAGGGCGTGACGAACACCGTCTTCGGCGAGCGCGTCAACGTCGCCGGGCTTGTCTGCGGCAGGGATTACGTCGAACAACTCGCTGGGGCCGGCTCGGACATCGTCATCCTGCCCCGCCCCAGCCTGGACTACTTCGGGGAGAAGTTCCTCGATTCGATGAGCGTCGAGGAGGCGGAAGCTGGTCTCGGGCGGCCGCTCGGCTTCGCCGCCTTCTGGTCCGGTGTCCTCGATATCCTCGAATACGGCCCCACCCGGCCCGCCCGCAACGAGGCGCCCAACGGGGCCTTCTGGTCGGAGCCGCGCACGGGATAATCCACCCTGGACGTGACAAAGGTCGCAGCCGCAACAATCCCCAGGCCCCACGGTCGAAGGACATGACTCACCAGCCAGACCGCGGAACCATCCCCCTTGTCACCCGGGCCCAGCCGGTCACGCACGCGCCGCGGTTCCCACCGCTCCCCTGGTTCTTCGCCGTCTGGATGGCCGCCGCCTCGCTGATCGCCGTGGCCGCCGGTCTGGTCCTCGGCATCCTGGCAGCGGCCGAGCTCGGCATCGGCTCCTCGCGTTGGACCCAGAGCGTCCAGGCCCACGGGCGAATCCAGCTGTTCGGGCTGGTAGCGACTTTCGTGGTTGCTCTGGCGCTGGAATTCCTGGTCCGGTTCTACGGCCGCCCGCCTTTTGCCCTGCGCATACGGGTGGGGCTCCCGGCCACACTCGGCGCCGGCGCCCTCCTGATGGGAGCCGGGCAGGTCTGGTTCGAGAACGTCGAGTTCCTCGCCTACATCGGCGCACTCCTGGCGCTCGCTGGCGCGGGGGGCTTCGCGTTCCTCGTCTGGAGGATCCCCCTCGACCGGCCGGTGCGCGTTGACCCGCAGCCGCTGTTCTTCCGCGGGGCCGCCGCCTGGCTGGCCATCTCCGCAGCCCTGGCGCTCTGGGGCCTGGCCGAGGCCGAGTCCGGCGTTGTCCCCCTCGACATCTCCTACAGCGTCGCCGAGGTTTTCCTCCGCGGTTTCGTCACCTTCATCATCATCGGCATCGGCCTCCGCGCCATCGTGGGGCACGTCGGCCTGCCGCCGCTGGCCGCCAACCGCCAGCTCATCACCTACAGCATCCTGAACACGAGCCTTGTCGCCTGGCTGGTTTCCGCCGGACTCGGCGACCTGGACCACCTCGCATGGCTCGAACGGGTCGCCGATGCGGTCTTTGGGGGTGGCTTGCTGCTCTTCATCGCCTGGTTTGGCGTCCTTCCCGCCATCCGCCGCGGCCGGGGCGGCCCCCGCTACGCCCTCATCGTCCCGCTCGCCTGGATCGGCGCGGCCACCTATGCCGTGCTGCTCCTGCTCACCGCCGTGCTCCCCGGCGGCCACGACCTGAACATCTACGAAGATGGCGCCATCCGCCACACCTACCTGCTCGGCTTCGTCGTCCCCCTGATGGTCGCAATGGCCCACATCGTCCTGGCCCGCTTCACCATCGGCTTCGTCCCCTGGGAAAACGCCCTCACCGCCGGCTTCTACCTCCTCTTCGCTGCCTGGCCGCTTCGGACGATCCCCTTCGTGTTCGAAGATGCCCCCTCCACCGCGTCGCGCTGGCTGCTCTCGATTGCCGGGTTCATGGCGATGGCGGGACTCATCCTGACCGCGGCGGTCTGCCTCCGTGCGGCGCGCCTGATGGCACTGCGGCTGCGGCCAGTGCCGATCTCGCGGCACGCCATCCGGTAGGCTTCGATTCGGAGGCCCCATGCCCCGCATCCGCGTCGAACCCCTCGGCATCGAAGTCGAGGCGCCCCTGAACGAGACCGTCATGGCCGCCGTCGAAGCCCACGGATACTTCTGGCCGATCGGCTGCGACCGCACCGGCGAGTGCACCAATTGCGCCATGGACGTCATCTCCGGGGTTGGCCGCCTCTCCCCCATCGGCCGCTACGAGCGCCTGAACCTCATCCGGCAACGGGGCGCCCGCTCGGTCGAAAACCCCCGCCTGCGCCTCGCCTGCCAGGCGCGCGTCCTCGGAGATGTGGTGGTCCACCGCCCGGGCGTCCGCCTCGATTCGCTCTGAGCGGCCCCGCGAAGATGCGCGAAACCCCCGCCGGATCAACGCTATTCAGCACCAACACTCGGTATAGTACCGGCACTCCGAGGGAGAGATACGCCGTGGAACTCGCGCAGCTCGAAGCTTTCATCCAGGTGGCCCACCACCGCTCCTTTAGCCGCGCCGCCGAGGCGCTGTTTCTCACCCAGCCATCCGTGACCGCCCGCATCCAATCGCTCGAACGCGAAATCGGCGAGCGTCTCTTCGAACGGACCGGCCGCAGCGTCACCCTGACCGATGCCGGTATCGCCTTCATGCCCCACGCCCAGCGCGCCCTCACCGCCGTCCAGGAAGGCACCGACGCCATCGAAGCCGTCCGCCACGGCGATGTCGGAAGCCTCCGCATCGGCGCCTCGTCTTCCATCGCGACCTACCTCCTTCCCGGCATCCTGAAGAAGTTCCGCCAGGTCCGCCCGCGCATCCACGTCTACCTGAGCACCGGCCAGACCGAGGACATCATCGAGGGCATGCTCTCCGGCGAGACGCACATCGCGATCACCCGCCTCGCCCAGCACCCCGAAGTCGAATCCATCCACCTCTGCAACGACGACCTCACGCTCGTGGTCGCTCCCGGCCACCCATTCTCCCGCAAACGCGGCGTCACCATCGCCGAAGCCGGCCGCGAGCCGTTCCTCTTCTTCGAACGCGGCTCCAGCTACCACAGCCTGACGTACAGCATGTTCCTGCGCGCCGGGGTGGTCCCCGAATCGGCCATGGAGCTCGACTCGATGGAGACCACCAAGCACATGGTCGAAGCCGGCCTGGGCGTCGCCATCCTTCCGGTCGTCTCGATCACCCGCGAACGCGAAAGCGGCACCCTCGTCCCTGTCGACCTGCGGGATATGGAGCAGCCCGCCCAGCGGGAGATCGGTGTCCACGTGCCGCGGAACCGGGCGCTCGCCCGCCCCACGCGCGACCTCCTGAACATCCTCACCGCGGAATACGGCGTGGCGAACCCCTTCGAAACCGAAGGTCAGTAAGCCGGCGCCACCAGCCGCGGAAACGCCGAACGCGTGTTCCGGGCCAGCTGCGCGCGCGTCTCCTCGGCCGTCCAGCCGCGCAGCCCGGCGACCGCGCGGCCAACCGCAACCACGTCCCGCGGCTCCGTC
>CAZRUZ010000086.1:1611-10642 GCA_964603275.1 uncultured Anaerolineaceae bacterium | reverse complement strand
TCGTGGATGTGGCGGACGTGTCCAGTGTAGCCGCGGGATTGCATGGCAAGGTAGACGCGCTCGCTGCGTTCGTAGGAGCGGATGAAGAGCGCGCCGACCATGTTGCCGACCACGCGGGCCTGCCAGACGGCGCCGGGGCGCCGGGCGCCGGGTACGACGGCGGCACGGGAGGCGCGGGCGCGCATCATGCGGTTGGCCTCGCCGGTGAGGACGGCGAGGTAGCGGTACATGAGCGAGATGATGGCGACCATGAGGGCCGGCAACCGGAGGCGGGCCAACCCTTCGAGGAGGTCGTGGAAGGGCGTGGTGAAGACCAGCAGGGTGGCGGCCTGCACGCTGACCCAGCTCTTAAGCATGATCGTGAGGACCATGCGCAATCCTTCGCCGCTGAGGGTGAGGTCGAACAGCCAGAGGTCGACGGTGCCGATGGGGTCGCCCTTGCGGGTGAAGAGGAGGGGCAGCGCGGCGACGATGAACGGCAGGGCGATGAAGGAACCGCGGACCATGCGGACGGGGCCGATCCGGGAGAGGACGGACACGGCAACCAGGACGAGCCAGGCCGCGGCGAGCGCGGCGAAGGAGCCGACCGGCAGCAGGCTCACGGAGAGGATGAAGGCGATGACCAGCAGGAACTTGAGCCGGGCATCGGCGCGGTGGAGGGCGCTTTCGCCGGGGATGTAGCGGTCGAGATTCAGGTCTGGTTGCTCCGGCGGGACTGGCGCAGGTAGGCGCCGAACCCGGTGCTCAGGACGAAGACCACGGCAACACCCACGAGCCCGGCGAGAATGACCGTCGCACGCTCGTTATCGATACCGGGGATGGAGTAGTCCGGGAGGAACTCGTAAGGGGCGTCCTCCCCCTGTTCGGAGAAGCCCTTGTCCTCGGAAACACGATCGAGGCCGTCCGGGTCGGAGGATGCGAGCGGGGCGAGGATGATGACCACGAGGGCGGTGATGGCGAGGCCGATGATGGCCCAGCGATGGCGGCGGAGGAAGGGTGTGGTGGGCTGTCCGTTATCCATTGCAGGTGCTCCTAGGCGCTGACGAGGCCGCTTTCGCGGAGGCGGAGAAGGTCGGCGCGGCTGGCGGCGATGAAGCCGAGGGCAGCCACGGTGATGACTGCCTCACCAATGCCGATGAGCAGATGCCAGCCGACCATCGCGCCGAGCGCCACCGACAGAGAGGTGGTGTCGGAGACAGCGAGCTGGACGGCGGCGAGGGCAGCCGCGGCAACGACGGAGGTCCAGGCGGCAATGGCGGCGGCAGGGAGCCGCCCCCGGTCCTCACCCCCGAGGACGGCGGCGATGGTCCGGTAGAGCCAGTACCCGCCAAACGTGCCCACGATGCCCATGTTGAAGATGTTGGCGCCCAGAGCGAGCAGGCCGCCATCCTGGAAGATGAGCGCCTGGACGGAGATGACACAGGCCATCACCACGGTCCCGGCGTAGGGGCCGAGCAGGACGGCGGCGAGGACGCCACCGAGGAGGTGCCCGGACGTCCCGCCGGGGATCTGGAAGTTGAACATCTGGGCGGCAAAGATGAAGGCGGCCATTACGCCCATCAGGGGGACAGCGCGCTCATCGAGGGTGGCCCCGGCGCGGCGCAGGGAGATGGCCAACGCGGCCACCGTGAGGACCCAGAAGGCCAGCGCGATCGGAGTCGAAAAGAACCCATCGGGCGCATGAAGGAGAAAGAGCGGCATGGACCAGGGCCTCCCGTTCGAGCCAGTGTGCGGGACTGGAGATCGACTTAAGTAGTTTGCGGGACTGCTTAACCTCTTTGCAACGGTTTGCAACTGCCAATTTTGACTGTGATGAGCGACAAACCGCGATTGCGGCCCATGGCGGGCGGACGTATCGTCCGGGGACGTGGAAGCGCCCGTGCGGTACCAGGTCGGTGACATCGAGATCGCGGTGATCTGCGATGGCTACATCAAGCTCGATGCCGGCGCGGTGATGGGGCTCATCCCGCGGGTCATGTGGGAGCCCGTCATCGGCCGGGAGAACATCGACGCGGAACACCGGATGCGGTTGTCGCTGAACTGCATAGTGGTGCGGAGCGGTGATGATGTCCTGCTGGTCGATACCGGGATGGGGAATAAGGTGCAGGGCACCGGGCGGGAGCGCGGGTTTCCCGGGGAATATGGCCAATTGCTGCAGGGGCTGGATGCGCTGGGCCTCGGGCCGGCGGACATCACGGTGGTGGCAAACACGCACCTGCACGCCGACCACTGTGGATGGAATACGGTTGCCGGGCCGGACGGGACCTTCCTCCCAACCTTCCCGAAGGCGCGCTATTTCATCCAGGCGGACGAGTACGACGTCGCACGGCACCCGAACGAGCGCACGCGCGGAACGTATTTCGCGGAGAACTTCGAACCGTTGGAGGCGACCGGGCAACTCGAACTGGTGGAAGGCGAGACCGAGCTCATCCCCGGAGTGCGGTTCTGGCCGACACCGGGGCACACCGCCGACCACGCGTCAATCGCGCTGACCTCGAAAGGGCAGACGGCGATCTACACGGGCGACCTCGTCCACCACGCGGTGCAGGTGGAGCGGCCGGCGTGGATCCCGGCCTTCGACATCCTCCCGCTGGTCTCGCTTGAGACGAAGAAGATGCTGGCGGAACGGGCGCTGCGGGAAAACGCGCTGCTCATCTGCGTGCACAACCCGTTCCCGGGCGCGGGACGGTTGACCGAGCGAGATGGCCGCCGGACATTCGTGAGCGCATGAACCACCCTGCACCGGGAAAGCGGCTTGCGCTGAACGGCCTGCATGAGGCGATGGGCGCAACCTTTGCCGAAAACGGCGGTTGGAGCGTGCCCGTGCGGTACGGCGCCGCGGCGGCGGAACTCGATGCGCTGCGCCAGCGGGCGGCCGTTTTCGACCGCTCCGACCGGAGCCGGTTCCTGGTGACGGGCACGGATGCGGCGGAGCTGCTCGCGAAGGTCTTCGCGGGGCACGTGGCGGAACTGGAGGAAGGACGGTCGATGCGGGCCGTGTGGCTGGGCGAGGATGGGTCGATAGGCGACCTGGCGCTGATTTCGCGGACGGCGGGGATCGCCTACCTGGTGAGCGGGGAGCCGGGGCAGCGCGCGGCCACGCACGAGCGGCTGCGGTCCGCCACGGAGGAAGACTTCGACGTCCACGTTGACGACCGGACCGAGACGACGTGCCTGGTGGGGCTTGCCGGGCCCGATGCGGCGCAGGTGGCGAACGACCACCTATCGGACGCGCTCCCGGCGCGGCTGGGGCCGCTGCACTGCCTCGCGTTTGAGTTCCACGGGTTCCGCGGGCTGGCTGTGCGGGCAAGCGACACGGGCGAGGACGGCTTCGAGTTCATGCTCGCGCCGGCGGTGGCCCAGCACCTGATCGAGATGCTGCACGGCGCGGGCATCCTACTCGCCGGGCGGGAGGCGCTCAAGGTCGCGCGCATCGAGGCGTGTATCCCGGCATACGACCCGGACCTTGCCCCGGGCCTCTCCCCGGCGGAAGCGGACCTCGATGTGATGCTGGAGGTTGACGGTGGGCGCGAAGGGCGGACCCTCGCGGCGGTGCTGATCGATGGCGCCGGTGCGCTGCCGACGGGCACACCGTTGATGCTCGATGGAGAGGTCACGGGCGAGATCCGCTCGTGTGCGCATTCGCCAACATTGAACGCGACGGTGGGACTGGGCATTATCGATAGCCGCACCGCTTTGCCGGGCCGGGAGCTTGCAGCGGGCACGCGGCGGGCTGTCGTGGTGGCCAAGCCATTCTTCCGACGGAGAACGTAACGATGGGATTCAACATGGGGATGCCGGGCGGGTACGAACCGCGCTGGCCGGGCGTTGTCGAGCTGAACCTGGCGGACCAATGGCGTGCACGCTGGGTGGACGAGCAGGAGCTACCCGCCAACGCCCCGGTGAACTGGGCGTACGGGATGGTCTGCATGGGAGACTACGGCTATGCCACGCGCGCCAGCGGAGCGCCAAAGTGGGAGATGCTGGACGGGCCTACCGGCGACGCCGATGCCGATGCGTTCATCCGCGATGTGGCGATGGAGCGCACGGGGGCAACCCCCGGGAAGGTTGAGCTCATCGGCTACTTCGAGTGCAAGGCCACCCGGCACAACACGGAGTACGGCCAGGGAACGATCACGGTGCGGCCGTTCTATCTGGTGGTCGCCAAGGAGGTTTCGGACCTGCCGGAGGGTTCGGGGTACGAGCGGCGGCGGATGCGAATGGCCGAGTTCATGGTGGCGATGCGCGCCCGGTACCCGGAACTCGAGGACTACATCGGCCAGTGCGCGCTGCGCTACTCGGTGTTGCGGGCAAAGGGAGAGGTCTAATCACCGTAGGTACGGGCGACCAGCTCGTACATGGCCGGGTCGTAGTGTTCGAGCCAGACACGGCCGCGGCCTCCACGCGGGTCGGCATCGAGGAAGTAGGCCTGGGTCGCATCGGCGAAGTACTCGAACGCGTTGGTTGCGGCGTACTGGCCGGCGTAAAGACCGCGATTGAGCGCATCCTGGTAGTACTGGCGGACATCGAAGTAGTCGGCGGGAGGAAGCGCCCAGCCCTGCACGAGATGGCCGAGCTCGTGGTAAAGGATGTTGAGACCATCGCAGGGGCCGGAGCGGTCACCGAGGAGGTCCAGCTCGTTGACGGTGACCACCGGGTAGTCGGCCCGGTCGGCCACCCCACAGACGTGGCTGAAGTACTCCTGGCTGGCGGCGCTTCCGAGACAGCGGAACTCGGGGAGTTCGAGGACTCCCTGGCCGGGCGCCGCCACGATCACGTAGGCGCCCTCCTCGGCGAGCGGAAGTTCGAGGTCGTTATCCCGGAAGACGCGCTCGACCGTCTGGCGGGCAACCTCGATGGCTTCGTCGCTCACACCGCTATTGCCAACGATGGCCAGGCCGGCGGCATCGACCCGCTTCGTGTATTCGGGGGCGAAGGTGCGCGGTTGCGAGGGGTCGGGGCGGCGCAGGAGGCCCTGGCAGACGCTCCCTTCCGGCGCGAGGCGGGGAAGGCTTGAGGGTGATTCTGCCGCGGCGGGAGTATCGGCGGCACCGGGCGCGGGACCGGCGCCGGATTCGCGGATGACCAGCACGACCACGGCCAGCACAGCGACCAGCAGCAGGGAGGCTGAGGGGAAGAGGGCGGCAAACAGGAACCGGCGCATGCCCCATTAGCTTCGGGGCATGCGGCCGAGTGCGTAAAGGGCGGGCTTAACCGCTGCTTTCAGCGGTCAATGGCGAACCGCACGGTGACGTTGACCGAGGTGGTGGCTTCGCCCGGCTCAATCGGGGTCGCTTTGTCCGTATCCGCGTACGCCAACCCGCCATCGCGAAAGACCGGGACATACGCGGCGGTTGTCTCGGCGATCGAGAGCACGGTGCCGACCTTCACGCCAGCGGCGCGGGCATAGGCCTCGGCGCGGGACTTCGCATCGTCGACGGCCTTCTCGCGAGCCTCCTGCAAGAGGGCAGCGGGGTCATCCACTCCGAAGGAGATTCCCTGGAGGCGGGTTGCATCCCCGGCGGCATCGACGGCTTCGTCAATGACCTCACCGGCGCGGTCGAGGTCGCGCACTTTGACCGTGAGCTGATTCGCGGCGGTGTAGCCGATGATCCGCGGCTGGTCGTTCTGGGGGTAGGTGTACCGGGGGTAGATGCTGACGGACGTGGTCTGGATGTCCTTTTCGGCGATGCCGTTGGACTTGAGGGAATCAATCAGGCTGGTGGCGGCATCGGCCGCGGCGGAGCGAGCTTCCGCGACCGTGCGCTCTTCGACCTCGATGCCAATACTCATGGTCATGATGTCGGGTGTGGCGCGGACCTCACCTTCCCCGGAAACGGTGATGCCGTCGCTGACGGCGCCACCCTGGGCGGGAACGTTCACGGTGGTGTCTCCTTTGCATGCTCCGGCGAGCAGGGCAATGGCGAGGAGCGGCAGGAGTAATAGGCGCATGGTTACCTCCGGCGGTTGACTTCGAGCAATGCGACTGCGCCAAGGGAGGCCAGGACAATCGCACCGAGGACGTACATGGCGACCGAAGACAACGATAGTCCGCCGTCTTCCGCCTGGTAGGGCGAAGAGATCTCGGTACCGGGGCCAGCGGCCAGGCCGGCCGATGGCAGGGGGTCCTCGGCAGCGCTGCTGGTGGCGGCATCATCCGAGGAGTCCTGAGCCGTGATCCCGCCCTGGTCTGGCACAGGCGTGGGATCGACGCCGGCATCGGACACTCCGCCTCCCGGGAGGGGAGAAGCGGCCAACGGCACCACCGGGGTACCACCACCGTCAACAGCGAGGTCGTTCTCCCGGGGCGCCCCGGTGGCTTCGTCGCCGCCGGATGTTCGTTTCCCACTGGCGTCGTCGTACATCTCGACGCCGCCCGAGGCAGCCGTCGAGGCATCCTGGCCGCTACCAGAGAGGAGGCTGACCGTTGCGGCGATGGCGAAGGCGACAAGGCTGAGAGCGGCGGCGGCGCGGGCGAGGACAAGGCGGCCAGCGGCAGCCTGGCGGGGGGCGGCGGGCTTCGTTTCGGCGACCATCGCGGGGGTGATTTGGAATGATCGGGGAACGGACGCTGCCGGGAGGCCGGACAGCGTGCGCTTGACCGACCTCGCCTGTTCGGTCTCGGCGCGGCAACCGGTGCAGGTGGCCAGGTGCGATTCGAAACGGGCCAGTTCGCCCGGGGACAGCTCGCCATCGACGTAGGCGTCGAGCAGTTCGCGGAGGCGGTGATGACGGCGGGGCAGGGGGTTCAGTCTCATCAGGTCCTCACCCCTCCAGACGCCCATGGCGGCCGAAAAGTTCCGGTTGTGCCAGCAGAATTCCGCGCAACCGCTCGCGGCCACGATGGATGCGGGACTTCACCGTCCCTACCGAGGCTCCGGCGATGAAGGCAATCTCCTCATAGTGGTATCCGTGGAGGTCGGAGAGGATGATCGCCTGGCGCTGCTCGAAGGGGAGGGAGAACAAGGCCTGTTGGATGCCACGGCCAACGGCCAGCCTTTCCACATAGTCGGCCTGCGATTCAGCGGAGTCGGGCAGGTCAATCGGCTGGTCATCGTGGCCGGGCGCGGAGAGGGATTCCTGGGGGCCACGGCGCATTCGCCGGCGCAATTCGTCCTTGCTCTGGTTGGCCGCGATGCGCAGGAGCCAGCTGCGAATGCTGCCGCCCTGGAAGCGGCCGATGGCGCGGTACGCGGAGATGAATGCCTCCTGGGCAGCGTCTTCCGCGAGGCCTCTATCCCCGATCAGGCGGAGGCACAAGTTGTAGACGGCGCCCTGATATCGCTCAACGAGACTGTTGAAGGCATCGAGGCTGCCGTCCTTTGATAAAGAGACCAGTTGCTCGTCCGATGGTTCGAGCGCATCGGTCATTGCCGCCGAGGGTAGGTCAATCGGCTGTAAAGGGCGACCGGAGCGACACCGGGGCACAGCGGGGAGGCTATGGTACTCTGATGACGATGGAAAATGGCGAAGGCCGTCCGCTTGATGAAGCAGAAGCGGGCGAACAGGACCCGCAGGGCTGGTATTTCGACCTGCCTTCGAATGCCTGGGAGCGGCAGGAGGCCAAGAACCGGCAGTTGCGCGAGCGCGTAGCCGAGAACATTGCCGAAGATGCCGAGAAGGCCAGGCACGACCCCTTCGTGTTGAAGCGGCCCGAACCCCAGCCGGAGCCCAAAGGCGGGCGTTTTGGGTTTGGACGGAGGAAGAAGCACCAGGGGCCGGAGCACGACAACGACGGCGGCCAGACGCTGCACAGCCCGCAACCGGCCGAACCGTGGGACGAAGCGGACGACGACTGGTCGACTGAGGCCGTTGTCTCCGATGCGCCCCCGGCGCCGCTCACGCTTCGGCGGCGGGCCCAGGAGGAACAGGAGCCCGAAACATGGGGGCCTCGCGATGGCGGCTGGTCGCTCGGCCCGGCAGATGCGACCCCGGCGGAGCGGGTCTTCCAGGCCGATGGGAACGGCCAGACAGACGCGTACACGCGCGGGGGTTCATGGGCAGAGGCCGAGGAGCCGGCAGCGGCGGAACCGGATGAATGGGTCCCGCAGTCCGGGCACGGGCAGTTCGGCGTGGCGGAAGACGAACCGCAGGAAGAGGCCGGCAGCGATGTGCACGGTGGGCTCCGGGCGTGGGCGCAGGCGGACACCGGCCCGGCGGAGGCGCCTCAGAGCGAACTCGAGGACCTCGCACCGGAGGCTCCAGGCGGAGACAACAGGCTGCAATTGCGCCGGACTACGGACGACGACAGTGGCAAACGGCTGAACTGGGACTTTGGGCCGGCCGCGTGGAGCGAGCCCGGGGAGACGGCTCCAACAGAACCGGCGCCTGGGCCCGAGCCAGCGGCGACCGATGAGCCTGCCGGGATGATGGAAAGCATGCGACGGTGGGCGGAGCGCAACAAGGGCGAGACTCACACCAGCAACTTTGTGCTGCGGCACCGCGACGAAGCGGAGCCCGCGGAGACTCCCGAGCCACCGGTGATCCCGGTCCGGCCGCGGCGGGCGGAAGACTCCGACGTTCGCGAGCCCGCTGCATTCCAGCCGGGTGCGCCGCTGCCACCGGCCAACCCGGACATGCCGCCGTCCCTCCCGCTGGTGTTGCGTTCGAGGACCGAGCCGCAGCCCGATCAGCCCGCGGCGGATCCGGGCGCGCCGCCATCGCGCTGGGACGACTTTTTCGGGCTGAGCAAGCCCGAGGCCACCAAGGAGAGCGGTGCGGACGCCGAGCCGACGGGGATTTCCGAGGGCCTTGCCGCGATGAAAGACTGGGCGGCAAAGAAGACGGAACCCGAGCCGCCCCGCGGAATCCCGCCCGAGTTCCTGAAACCGTTCGACTGGGAGACGGAAGAGGGCGCCGAGGAAGGCTCAGCGGAGGAAATCCCGGCTGAATTCCTCAAGCCGTTCGAGTGGGAGACGGAACCCGCCGAAGAAGCCGATGCGCCAGCGGCCCCTGCCGCGTTCTCCTGGGAATCCGCCCCCGCCGAGGAAGCGGCGCCCGCCGCCTTCGCATGGGAAAGCCCGGCCGAAGA
>CAZRUZ010000086.1:0-1511 GCA_964603275.1 uncultured Anaerolineaceae bacterium | reverse complement strand
CCCCGCCGAGGAAGCGGCGCCCGCCGCCTTCGCATGGGAAAGCCCGGCCGAAGACGAGGTGGAACCAGCGGCCCACGGCGCCTTCGCCTGGGAATCCGCCCCCGTCGAGGAAGCGGCGCCCGCCGCCTTCGCATGGGAAAGCCCGGCCGAAGACGAGGTGGAACCAGCGGCCCACGGCGCCTTCGCCTGGGAATCCGCCCCCGTCGAGGAAGCAGCGCCCGCCGCCTTCGCATGGGAAAGCCCGGCCGAAGACAAGGTGGAACCAGCGGCACCCCGCGCCTTCGCATGGGAATCCGCCCCCGTCGAGGAAGCAGCGCCCGCCGCCTTCGCGTGGGAAAGCCCGGGCGAGGAAGAGGCGGAGCCTGCCCCGGTGGGCCAGCTGCATCAAATGACGGCACCAGCCATGCCCCTCGCCCACGACGACGAGGACTTCGAGGATGACCCGCTCGCCGGTATCTTCGACCACGCGCCTGCCGCGCCCGCTGTGAAACCCGAAAAGGAAAAGAAGGGCGGCCTGTTCGGGCGAATGTTCGGGCGTGGCAAGCGGCATGAGGAGATGCCGGCTACAGACGTGCCGAGCAGTGGCTGGCTCCCCGGCGAACCGGACGATGAGGATGTACGCACCTCGGCCCCTGCGGCACGGTTGCACCTCCCCGGCCCGGACATGGCGCTGGACCAGGGCCGCACAACCGTGGAGCCGGCGGAAGCCGGGGGTCTCCCAGCCGAGGATGAGTGGGCAGCGTTCCGCGTGGCGGATGAGCCGGCGGCCCCCGTTGCCGCAACCGCCAACGACGACGACGAAGGTGACGACCGTGACTGGTCGTTCGTGCCGGATGAGCCCGCAGAGACGGATGTCCCGGTCGCGAGAATGGACGTCCCGGAGGTCGAGGCCCCTGCGACGGTGTCGTTCGCTGACGACGCCGACGATGATGGCGGATGGTCGTTCGTGCCCGGTGAGCCCGAAGAGACGGATGTCCCGGTCGCGAGCCTGGACGTCCCGGATGTCGAGGCCCCTGCGACGGTGTCGTTCGCTGACGACGCCGACGATGAGGAGGCCTGGGCGCCGGAGCCGGTCGCCTTCGCAGACAGCCAGGCGGATGCGGTGGAGGAAGACCTGCCCGCGGTACAGGCCGGGCCGACCGCGGATGCGGACTGGCGCCCCCGGCAGCTGACCCTTGACACCGCTGTCGCGCCGGAACCCGCCGCAGAGCCGTTGACGGATGAGAAGCCATGGTGGGAGCAGGCCGAAGCTGATGCGCCCGCCGAAGCTGTTGCCTCGGTTGAGCCCGTTGTCGAAGAGCCGGTGGCGGAAGAGAAGCCGTGGTGGGAGCAGGCCGAGGCTGAGATGCCCGCCGAAGCTGTTGCCTCGGTTGAGCCCGTCGTCGAAGAGCCGGTGGCGGATGAGAAGCCATGGTGGGAGCAGGCCGAGGCTGAGACGCCCGCTGAGCCCGTTGCGTCGGTTGAGCCCGTCGTCGAAGAGCCGGTGGCGGATGAGAAGCCATGGTGGGAGC
>CAZRUZ010000085.1:10456-10828 GCA_964603275.1 uncultured Anaerolineaceae bacterium | reverse complement strand
GTCACCCCCTTCCTCGTCGCGAACTTCATCCCGGATGCCTGCAGCGGGCACATCGCCATCCACACCGGCGCGCGGGGACCCAACTACTCCCCCGTTGCCGCCTGCGCGACCGGAGGCGTCGCCCTGGGCGAGGCTTTCGAAACGATCCGCCGCGGCGATGCCGACATGGTCATCGCCGGGAGCGCGGAAGCGGTGCTCCTGCCCATCTACCACGCCACCTGGTGCTCCATGCGCGCCCTCGCCGGGGACAACGAACACCCGGAACGCGCACTCAAGCCGTTCGACCTCAACCGCGATGGGTTCATTGCCGGCGAAGGGGCCTGCGCGATGATCCTGGAGGACCTCGATTCCGCCCGCGCCCGCGGCGCGAAG
>CAZRUZ010000085.1:7301-10446 GCA_964603275.1 uncultured Anaerolineaceae bacterium | reverse complement strand
CCGGATCTATTGCGAAGTGGTCGGATTCGGCTCCTCGAACGACGCCTACGACATGATCGCCCTCCACGAATCGGGCCGCGGTCTCAAGCGGGCGGTGAATGCCGCGATCCGGAAGGCCGGCATGAGCCCGGCGGACCTCAGCTACATCAACCCCCACGGCAGTGCCACGCCCCTGAATGACCGGGTGGAAACGCTCGTGTTCAAGGAAGTCATGGGCGAGGCCGCCTACCGCGTGGCCATCTCCTCCGTGAAGCCGATCACCGGCCACTGCATGGGGGCCAGCGGCTCCGTCGAGGCGCTCGCCTGCGTCATGGCCATCCGCGACCAGAAGGTCGCCCCAACCATCAACTACACCACCCCGGACCCCGAATGCGACCTCGACTACGTGCCGAACGTCGCCCGGGCGATGCCGGTCAATTACGCCATGACCACCTCCGTCGGATTGGGCGGCCACAACTCCGCCCTGATCTTCCGGAAGGTCGACTAACCCTGCGGAGTAACGCGTGACCCGAGCACTTGTCACCGGCGTGGGAGCCATCACGCCCATCGGACTGACCGCCCACGAATTCTGGGACAACCTCGTTGCCGGCGTTTCCGGCGTGGGGCCAACCACCCGCTTCGACACCACCGATATGCCGGTGAAGATCTCCGCCGAAGTGCGCGACTTCGATCCCGGCCGCTACATGGACAGCAAGGGCGCGCGGCGCATGTCCCGCTTCGCCCAGTTCGCCGTGGCCGCCGCTCAGCTCGCCGCCGACGACGCCGGGCTCGTCCTGAACGACGGTGAGCGGCGGCGAGCCGGCTCGGCCATCGCGACGGGCTCGGGCGGCGCAATCGACACCATGGAAGAAGTCCTCGTCCTGAAGGAGCGCGGCCCGAACCGCGTCAGCCCGTTCTACGTCCCGACGATGGCGCCAAACATGGGCGCCTGCCAGGTCTCCATGCACCTCGGCCTGCGCGGCCCGGCACTCGCCAGCGTCGCCGCCTGCGCGAGCGGACTCTATTCCTACATCGAGGCCAAGCACCTCATCGAATCCGGCCGCTGCGATGTCGTCCTCGCCGGTGGCACCGAAGCCGCCCTCCACCCGCTGCCCATAGCGACCCTCGCAAACATGAAAGCGCTCAGCCGACGCAACGACGAACCAGCCCGCGCCAGCCGCCCCTTCGACCGCGACCGTGATGGCTTCGTCTTCGGCGAAGGCGCCGTTGTCATGGTCATCGAATCCGAGGCGCGGGCGAAAGCGCGCGGCGCCCGCGTCTACGCCGAGCTGATGGGGGGCGGGTTGAGCTGCGATGCCTTCCACATCACCGCCCCGCTCGAAGACGGCTCGGGCGCGCAGGATGCAATGGCCGAGGCCCTCACGGCCGCGGGCATGGTCCCGGAGGATATGGACTACATCGCCGCCCACGGCACGGGCACCCCGCTTAACGACGCCTCGGAGACCCGCGCGATCAAGCTCGCGTTCGGTGACCACGCCCGCAAGCTCGCCATCAGCTCCCCGAAATCGATGGTCGGCCACCTGCTCGGTGGCGCCGGCGCGGTCGGCGCGCTCGCGGCGGCGCTCGCCGTGCACCACGATGTCGTGCCGCCAACTATCAACCTCGAGACCCCCGACCCGGAATGCGACCTGGACTACACGCCGCTCAAAGCGCGGAAGATGACCGTCCGGGCCGCGGCAGCAAACGGTTTCGGTTTTGGGGGCCAGAACGGCAGCGTGATCTTCCGTAAGTACCAGCCGTGAAGTAGCCTAGGCCGCGTTTACCGGAATCCGGGCGCCCGGCGAGCGCCCACCACCCAGTCCAACCATCGCCCTGAGGGAGAACGAGCATGGCAACCCTTTTCGAACGCGTACGCGACGTCGTCGTCAGGCAGCTCAAGGTCAAACCCGACGAAGTCACCCCCGAAGCCAACCTCATCGACGACCTCCGCGCCGACTCGCTCGACATCGTCGACCTGACGATCGCGATCGAAGAAGCGTTCGCTGAAGACGCCGACTTCGAGATCCGCGATGAAGATGCCGAGAACATCCGGACCGTCCAGGACATCCTCGATTTCCTCGCCCAGCAGGGCCTCAGCTAGGAAGTAAACCGCCAGTACGCCATCGACACCAAGGGCGCGCCAGGATGACGCGGGAGCCGGACGCCGAACTTGACGCGCTCGCGAGCAAAGTCATCGGGGCAGCCATCGAGGTCCACCGGGTGCTTGGCCCGGGCTTCCTCGAATCGGTTTACGAGGCGGCACTCTGTGCGGAACTGGAGGCACGGGCCATTGCCTTTGTCCGGCAGGCCGTGGTGGAAGTCCAGTACAAAGGACGCACCATCGGAGAATCCCGCCTCGACCTGCTCGTCGAAAGGCGCCTCGTCGTGGAACTCAAGGCGGTTGACTCGCTCGCACCGATCCACGTTGCCCAGGTGCTCAGTTACCTCCGTGCCACGGAGTGCCACCTCGCGTTGCTCATCAATTTCAACGTCCCACTGCTACGGGACGGTGGCATCCGCCGGCTGATCCGATCCTAATACGCCGCGGCCTTACCCCGGGCCCCGGCTCAACCTTGGCGCGACCGTGGCGCTCTTGGCGCTCTTGGCGCTCTTGGCGGCTAGCTTCCCCCCGAAAGCGCACGCAACCGCGCCACGACCTCCGGCAATACCGCCAGCACCCGCTCGATGTCCTCGTCCGTGTTCTCCACCCCCACGGTCAGCCGCAGGGATGCGTGCGCGAGGTCGCGGTCGACGCCCATCGCCGTCAGCACATGGGATGGTTCGAGGGCGCCCGTCGTGCACGCGCTGCCAGAGCTGGCGGCGATATCGGCCAGGTCGAGCGCCAGGAGCACGCTCTCGCCCTCAACGTTCCGGAAGCAGCAGCTGAAGTTCCCGGCCAGGCGCCGCTCCGGGTTGGCAGGACCGGTGATGACGGTATCCGGGATGCGCTCCGGCAGCTCGAAGAGCAGGCGGTCGCGCAGCCGCCGGCTGTGCGCCACGCGCGCGCCGCGTTCGTCCCACGCCAGCTTCATCGCTGTTGCCAGCCCGACCGCGCCCGCCACATTCTCCGTCCCGGCGCGGCGCTCCTTTTCCTGCCCCCCGCCGAGGATGCTCGGCTGCCAGGGCGTCCGGCTCTTGATATAGAGCAACCCGATCCCCCGGGGGC
>CAZRUZ010000085.1:0-7201 GCA_964603275.1 uncultured Anaerolineaceae bacterium | reverse complement strand
CTCGGCTGCCAGGGCGTCCGGCTCTTGATATAGAGCAACCCGATCCCCCGGGGGCCGTAGAGCTTGTGAGCCGTCAGGGTGAGCAGGTCCACACCCAGGACGGCAGGGGTAATATCCACGGCCCCGGCGGCCTGTACGGCATCGCTATGCACCACCACCTTCGGGTTCTTCACCCGGGCGATGCGCGCCGCTTCGGCCACCGGCTGGATCGTCCCCACCTCGTTGTTCGCCGCCATGATCGAGACCACGGTGGTAGCCGGGCCGACCGCTTCCTGCAGCGCCCCCAGGTCCACCACGCCATCGCCGTCCACCGGCAGGTACGTCGCCTCGAAGCCTTCGCGCTCCAGCTGTTCGACCGTGTGCAGGACGGCGTGGTGCTCGATCCGCGTGGTCACGATGTGGTTGCCCCGCCCGCGTTCGCGCTGGGCATAGGCCGCGCCCCGGATCGCGGCGTTGTCCGACTCGGTCCCGCCGCTGGTGAACACAATCTCCCCGGGCTTTGCCCCCAGCAGGTCGGCGATGAGTTTGCGCGCGGCATCGAGCGCGCGCCGCGCCTCCTGGCCTTCCAGGTAGATGCTCGAGGGGTTGCCCCAGTAGGTTGTCAGGATCGGCATCATTGCCGCGATCACCCGGGCATCCGGCCGCGTCGTCGCCGCGTGGTCGAGGTAGATCCGTGCCATGCAGCCAGCGTAACGCGGCAAAACCCGCCCTTCCACCTGCCCCATGGCCCCGTTGCCCCGGGGTGCTATACTGGGCCTCGGCAATTCCTCACAGGAGTGGGCACGGGCCCACTTCTTTTTTTGGAACTATGAAGAACGAACTTTTGCTGGCACTCGGTCAACTCGCCGCCGAAAAGAACCTCCCCCGCGAGGTCGTCTTCGATGCGGTCGAAGCTGCCCTGACGTCCGCCTTCCGGCGCGAAGGCGAAAATGCCCCGAACATCAACGTCAAGATCGATACCGGTACCGGCGATATCCGCGCCTACCGCCAGATGGTGGTCGTCGAAGAGGTTGAAGAGCCCGCCGTCGAGATGACACTCGCCGAGGCCCGCCGCTGGAAGCCTGACGTCCGCACCGGCGACGTCCTCGACTTCGAAGAGCAGCTTCCCCCGAACGCCGGCCGCATCGCCGCCCAGACCGCCAAGCAGGTCGTGCTCCAGCGGCTCCGCGAGGCAGAACGCGACGCCGTCTTCGATGAGTACACCGGCAAGGAAGGCGAACTCCTCGTTGGCACCGTCCAGCGGGTCGAAGCGCGCCAGATGATCATCGAGCTGGGCCGCGGCACCGAGGCCGTCCTCCCGTTTTCCGAACAGGTGCGGAACGAACACCTGCGCCCCGGCCAGCGCGTGAAGGTGCTGGTCCTGGAAGTGCTCAAGGCCGTGAAAGGCCCCCAGATCGTCGTCAGCCGCGGCCACCGCAACCTCCTCCGGCGCCTCTTCGAAATGGAAGTCCCGGAGATCAAGAGCGGGACCGTCGAGATTAAGAGCATCGCCCGCGAAGGCGGCCACCGCAGCAAGGTCGCCGTGCACGCCCGCAACCCCAATATCGACCCGATCGGCGCCTGCGTCGGCATGCGCGGCACGCGCATCCAGAACATCGTCAACGAGCTCGCCGGCGAGCGGATCGACGTCATCAAGTGGGACCCTGACCCCGGGAACTTCGTCTCCAACGCGCTCAGCCCTGCCCAGGTACTCGAAGTCGAGATCGACCAGGATGAGCATCTCGCCTCCGTGGTCGTGCCCGATAAGATGCTCTCGCTTGCCATCGGCAAGGAGGGCCAGAACGCCCGCCTCGCCGCCAAGCTCACCGGCTGGCGCATCAACATCCACAGCCAGGCCTCGAAGGAGCGCGCGGAAGGTGGCGAGGCCGAGGCGCCGCTCGTTTTCGCGCCGTTTGCGCCGGGCGAAACACCCGACATCGACATCATCGAAGAGGCGGAAGAAGTGGCGGCAGCCGCCGAAATCCCCGCTCTCGAACCAGAGGCCGCGCCGGCTCCTTCGCCCGTACCAGCCGCCGCCTCCGCTGCCGGCCCCGCCGCCGAAGAAGAGGAGATCTCCTTCGCCGCCGTGGTCGAGCGCATGGAAGTCCCGGACCGCGAGGAACGCGAGTCCGAGGACTACGGCGAGGACGAAGACGAGGAATACGAAATCCCGACCACCGTGGTGGCCGAGGCCAAGCCATCCGCCATCCGCTTCGCCGAAGACGTCCTGCCAAGGCGCCCCGATGAGGCGGAGGAGGCGGCCCGCAAGCCTGCCGCCAAAAAGGCCCGCCGCGCGCCTCGCTTCATCGATGAAGGCGACGATGAGATGGACGACATCGACTACGCGGGGCGGATCCACTGACGGGAGGGCGGTTGCCGTGTCTGGAGCCAGACCACGCCACGTCCCCCAGCGCACCTGCATCGCCTGCCGCGCTGAAGAGGGCAAACGCGGCCTGATCCGGGTCGTCCGCACACCCGATTCACGCGTCGTGGTTGACCCTACGGGGAAGGCCAACGGCCGGGGCGCCTACATTCATCCCATCCGTTCCTGTTGGGAGAAAGCGCTGAAAGGCGGTACCATAAGGAACGCACTCAAAATCACCCCGGCCATGGACGATATCGAAGCCCTGCGTGCCTTCGGAATGGCGTTGCCGGCAGAAGAAAGCGATTTGTTATGACGGCTAAACCATCATCCACCGCAGTGAAGATCCCTTCCGCGCTCACCGTCAAGGAGCTCGGGGACATCCTCTCGATCTCGCCAATCGAAGTGATCAAGCGGCTCATGACCAACGGCGTCATGGCGAACGTCAACCAGACCATCGACTACGACACTGCCGCCATCATCGCGGTCGACCTGGGTCTCGATCCCGAGCCGGATGCGGCGCCGGAACCGACCGTCGCATCCGTCGCCATCGAAGAAGAAGAAGTCGTCGACGACCCGGAGACCCTCAAGCCGCGCCCGCCCATCGTCACCATCCTCGGCCACGTCGACCATGGCAAGACGAGCCTCCTCGACGCCATCCGCAAGACGAAGGTGGCCGCTGGTGAAGCCGGCGGCATCACCCAGCACATCGGCGCCTACCAGGTCGAGCGCGATGGCAAGCTGATCACGTTCATCGATACGCCCGGCCACGCCGCCTTCACCGCGATGCGCGCCCGCGGCGCCCAGGTCACCGATATCGCCATCCTCGTCGTTGCGGCGAACGATGGGGTCATGCCCCAGACCATCGAGGCCATCAATCACGCCCTCGCCGCCGGCGTCCCGATCATCGTCGCGATCAACAAGATCGACCTTCCCTCGGCCAACCCCGACCGTGTGAAGCAGCAGCTCACCGAGCACAGCCTCGTCGTCGAGGAATACGGCGGCGACGTCGTCGCGGTACCGGTTTCGGCCACGACCGGTCAGGGCCTCGATGACCTCCTCGAAGCCATCAACCTGGTCGCCGAAATCGGCGAGCTGAAGGCGAACCCGGACCGCGCCGCATCCGCCGTCGTGGTGGAAGCCGAACTCGACCCGAACCGCGGGCCGATCGCCACGGTCCTCGTCCAGGCGGGCACCCTCCGCCAGGGCGATGCCCTCGTCGTCGGTGAAACCAGCGGCAAGGTCAAGGCGATGTTCGATGACCAGGGCAACCGCGTCCGCGAAGCCGGGCCCGCGGCGCCCGTCATCATCATGGGCCTCGAAGCGGTCCCCGAGGCCGGCGAGCGCATCCGGGCCGTCGCCGATGAGCGCCTCGCCCGCCAGATCGTCGATGATCGCCGCCGCCGCCGCGAAGCCGCCGAGCAGACCGAGCACGCCCACGTGAACCTCGACACGCTGTTCAACGAGATCAGCGCCGGCAAGCTCAAGGAACTGATCATCATCCTCAAGACCGACGTCCGCGGCAGCGCCGAGGCGCTCAAGGGCGCGCTCGAACGCCTCAGCAACCCGGAAGTGAAGCTGAAGATCATCCACTCGGCCACCGGCCCGGTGAGCGACAGCGACGTCATGCTCGCCGAAGCCTCGAACGGCATCATCATCGCCTTCAGTACCCGCATCGACCCTTCGGCCAGGAAACGCGCTGACGCCACCGGAGTGGAAATCCGCAGTTACAGCATCATCTACCAGGTGATCGAAGACGTGGAGAAGGCCCTCACCGGCATGCTCGAGCCGAAGTACCAGATGGTCACCGATGGCCACGCGGAAGTCCGCCAGGTCTTCAAGTCCAGCCGACTCGGCCAGATCGCCGGCTGCTACGTGCTCGATGGCACAATCAAGCGCGGTTCGCACACGCGCGTCCTCCGCAACAAGGAAGAGATCGGCCGCGGCCGCTGCGAGGGCCTCAAACGCTTCCAGGAAGATGTCCGCGAAGTCCAGACCGGCTACGAATGCGGCGTCGTCCTCAGCGGCTTCGACAAATACACCGAGGGCGACATCATCGAGTTCTACCACGAAGAACGCCTCAACTAGCCGCCCCGGCGGGAGGTCTCCCCGGTGAGCATGCGGACTACCCGCGTCAACGAGCTGCTTCGCGCGGAGATCAGCGACCTGATCCTGCGCGAAGTGAAGGACCCCCGCGTCTCCCGCGGGATGGTCACCATCACCGAGGTCCAGGTCTCGCCCGACCTGCGCCACGCCGTCGTCTACGTCTCCCACCTGGGCACCGAAACCGAGCGGCGTGACGCGCTCGAAGGGCTCAAGCACAGCGCCCCGTTCCTCCATCGCGAGCTGGTCCACCGGCTCTCGCTGCGCAACGTCCCCGAGCTGGTCTTCAAGTTCGACCCATCAATCGAGCGCGGCGCCCGCCTCGCCGAGCTGATCAACCAGGTTGGCGCGGAACGCCGTGAGCACGAAACGCCCTGAATCGCCGCTCCACGGCATCCTCCTCATCGATAAGCCCTCCGGCTGGACCAGTCACGACGTGGTTGCCCGCGCCCGCCGCATTACCGGTCAGCGCCGGATCGGCCACACCGGCACCCTCGACCCGATGGCGACCGGCCTCCTGGTGCTCTGCCTGGGCAACGCCACCCGCCTGGTCGAATACCTCACCGGCCACGACAAGCGCTACAGCGGCGAGATCGCGCTCGGCGTGACCACCACCACCGCTGACGCCGAGGGCGAGCCCACTGCAACCCGCCCGGTCCCCCCGCTGGCTGAGGCCACCCTGCGCGCCATCGAACAGCGCTTTACCGGCGACCTCCAGCAGGCCCCGCCGGCCTTCAGCGCGATCAAGGTCGAGGGCCGCCGCGCCTACGACCTCGCCCGCGCCGGTGAGCTGAGCGGCCTCCCTCCCCGCCCCGTGCGCATCCACTCACTGCAACTCGCCACCATCGCGCCGGGCCGGTTGTCGATCGAAGTGCACTGCGGCGCCGGCACCTACATCCGCAGCCTCGCCCGGGATATCGGCGAGACGCTCGGCTGCGGGGGCCACCTGGCCGCGCTCCGTCGGCACAGCGCCGGGCCGTTCAGCCTTGGCACCGCCATCACACTCGATGACCTCCCGGAGTACGCCGGCAATGGCGAATTGCCCCGCCTGTTGCTCCCGCCGGACGAAGGTATCCTGGACCATCCCGCCGCGATTGTCGCCGCCGATGGCGCCCGCCGCTTCCGCAACGGCCTGATGCACCGTGGGGAAGCCGTCCGCCAGGCGCCCATTACCGCCGCCCGCGTGTACTCCACCGAAGGAGACTTCCTCGGTGTCGCCGATGTGTCGGATTCGGGCGAAATCCTCCCGGCGAAGGTATTCGCCGCGTCAAATTAGCGTAAACGGCCAGTTATGTAGCGCTCAAACTCAATTTCTGTATTGACAGCAGGGCGCTGCGCTCCGATCATGCCTGAGGAACTGGCAGGCCTGTGTAACCGCATAGGCACTCTATCAATTTGCCAGCACGCCGCCCGACCCGCGGGCGGGACTCAGGAAGGAGGGATCCGTTGGAAGCCTACTGCCTCAAGTGCCGGGAAAAACGGGAGATGAAGAACCCCAAGCCCATCACGATGAAGAACGGTAAGCCGGCCACGGAGGGTGCTTGCCCTACCTGCGGCACTCGCATGTTCAAGATCGGCAAAGCCTGATCGCCAGCCTCGCACTGCTTAACCGAGCAATGGGAGAGGGCCCGCGCAAACGGGCCCTTTTTCATTCCCCGCCGTCTTCCCGCAGCGCCGCCAGTACAGCCTCGTGCAGCAACCCGTTCGTAGCCACCACCGATGAGCCCAATCCCGGGGTCCCATCCCACTGGCTGAACCCCCCTCCCGCCTCGGTCACCACCGGCAGGAGCGCGGCCGCATCCCAGATACTCATCTCCGGGTCGAGCATCACCTCGGCCCGCCCGCTTGCCACCATCAGGTAGCCGTAACAGTCCCCCCACGCGCGCGAAAGCCCGCAACGCGACACCAGCGACGAGAACCCTCTCGGGTGCATGGCTGCCGTGCGCGCGTATGAGGTCATCGTGATGGTCGCATCCTCCAGCCGGTCGACTCCCGAGACACGCACCCGCCTGCCGTTGAGCCACGCGCCCTCGCCCCGCGCCGCCGAGGCGGTCTCCCCGGCGGCGTGGCAGGCAATCACGCCCACCACCGGCTCGCCGTCGCGCTCCAGTGCGATGAGCGTGCCGAACAGCGGCACGTGGTGGATGAACGATTTCGTCCCATCGATCGGGTCCAGGATCCAGCGGTGACGGCCGTCCCCCGCAACCTCGCCAAACTCCTCGCCGAGGATCCCATGCCCGGGACACTCGCGGGCCAGGAACTCGCGGATGGCTACCTCCGCGTTCCGGTCAGCCAGGGTCACGGGTGTCCGGTCCGCCTTCAGTTCGACCGCCGTCCCGGTTTCGTAGAGCGGCATGATCACCCCCCGGGCAACCTCGGCCGCCCGGCGCGCAATCTCCAGCAGGTCACCAAGCTCGCTCATCAGCGCGCCGCGTCCCCTCTCCGGTACGGGGCCGTCAAGACGTCGAGACTCTTCGTGAGCTCGGGCAGCAGCGGTGTCTCGGCGGCCTTCAGCGTGTCCTCGAGCTGTTCGGGCCGGCTTGCACCGATGATTGGCGCGGTGATGACCGGGTTCGCGAGCACCCATGCGACCGCCATCTGGGGGAGCGTCATGCCGGCATCGGCGGCCATCGGCCGGAGTTTCTCAACCGTCTCGAACATGCCCTCGTGCCAGTACCGGTCCTGGTAGCGCTCAGCCGCGCTCCCGAGGGTGAACCGCGAGCCCTCCTCAGGCCCGGCCTGCGGGTTGTGCTTGCC
>CAZRUZ010000084.1:0-10842 GCA_964603275.1 uncultured Anaerolineaceae bacterium | reverse complement strand
TGGTCGGGGTGCACAGATTTGAACTGTGGGCCTCTTGGTCCCAAACCAAGCGCTCTGCCAGGCTGAGCTACACCCCGGGGGTTCACCCAGCGTACAGCCATTCCAGGACAGGGGCGATGGCTCAGCGGCGGCGCCGGGCTGCTCGCATCCCGTCAGACCCGGGGGCCTCCCTCGGGGAGCGCGCAGCCGATGATCTCGCGGACGCTGGCGACACCCTGGTGGGCCATCCAGCCTTCAATCCCTTCCACCACATCGAGCAGGGCACGGGGGTTCGCGAATGTCGCGGTGCCGACCTGGACTGCTGTCGCGCCGGCCATGAGGAACTCGATGGCGTCCTCTCCGGTCGCGATGCCGCCGCAGCCGATGACCGGGATGCGGACGGCGCGGGCCACGTCGTAAACGATGCGCAGGGCAATGGGCTTGATCGCCGGTCCACTGAGACCACCCCGGGCGCGGGGCAGGATCGGCCTGCGCCGCCGGGTATCGATGGCGAGGCCGAGGACCGTGTTGATGGCGCAGATTGCTGCGGCCCCTTCGCCGGCGCAGGCCACCGCCAGGGCAACCGGGTCGGTCACATTCGGGGTCAACTTCACGATGACGGGGAGATCGGTGTTCCGGACTGCCGCCCGCGTGGCTCTGGCCGAGGCGTCGACGCTCTGGCCGATCTCCATCCCACCGGTATCGACGTTGGGGCAGCTGATGTTCAGTTCGATGCCCGCGATGCCGGGGACGCCGTCGAGCATGCGGGCCATCTCGCCGAACTCGTCGACCGAGTCGGCGGCGACGTTGACGATGACTGGCACATCCCAGCGCGTCCAGGCGGGCGCCATCGTCGTGATGCACTCGTGGATGCCGATGTTCTGGAGGCCGATGCTGTTGAGCATCCCCGCCGGGGCCTCGGCCACGCGAGGCTGGGGGTTGCCCCCCCGCGGGGCCATCGTTACGCCTTTCGATACCACGGCGCCAAGCCGGTTGATATCAAAGTGCCGCGCGAATTCGAGCCCCCAGCTGAACGTCCCGCTCGCGGGCATGACCGGGTTACGCAGCGGCAGGCTGAACTTGCGCCCGGGGGCGAGATCGACGGAAAGGTCGGGTTGCATCGTGAAGAGTGTAGACCGTGCTGCCCGGGCGGAAAAAACCGGCCGGTGGTTCCGGCCGGTTGAGCTATGCCGGGCGGGGGATGTTCAGGAGTTGGCTGCCGCACGCCGGCCGCGGGCCCGCGAACCGTTCAGGCTGAAGCTATCGCTGTCCCAGAGGAGGTCCTCTGTCGAATTGCGGAATTCCCGGGCGTGACCACAACGCTTACAGTGGCCACGGCTCAGCGCCCCATTTGGGGTCTCGATGACCCAGTGATGGCGGCAGAGCGCGGACGAGACGCTCGACTCACGGGTAACGGTGTCTGTCATACAGTCTCCCATCGCTTGCTTACCGGAAGGTAGGTTGAGTATACACCTTTCGGGAGGGCGCGGAGACAACGTACCCCTGCGTGGCGAAATGCCGGGTAAACCGTTTGCTCCCGCTGCCCCACACCGGCTACGATCACTTTACCGGCCGGTGTACGCCGCGACTGTGGCTCCCGTCTGCACATCTCCCCCGCTGACGCCGCATGGCGGCGTGGTTCTTCGCCACGGCAAACCCCTCGCCAATGCCACGGTGCGGCAGGAAGGCATCTCCATCCGCATGACCTCCGCTACCACACTTGACCGCGACACCGTCATCGCCGCGCTTGACCATGTCCAAGACCCCGAGCTCCACGCCAGTATCGTTCGGCTCGGGATGGTCAAGGACCTTGTCGTCGAAAACGGTGACATCAGTCTGACGATTGAACTCACGACGCCCGCCTGTCCCCTGAAAGAGACGATCGAGACCGACGTCCGCGCCGCGCTCGAAGCGCTGCCCGGCGCCGGGACTATCACGCTCGACTGGGGCGCCAACGTGCGGGCCACCAGCCCCCGTGAGGGCCAGCGGCCGGTCGAGGGTGTCCGCAACATCATCGCGGTGGCCAGCAACAAGGGCGGCGTCGGCAAGTCGACGCTGGCGACCAACATCGCCGTCGCCCTCGCGCGGAGTGGTGCGAGTGTCGGCCTCATCGATGCCGACATCACCGGTCCGAACCTGCCGACGATGTTCGGGCTCGAGCCCGGGCTCCAGGCTGGCGCCCGCGACGGCCTGCGGCCGATCGAACGCTACGGTGTCCGCGTGGTCTCGATCGGCTTCCTCCTGCCGAAGGGGACGCCCGCGATCTGGCGCGGGCCAATGATCGGCAGCGCGGTGCGGCAGCTGTTGCACGACGTGCCATGGGGCGAGCTCGACTACCTCATCATCGACCTGCCGCCCGGCACCAGTGACGCCTCGATGAGCATGGCCCAGGATGCGCCCATCACCGGCGTTGTGATTGTTTCGAGCCCGCAGAACGTCTCAGTCGAGGATGCGATGAAGGCTGTCGCGATGTTCGAGAAGCTGGATGTCCCGGTGTTCGGGATGATCGAGAACCTCAGCTACTTCATTGCCCCGGACACGGGGAAACGCTACGACATCTTTGGACATGGCGGCGCCGAGAACGCCGCCGACGAACTCGGGATCGACTTCCTGGGCGCGATCCCCATTGAACCCGCGGTACGGGAGGGCGCCGATAGCGGCGTCCCGGTCGTCCACGGGGCGCCGGACTCAGAATCGGCGAAAGCGATTGAGCGCATCGCGAAGAACATTGCCGCTCGCATCAGTGTCTTGCAAAGGATGGGTGGGTAACCCCAACAACACATGGTCCTCAATATCTTTCCCCGGCGGGAGAAGGCCGCGGCCGCTCCCACCAACGAACCAGAACCGGTACTCCCGGAACCATCACCCGAAGCCCTGGCAGAGCCTGCAAAACCGGCCCGGCCTCGCAGCCGGAGCAGCCGGAGCCGCGCGAAGGCCGCGACCGCGACCGCGGTAGAAACCGAAGCCGCTCCTTCGGAGCCGATGGCCACGCCGGCGCCTGAACCGGCGAAGCCGGCCTCTCAGCGCGTGATCCGCCGGGCGGCGCCCGCGTCCGCGGTGAAGGCTGAGCCCGAAGCCCCGCCGCAGCCGAACGAGGAGGCTGCCGTGGAACGCCCGGCACGTGCGCCGCGTTCCCGGAAGCCCCGCACTGAAACGCCGCCTGAGACTGCCGCCACCGGGGACGACAAGCCCGCGCCCGCGCCCCGCGCCAGTTCGGCGCCAGCCGGCGACCTTGGCGCGCTGGCCCGGGCCATCGAAGCGCAGGGAAAGCAGATCCAGCAGCTCGTGAAGGTCCAGGAGGACCTCTCGCGGCGCATGGTGCCGGGTGGCGGCGGGCCCGCGGGAGCCGTCCCAGCGCGCGTCGGCGTCTTCGTTGACGCCGCGAACATCGAGCTCGCCTGCGACCGGCTCCGGGCACGGATCGACTGGCGCAAGCTGCTGGACTTCCTGACCGAAGGCCGCCAGCTCGTCCGCGCCATCGCCTATTCGCCGGTCCACGATGACCCCGGCGTCAGCCTTGAGACGCAGAGGTTCGCCGAGCCCTTCATGAACAAGGGCTTCCGCGTTGTCACCAAGCCGCTCAAGCGCTTTGCTGATGGCAGCATCAAGGCGAACGTCGATATCGAGATGGCGCTCGACATTATGGAGATGCTCGACCGCCTCGATGTGGTCTGCCTGGTCTCCGGTGACGGCGATTTCCAGCGGCTCGTGGAAGTCGTGCAGATGAAGGGCGTCCGCGTCGAGGTCATCGGCGTTGGCACGAGTACCGCTTCGCAACTCCGCAATGCGGGCGACCGCTTCGTCGATATCCAGAACATCCTGTCGAAGGTCAAGGCCTGACCGGCGCCAGGGACCAGAATGCCGAGGGGCCGGTCGATCGACCGGCCCCTTTGTCTTGCTGCACCGCCGGAGCCGGGCGCCTCAGGCAGGCGCGAACATAGGCAGCGAGATGCCGGTCGACTGGTCTTCCCACTGCACTTTGACCCGCTGGCCCACCGCGATGTCCCGGGTGGGGTCTTCGACGCCGACAATATTCGTGAGAATGCGGAAGCCCTCGTCGAGGTCGACGTAGGCCACGGCATAGGCGCCGAGGGCCGCAAACGCCGGGTGCCGGTTCAGGCGGACGACGCTGAACGTGTAAATGGCGCCTTCACCCTTCGACTCGCGCCATTCGAGGTTGCGCGAGCCATTCCGGGGGTTGTGCGCCCGGGGGAAGAAAACCACGTCGCCGGTATCGCGGTCGACCTGGTACATGAGTTTGTGCTCTTTGGTGGCGTTCCAGAAAGGCTCGGTATCGGGCTCGGGGAAGCGTGGTTGAGGCCGGTCCATAGTCAGTCCCTCGCGAGAATGATGGTGCCACCGGTGTGGCTGGTGGCGAGCATGCCGCCATTGCCGTGGGCGATGGCAAGGCGTGCGCCCTCGCGCTGGGAGGTCGACTCGCCGCGAAGCTGGCGCGTGGCCTCGATCAGCAGGAAGAGGCCGCGCATGCCGGGGTGGTTGGAGCTGAGGCCGCCGCCATCGGTGTTGAGAGCTGGCTTGAGGGGGCTGTCCCAGCGCAGGCGCTGTTCGGAGACGTAGGCGCCACCTTCGCCCTTCTTACAGAACCCCAGGTCTTCGAGCATCATCATCACGGTGATTGTGAACGAGTCGTAGATCATCGCGATATCGATCTCGTCCGGGCGGATGTCCGCCTCGGCCCAGGCCCGGGGGCCCGATTGCGCGGCCGCGCTGACGGTCAGGTCGCCGCCGTTCTCCGAGTATTTCGTCGCTTCGCCGGAACCGATGATCCAGACCGGCTTCTTGCGGCAATCGCGGGCGACTTCTGGTGAAGCGATCACCACCGCGCCACCGCCGTCAGAGACCATGCAGCATTCGAGGAGGTGGAGTGGGTCCGCGATCATGCGGGAGCTGAGCACGTCATCGACGGTGATCTCGTTGATGCCGACGAACTCGAGGTCCGTCATCGCCTGGACGGCTTCGGGGTTGCGCATGGCGTGGGCGCGGGTGGCGACGGAGATGCGCGCGAGCTGCTCGCTGGTGGTGCCGTACTGGTGCATGTGGCGGCGCGCCACCATGGCGTAGTTGGCGATGAGGGTCATGCCCCAGGAGTCGGTCATGTTGCTCAGGGGGCTGGCGGCGCCACCACCCATCCCGCCGGCCATCGAGCCGATCCGGCGCAAATCGCTGTGCGCTGTCGAACCGTACGTAAGCAGTGCGACTCTGCACTTCCCGGCGGCGATGTCGCGCTTTGCGTGGGAGGCGTGGAACTCATACGAGCTGCCGCCAACCGCGGTGGTGTCGATCACGTTCGGCTTGAGGCCGAAGTATTCGGCGAGGCTGAGGCCTGACATCCCGGCGCCGTCCTGGGCGTCGTAGAGCCCATCGACGTCAGACCAGCTGAGGCCGGCATCGGCCAGCGCCTTCGCGGCGCTCTCGGCCTTGATCTGCAGCGGCGTCACACCGGGCGCCTTCCGCTTCGGGTATTCATGGATGCCGACGATGGCGGCATCGCGGCGCTGGGAGACCATGTGCGAACTCCTTGCGTGGTGCGGCCTGCGCATGCGGCCAGCCGTCGTTGCCCGACGATACGGAGGCCCCGGAAGGCCGTCAAACCGTGCGTAGCGGGCCTGGCCGCGATTCTGTTACCGTCCGCGCGGTGCTGCTGATTTCGCTCGCCCTGGCCTGGCTGGCCGGGCTGTTGCCTGTCGCCGCGTGGGGCGCCCCGTGGTGGATGGGGGCCGCCTGGGTGGCCGCGGCCTGCCCGGGGTTTGCCATCATCACCGGCGCGGCGAAGTGGCGCCTCTTCGCGGCCCTGGGCGCGCTTGCTGTGGGTTCCGGCTGGCTGCTTTCGTCTGCGCTTGGGGCGCCGCCTCCGCCGCTGGTCGCGTTCATCGGGCAGGAGGTGACGGTTCACGGCACGATCGTCTCCGAGCCGGACCCCGGCGAGCTCAGCACGTCCTACGAGGTCCGGGCCGACGTCCTGACCGCCGGCACTGCGGAAGTGAAACAGGCCGGGCTCATCCGGGTGACGCTCCACCAGTACGCCGCTTATCTCCCGGGCGACCGCGTGGAGCTCACCGGCGCACTGGAACTCCCGCCGGTATTCGATGGGTTCGACTACCGTTCGTACCTGCGGCAGCGGGGCATCTGGGCGGCCATGCTGTTCCCTCAAGCCGGGCTGATGCGCGCGGGGCCATGGACCATCGAGCGGGAAACGACGCGCATGAGGCTGGCACTGGACCGCTCCGTGCAGCGATCGTTGCCGGAGCCGGAGGCGTCACTCGCCGGCGGGATCGCCTTCGGCCGGGATGGGGGCCTCTCCACCGAAGACCGGGATGCCTTCAACGAGTCCGGCCTGCGCCATCTTGTTGCCGTTTCCGGTTCCAACGTGTCGCTCGTGAGCACGGTGACCTTTGCGCTCTGCGTCCCATGGCTCGGGCGCCGCCGGGCATGGCTTCCGGCGGCACTCACGATTGGCGCCTACCTCCTCGCGGCAGGGTTTTCCGCGAGCGTCGTGCGGGCCGGCATCATGGCCGCCATCCTCCTCGGCGGGGGACTCCTGGGGCGACCGCAGAGCGGGCTCCCCGCGCTGGCCGCCGCGTTCATCGTCATGACGGTCGTTGAGCCACTCAACGCGCTCGATACCGGCTTCCAGCTCAGCATGACGGCGACCGCGGGCCTGCTCTCGCTTGCGCCGTGGGTCGAACACGGGCTGGACCGGGCGGCGCTGGCTTCCCGCATCCCGTTGCCGCAGGTGGTGACGCGCGTCGCGGCACTCTCCCTCACGGCGAGCCTGTGCACGGCCCCGATTATGTGGACCACTTTCGGCGAGATTTCGCTGATCAGCCCGGCCGCGAACCTTCTGGTGGAGCCCGTCTTCATCCTCGCCTTCTGGGCGAGCCTGGGGGCAGCCGTGCTCGGGGCCGTGTCCGACCCGTTGGGGAGCCTCGCGGGCGTTGTGGCCTACTACCCGCTTGCATTCATCCACGCGGTGGCGGCCGGGGCGTCCTCGGTCCCGGGAGCATCAATGACGGTGGGCGCCGGGTCCCCTGGCCGCGCCATGGCGGCTGCTGCGCCCATCGCCGTGGCCGCTGGCCTCGCCTATCGCTTCCTCCCGCCGGCAGCGCCGCTTCCGCGCGCTTTTGAACAGCGCCGCCGGGCCGCGAGGCGGATGCTTGCCGCCGGGATTGGCGGCTCGATCGCGCTGGCGGTCATCCCCGTCAGCCTGTTCCCGGTTGGCGGCCCAGGCAGGCTGACCGTTGACTTCCTGGACATCGGCCAGGGGGATGCCATCCTGGTGACCACGCCGCACGGGCGCCAGGTCCTCATCGACGGCGGGCCGAGTGAGGTCCGCCTGGCGAGGCAGGTTGGCGCCGTGCTCCCGCACTGGGACCGCTCCCTCGACGCGCTCATCCTGACGCACCCGGAGGAGGACCATGCGGGTGGGCTCCCCGGCATCGCCCGCAGGCTCCACATCGCCCGGGTCTACGACAGCGGTCAGACGAACCGCTCGGCCACGTTCGCTGCATTCGACGCAGAACTGCCGCAACGCGATAGCCTCGATGCCGGCGAGAGCCTGGTCATCGACGGCGTGACCTTCGAGGTCGTGTGGCCTCCCGCCGGCTTCGCAGCGGCGGAACGCAACAATGCATCGCTGGTCATCCGGGTTTCCTACGGCCGGGTGCGGTTGCTGCTCTGTGGCGATGTCGAGGCGGAAGTCCAGCGCGAGCTGCTGGCCACGACGGACGTCCGGGCGGATGTCCTGAAGGTGCCGCACCATGGCTCCCGCACGAGTGATCCCGGCTTCCTGCAGGCCGTTGGGGCCGCCGCCGCGGTCATCCAGTCTGGCGAAAACAACCGTTTCGGACACCCGCAGGAGGAAACGCTGGCGGCCCTGAGCGGCAGCCGCGTCCTCCGAAACGACATGGACGGGCGGGTCACGATTTCGACAGATGGACAGGTCATCCAGGTTTCGACCGCCCGGTAGCTTTGCGCGGCACGCCCGGCGGACGTACGGTAACCCGCGGGCACCGTGCCCGAACCCCACTCCGGAGCAATGTTATGACTACTCGCATCGATGGGCGGCGGCCCGATGCGCTTCGACCGGTCCACCTCGCGACCAACGTCCTCGATTTCGCCGAAGGGAGCTGCCTGGTTGAGTTCGGCCGCACGCGGGTGCTCTGCGCCGCCAGCGTGGAAGACCGCCAGCCGCCGTTCCTGCGCAATACGCAGAGCGGGTGGGTGACCGCGGAGTACTCGATGCTTCCCCGCGCTACCCACACGCGCAGCCAGCGCGAATCGGAGCGCGGCCGTCCCGGCGGGCGCACCCAGGAGATCCAGCGGCTGATTGGCCGCGCGCTACGGGGCGTGGTCGATGTCGAGATGCTGGGCCCGCGGACCATCACGCTCGACTGTGATGTCCTGCAGGCCGACGGGGGGACCCGGACCGCCTCGATTACCGGCGCCTACGTCGCGCTGCAGCTGGCCATGCGGAAGCTGGCCGCTGCCGGAGTCCCGGCCGCCGCGGTGCAGTCGCCGGTGGCGGCGATATCCGTGGGGATCGTGAAGGGCGTGCCTATGCTCGACCTGTGCTACGAAGAGGACTCGACCGCGGAAGTCGACTTCAACGTGGTGATGACCGGCGGCGATGACTTCGTCGAGGTGCAGGGTACGGCCGAAGGGAAGCCGTTCAGCCGGTCCGGGATGGATGCGCTGCTCGACCTCGCGCGCCAGGGGATCCTCGAGCTCTTCGAAAAGCAGCGCGAGGCGCTCGCCGGCGCCGGCTAGCCCACGTAGTGGCCCAGGAATGTCCCGCCGAGGATGTGGAGGTGGCCATGTTCCTGACTCTGCATGGCGTCGTAGCCGAAGTTGGTCAGCACCCGGAACCCGCCCGGGCAGAGCTGCTTGCCGATCTCGGCTGCGACCCGGCCGACTTTGCCGATGTGGTGTTCCCAGAGTTCGGCCTGGGTGGTGTGTTCCTTGGTCATCGCCAGCAACATGACTGGAACCCAACGGAGGATATTCTGGATAACGATGATCTCGTCGTCTTCGTAGATGACGTTCGCAGGCTCTCGCCCGGCTACAATGTTGCAGAAAACGCAGTAAGGACGCATGGGGCGGGAATGATCATAGGTTCGGCCTGTTCCTCATACAAACCGCCCTGCGCGTTGAAGGAGTCCTGATGCCCCAGTTCCTGCCTTTCCGCGGTCTGCGCTACACCGCGGCAGCCGGTCCGCTCGAGGACCTCCTCGCCCCGCCTTACGACGTCATCACCCCGGCACAGCAGGCGGCGCTTGCCGGGCGGAACCCGCGCAACGCGGTCCACCTGGAGCTGGCTGAGGGCGGCGAAGAGCGCTACGGCAGAGTCGCCAGTCTGATCGCCGGGTGGCAGGCGGCCGGGATGGTCCACCGCGAACCGCAGCCCATGCTTTACGTGTACGAGCAGGAGTTCGTCGAAGAGGGCCACGTCTTCATCCGCCGCGCGCTCCTGGCCGCGGTGGAGGCCCAGCCATGGGAGGACGGGGCGATCAAGCCGCACGAATTCACCATGTCCGGCCCGAAGGAAGACCGCCTGAAGCTCCTCCAGGCCACGGGCGTCCAGTTCAGCCCGGTGTTCATGATTGCGCGGGACCGTGCGGGCGAGCTGGCCGCGTTCATCGCTGCGACCATTTCCGGACAACCGCCAACCGGACAGGCGGAGACGATCGATGGCGAGCATCACCGCTTCTGGGCGGTTGAGGCCGGAACCCACGAGATGCGGCAGCTTGCTCCGCTGCTCGGCGAATCGTTCTACATCGCCGACGGCCACCATCGCTACGAAACAGCGGTGAACTACCGGAACTGGCGCCTTGAACAGGGGGAACTGCCGCGGGACCACCCGGCCCGCTTCGCCATGTCGGCGATTGTCGCCGCTTCGGACCCGGGGCTGGTGATCCGGCCAATCCACCGGATGGTGCCCCGCCGCACGCCGCATGACTGGAAGGAACGCCTGGGGGGCGCCTTCGAGATCACGCACGT
Organism: uncultured Anaerolineaceae bacterium; assembly: GCA_964603275.1. GTDB lineage: Bacteria > Chloroflexota > Dehalococcoidia > Tepidiformales > Tepidiformaceae > Amarobacter. The sequence continues at coordinate 846 of CAZRUZ010000084.1, read as the reverse complement.
CAAACTCGTTGGGGTGGGCGACCAGCAGGCGGCGGAGATCGCGGCGCTCCTGGGCGCGGACCCCGCGAACATCGTCGCGCTGGGGCTCGAGCCCGGCCAGGCGCACGTGATGCGGCGGCGTCCGGGCGCGGCCCTCGCGGGGAACGTGCCCGGCGGGCACAGCAGCCAGTGGGCCGATATCGCGCCCAACATCCTGCGCTACGGCGTGCTCGAACCGCTCTGGGGCATCAACGACGACGACCTGCGAGCCGGTGTCGTCGAGTATTCGCACGACCCGCATGAGGTGCTCGACTGGCTCCACGGCCATACGAACTCGACCGCATTCCTGCTCAACCCGGTGACGATCGAGTCCGTGATGCAGCTCGCCGACCAGGGCGAGCGCATGCCGCAGAAGTCGACGTTCTTTCACCCCAAACTCGGGACGGGGCTGGTCTTTCACCCGCTGGACCAGTAGGGGTCCGGGCGGGCCGGGTTGGCATTGCCGCGGTGGAGTTGTTGAACGGAGGGGCCTGCGAGGCATAGACTGATGGTTCGCGGGCGGTTAGCTCAGATGGTTAGAGCGCGTCGTTCACACCGACGAGGTCACTGGTTCGAGTCCAGTACCGCCCACCAGTCACCCGCGAAATGGCTCCGGTTGAACGCTCCCTCCATCCCGCTGATAATGGCATCAGTGCCGAAGTGGCGGAATGGCAGACGCGCTACGTTCAGGGCGTAGTGTCCTTCACGGGCGTGTGAGTTCAAATCTCACCTTCGGCACCATTTCTCTTTTTGCGCCCGTAGCTCAGGGGATAGAGTGTTGGGTTGCGGACCCAAAGGTCGGAGGTTCGAATCCTCCCGGGCGTACCA
>CAZRUZ010000083.1:0-10858 GCA_964603275.1 uncultured Anaerolineaceae bacterium | reverse complement strand
CGCTCGCGGCTCACCGCTTTCCCAACTCCCATCCACACTTAACGCATCGCTTCCGTTCGGGAGCGGGAAGGGTGGATGCGGTAGGATCCCGTGCATGGCGCGAATTGCGGTCCTGACAGCATCGGACAAAGGCGCGGCGGGCGAACGCGAGGACATCTCCGGGCAGACGATCGCGCGGATGCTGCTGGAAGCGGGGCACGAGATCGTCCGGCAGGACATCGTGTCCGACGACAGGGCACTGATCGCGGAACACCTGCGGCTCTGGGCGGACATGGAGATCTGCGACGTGATCCTGACCACCGGCGGGACCGGCCTGACCCCGAGGGACCAGACACCAGAAGCAACGCGGGACATCGCCGAGCGGGAAGTGCCCGGGATCCCGGTGGCGCTCATCATGAATGGCTTGCAGCACACGCCCTACGCAGCGCTGACCAGGGGAGTGGCGGTCACGCGGGGGCGGACGCTGATCGTGAACCTCCCGGGTAGCCCGAAGGCGGTCGCGCAGGGGATGGACGTGCTGCTTCCGCTGCTGGGCCACGTCGCGGAGCTATTGGAAGGCCCGCTGGAGCACGGCCAGGCGACATGAGGATCGACGTCCTGACCCTGTTCCCGGAGGCGTTTCGCGGGCCGCTCGATGTGTCGATCATCAAACGGGCGCGCGAGGACGGGCTGCTCGACCTGCAGATCCACGACATCCGCGAGCACGCGACCGACCGGCACCGGTCGGTGGACGATTACCCGTTCGGCGGCGGGCAGGGGATGGTAATGCGAGTGGACGTGCTGGACCGGGCACTGCAGCACGTGCAGGGGCTGGATGGGCCGCCGGGCCTGGTGGTCTTCCTTTCGCCCCAGGGCGAGGTGCTGAGCGACCGGCTGGTGCGGGAACTTGCAACGAACGAGCGGCTGGTGCTGGTCTGCGGACGGTACGAAGGCGTGGATGAGCGCTTCATCGAGCACTGCGTGGACCGCGAGGTCTCCATCGGCGATTACATCCTGACCGGCGGCGAGTTGCCGGCGATGGTACTCATCGATTCGGTCGCGCGGCACATCCCCGGAGCACTGGGTGATGAGGTCTCGCCGGAGGAGGAATCGTTCGCGGACGGCCTCCTGGAGCACCCGCAGTACACGCGGCCCTCCGAGTACCGGGAGTGGACCGTGCCGGAGGTGTTGCTGAGCGGCCACCACGCCAACATCGAGAAGTGGAAGAAGGAACAGCGGTTGAAGCGGACGCAGGAGCGGCGCCCCGACCTGCTGGAGGGCGGGCCTCCTCAAGGATAGAGGAGCATATCGCGGAAGTGGAGGTTGGAGAGGGCGCCCGGACGGGCCGCGCGAATGCGGTCGACGGTCTCGGGGCCGCTGACGCCGAGCGAACGGAGAAGCAGGCCGGTCACGAGGCCGCTGCGGTTCATCCCGTGGGTGCACATGACGTAGATGCGGGCAGGCGGCGCATCGTGTTCGCCGCGGGCCGCGCGCACGGCATCAGCAACGATCGCGTCGATCGGGAGCGAGACTGGCAGGGGGCCGTCGTGGTCGGCGAAGACGCAGGCCACCCAGCGGCCTGCCACGGTGCGGTGGCCCGAGGGCATGTCACCGGCGCAATCGACGAGCCAGGAGGCGGTGACCAGGGTTTCGGTGACGTGTTCGCCGACGAGGCTGCGGGCGCCGCCCATCCAGATCTCCGTCAGGGGATTCCCGGCTTCGCCGGCTGCCAGGACGAGGCTGGCGCGAGGCGTATCGTGAGAGGCGCGGGAGTGGAGCGAGGGATCTTCGAGCACGTGACTCGATCCTAGCGGGAGCGGGGCCGGGAGTCATTGCAAGCAAGCACTTGCTTGGCTAAGGTCGTTGTATGGAAAACGTCCACACCGAGACGGTCCATTCCCGGTTATTGGAGGCGGCTCACGAGGTCTTTGCCGAAGAGGGGTACCGTGGCGCCACGACGCGGAAGATCGCCGAACGGGCGGGCGTGAACGAGGTGACGCTCTTCCGCCACTTCAGCGGGAAAGACGATCTTCTGAGCGCGGCGATTGAGCAGCAGGTGGAAGATTCTGCGGCGCGGATGGCCCGCGACCCACTGCCGGCGGCGCCATGCGACCTCGCCGGGGAGCTGGAGCGGTTCCTCACACTGGCGCTCCACGGGTTCGTTGGCGCCCAGCGGGCAGTCCGGACCAGCCTCGGCGAGTGGGGCCACCGCCCGGAGCTGGATGAACGTCTCACCGGCACGAGCCGGTACATCGCCGACGAAGTGGAACGGTACCTCTTGGCGGCGCAGGAGCGGGGACTGATCCGGCGGGATGTCAACCACGTTGTCGCGGCCCAGGCGGTACTGGCAACGGTCTTTGCCCATGGCGTGCTGCACCGGATGACGCCGGAGCGGTTCCCGCTTGGGCCGGAGGAATCGGTCCGCGCGTATCTCAGCATCCTGCTGGAGGGGCTCGCGGTGACAGACAAGGGAGGCTCGACATGATCGGTTTGCTCGAAATCCGGCGGCGGAAGTTCCAGTTCGCGCTGATCGCCCTGGTAGTCACGCTGATCAGCTACCTCGTGCTGATGATCAACGGCCTGGGCGTGGGACTGAACGAACAGGCCGGGCGGGCACTGCGGAACTTCGACGCCGCCGCGATCGCGTATTCCGACCGGGCGGGGCTGAGCGTGATCCGCTCGGAGTTGAGTGCCGAGCTGGTGGAGCGCATCGCTTCCGAGTCGGGGGCGGCGGAAAGCGCCCCGCTGGGCTACATGGCGGCCAACTACCGGAAGGACGATGCGAGTGTGGACTCCGCCGCGTTCCTCGGGTTCGACCCCGGGAGCATCGGGGAGCCCCGCGTGACATCCGGGCGGGGGCTCACCGCGAACGACCGGTACGGGTTGCTGGTCGACCGGAGCTTCTTGCGCTATTCGGGGCTGGAGATTGGCGACCGCGTGACCATCTCCGTGCGGCTGGTGGAACAGGAATTCGAGATCGTCGGGGAGATCAACGAAGGCGCCTTCTTCTTTCAGCCGGCGGTGTACCTGCTGCGGAGCACCTGGCAGGAGTTGAAGTACGGCGAGGTGGGACCGGGCACGCCTGCCGCCTCGGTGGTGCTGCTACAGGGGAACGGGTTGGCGGGCACGAGCGGCGAGGGCTGGGAGGCTGTCTCGAAATCCACGGCCTTCGCGAACATCGAGGGCGTGTCGGGCCAGCAATCGACTGTCCAGGCGCTGCAGCTGTTTGGCTACCTGATCGGGGGGCTGGTCATCGGCGTCTTCTTCTACGTGCTAACGCTCCAGAAGGTGGCCCAGATCGGCGTGCTGAAAGCGGTGGGGGCGAGTTCGTTCTTCGTGTTCCGGCAGGTGATGGTGCAGGCGCTGTTCATCAGCGCGATCGGCGTCGGGGTGGCGATCCCGCTGGCGTGGTTCACCAACCGGCTGATCCAGCGAGTCCCGGACCCGGTCCCGATCGCGTTCACGAACGGGACATTCATCACCTCATCCGCGCTGCTGGTGCTGATGGCGCTGGTTGGGGCGATGTTCTCTGGCCGACAGGTGGCCGGCGTAGACCCGATCATCGCGCTCGGGCAACAGCAGTAAGGGAGAGGACAGGATGAGTGTCACGCTGCGGGTGCATGAGCTTTCGAAGACCTACGGGAGCGGCGACCAGGCCGTCCAGGCGGTGAAGAATGCTTCGTTTTCGACCGAACCGGGCGAGTTCGTGGCGGTCGTGGGGCCAAGCGGATCGGGAAAGACGACGTTGCTGGCGATGATCGGCGGGTTGCTGGACCCGACGAGTGGCCGGATCGAGGTCAACGGGCGGGATATCGCACAGTTGAGCCGGGGACAGCAGGCTGCCTACCGGCGGGAATCGGTGGGGTACGTGTTCCAGGCGAACAACCTGTTGCCGTACCTTACGGCGAGGGAGAACCTGCTGGTGATGTCGCGGATCACCGGGGGGCGAGGTCGTGGCGTGGGAGCACGGGCCGACCAGTTGCTTGAAGAACTCGGGCTGACGAAACGGGCGAGAGCCCTGGCGACGGAGCTGAGCGGGGGCGAGCGCCAGCGCGTGGCGATTGGCCGGGCGTTGATGAACGACCCGGAGCTGGTGCTGGTGGACGAGCCAACGGCGAGCCTGGACTCGGCGCGCGGCCGCCAGGTAGTGGAATCGCTGATCCAGGAAGTGAAGAGCCGGGGGAAGCTGGGACTGATGGTGACCCACGACCTGGCGATGGCCGAACTCGCGGACCGGATCATCGAGATGCACGATGGCGCGCTAAGCGTGCGCAGCCGAGAGGTGAAGATGGGCTGACCGCAGTGCCGAAAGCGCGTAGGATGCAGCGAACGGCCTACGTGCCGATGGGTGTGCGTCTTGGGGCTTGAACTTGGGACAGCCGCGGCGGCATTCCTCGTAGCGTTTCCGCTGACGGCGCTGTTGCGTCTTCCCACGAAGACCGGGCGCCGCGGCGAAGTCACCCCGAAGATCGGCGGGCTGAGCATCCTCGCCGCGTTTGTGGCGGCACCCTTCATCATGGCGCTGTTCTCGGAGCAGGCGCGCGACTTCGTCAGCGATGACCTGCGGCAGTTCCTGGCCCTCGCCCTGTGCGGCGCAGCGGTCTGCGCGGTCGGGGCGCGGGATGACTTCCGGGACGTGGACTGGCGGGTCAAGCTCGGGGTACACCTCGGGGCGGCGGCAGTCCTTTACGCGAGCGGCTACCGGATCGATCGGATGACGCTGCCGGGCGGCGGCACGCTCGAGCTCGGACTCGCTGACCCCTTCGTCACGGTGCTCTGGATCGCCGGGGTGACCAACGCGATCAACCTGATAGACGGGCGGGACGGGGTGGCGGCGGGGATCGGTGTGCTGGTCTCCGCGACGATGTCGTACATCGCCTGGGACCTGGGCCACCACCTGATCGCGATGCTGTTCGCGGCGCTTGCGGGGGCCTCGCTGGGGTTCCTGCCCTTCAACCTGACGAATGCGCGGCGGTTCCTGGGGGATTCAGGCGCGTACCTGCTGGGGTTCACCATCGCGGGGCTGAGCGTTGCCGGGTCGCTGGATTCAAGCGGGCGTGTCCCGCTTTACATCCCGCTGGTGGCGCTGGGGCTGCCAGTCCTGGACACCGGCGTCGCGTTCCTGCGGCGGTTCCTCGATGCGAAGCACCCGATGATGGCGGACTTCGACCACTTCCACGACCGGATCGAGCGGCTGCTGGGCCTTTCGCCGCTGAAGGTGACGCTGGCAACCTATGCGCTTGCGGCGGTGTTCTGCGGGGCAGCCCTGCTTGCGCACGCCTGGTACAAGAGCGTGGGCTCGGCGGTGGTGGGCGGAGGTATTGTCGTCTTCGCGCTCTTCCTGATCGTGGTGTTCGGGTACGTATCGTCGATGTGGAATTCTGCGCGCATGCTTAGCCTGCGCGGTCGAGCGCCGCACGCCAAGGAACAGGCTTAGCGGGTCAGGCCGGTCATGCGCCGCGGAGGGTGGCGCCCATTTCCTTGCCCAGGCGGACAAGCAATCCCTGCTGGACCTTTGCGGCATCGGCGTCGGTAAGGGTGCGGTCATCGGCCTGGAAGCGCAGGTGGAGCGCGAGCGACTTCTTGCCTTCAGGGACGCCTGCCCCGCGGTACTCATCGAAGACGTCCGCGCGAATGCGGACGCCCGCCGAACGGTGAGCGCGGACGACTTCGAGCACGCGGCCGGCGGGCGTCGGGAGGTCCACGATCAGGGCGATATCCTGGCGGACCTCGGGGAACTTCGAGGGCGCGTGGTATTCGGGACGCTCGGGTAGGAGGCGGACGACATCTTCGACCCAGAGCTCCAGGAGGAACACCGGCTCGTCAATGTCGAAGGCGGCCGCGGTTTCGGGGTGAACCTGGCCGACGATGCCCACGGTTTCCCCGCGTGCGAAGATCGCCGCGGTGTGGCCCTCGAGCAGTCCGAACTCGGCACGCGGAGCGAAGGTCGCGGGTATGCCGAGGCGGCCGAGGATCGTCTCCGCCGCGCCGCTGGCATCGTAGAAGTCGAGACGGTCGCTCCCGGGGCGGCCCCAGCGGGTTTCCCGGGCGCCGCCAAGGACCGCACAGAGGACCGTCCGCTCGTGGGGGAGGTCGGCCTCGACGGGGAGGTATTCGAACCCGATTTCGAACAGGCGGAGGGCGGCCTCCGAGTGGCGCCGGTTGGCGGAGTAGGTCTCGAGGAGCGACGCGCGGAGGCTGGTGCGCAGGAACGTGTGCTGGGCGGCCACCGGGTTGATGACGGAAAGGGGGTTGGAGCGAACGGTATCGGTGGAAGGCACCACGCGTTCAAGCTTCGCCCGGTCAGTCAGCGTATAGGTGATGACTTCCTGAAAGCCGCAGGCGGCGGCGAGGTCGCGGGTGCGCTCGCGGAGGTCCAGCAGCGGGCTCGGTTCAGGTTCGGGGAGTCTGCCGCGCAGGCTCGTGACGGGGAGCTTATCGTAACCGTGGATACGACCGATGTCCTCGATCACGTCGTCGGGGATCTCGACATCGGGGCGCCAGTCCGGGGGCTGGACGCGGTAGCGGCCGGACGCCTCAGCATCGCAGGAGAAGCCCAGCCCGGTGAGGATGCGCCGGACCTCGTCGTCCGGCACGTCGATGCCGAGGACGCGCGCGATGCGCTCGGCCTCGAGGATGATCGGGGACTGTGCCTGGCGACCCGGATAGACGTCGATGAGGCCGCTGGCGACGGTGCCGCCGGTAAGCGTTTCGAAGAGGTGGAGCGCGCGGCGCTGGGCAAATTCGGCCATCTCGGGCCCAATGCCCTTTTCGAAGCGGAGCGATGCCTCGGTGCGGAGCTTCAGCAGGGTGGACGTCCGGCGGATGGAGCCGGCGCGGAAGTTCGCGACTTCGAGCAGGACGTTGCGGGTCTCGTCGCTCACCTCGCTATTGCCGCCACCCATGACTCCCGCGATACCGACGGGGCCACCGCCATCACAAATGAGCAGCATCTCGCCGTCGAACTCGCGCTCGATGCCGTCGAGGGTCGCGAGCTTTTCGCCCGGCATAGCGCGGCGGGCGACGATCTTCTTTCCCCGCACGAAGTCGTAGTCGAAGGCGTGCAGGGGCTGGCCCGTCTCGAGCATCACGTAGTTCGTGATGTCAACCACGTTGTTGATCGGGCGCATGCCGGCCCTGAGCAGGCGCTCCTGCATCCAGCGGGGGGACGGGGCGATGGTGACCCCCTGGATGACCGAGGCGGTGAAACGGTGGCAAAGGTCCGGTGCGTCGATCTCGACGGCAACGAGTGCGGAGACCTCGGGGCCTCCCTCGGCGAATGAGCGATCCGGCTCGCGGAGGGCGGCGCCGGTCAGGACGGCGGTCTCACGGGCGAAACCGAGCACGCCCAGCAGGTCGGCACGGTTGGCCCAGGTGGAGATATCGAAGATCACATCGCCAAGCACATCGACCAGGGGCGCGCCAACCGGGGCATCATCAGGGAGGACGAGGATGCCTTCGTGCTCGTCACTGAGGCCCAGCTCGCGCTCGCTGAGGACCATGCCGGCGGATTCCACACCGCGAATGGGGCGGAGCTTGAGGACGGACGGTTCGCCGGTGTGGCCATCGCGCAGGCGGGCGCCCTCGGTGGCGAAGGCGACCTTCTGGCCGGCCGCGACGTTCGGGGCGCCGCAGACAACCTGCTGCGTGCCACTGCCGGCGTCGACGGTGACGAGGCGGAGCCGGTCCGCGTTGGGATGCGGTTCGACGGCGAGGACATGGGCCACGCGGATCTTGTCCGGCTCCCAGCTGGCGCCGATGGTCTCCCAGCTTTCCACTTCGGCGGTGGCGTCGATAAGGACGCGGGCGAGTTCCGGCACGGAGAGCTGGACATCGACGAATTCACGGAGCCAGTTGAGGGAGAGCTTCATGGTGGGTACCTCCTAGAACTGGCTCAGGAAGCGCAGGTCGTTCGCGTAGAAGTTGCGGATGTCCTCAATGCCCCAGCGGAGGAGGGCTACCCGTTCGACTCCGAGGCCGAAGGCAAAACCGGTAACGCGGGAGGAATCATAGCCAGCGTTCTCGATGATTTCGGGGTGGACCATGCCGGCGCCGAGGATCTCGATCCAGCCGGTGCCGTGGCAGGTGTGGCAGGCGCTGCCGCTCCCGCGGCAGATGAAGCAGTCGATGGCCATCTCGACGCCGGGCTCGACGAAGGGGAAGTAACTGTGGTGGAAGATGATGCGGCGGTCGGCGCCGAACATTTTGCGGGCCCAGCCGTAGAGCACGCCCTTGAGGTCGGTCATGCGGACGCCTTCATCGACGGCGAGGCCCTCGATCTGCGTGAGCATCCACTCGTGGGTCGCGTCGGTCGCTTCCTGGCGGTAGCACTTGCCGGGGACCACCACGCGGACGGGCGGCTCGGGCGTGCGCTCCATCACCCGGACCTGGTTGGGGGTGGTGTGGGTGCGGAGCAGCATGTTGCGCTTGCCGCCGACCAGGGTGTTGACCCAGATGGTGTCCCACATGTCACGGGCCGGGTGGTCTTCGGGGATACGGGCGGCATCGAAGTTGTAGCGATCCCATTCGACCTCCGGCCCTTCGGCGACGCGGAAGCCCATCTCGCGGAAGGCGGCCAGGCAGTCGCGCATGGTCTGGGTCACGGGGTGGAGGCGGCCCAGGGGCTGGGGGCGGCCGGGGAGGGTGACATCGAGGGCGGACTCGGTGGTCAGGGCCTTGAGCGCGGCCGCCTTGAGCTCATCCTGGCGGTGTTCGAGGGCAGTCTCGAGTTCGACCTTGACGGCGTTGGCGGCGGCTCCGAATGCGGCCCGCTGGTCCGGGAGGACGTCCTTGATGGACCGGAGCAGCGCGGAAAGGCGGCCATCCTGGCGTCCGAAGAACGTGATGCGCCAGCGCTCCAGAGCGGCCTCATCGGACGCCGAAGTAAGAGCGGCCAGTGCCTCGGAGCGGAGGCCCTCGATGCGGGGATCAACATCAGCCATGGGAGTTCCAAGTATAGGGTGGAGGCTGCTTAGCGTCCGGGCAGGGAACGTGAGCTGCAGCCTTACGCCAATGTTCCCGCGGGGTAGGTACGATGGGCGGGATGCCCGTGCGCCCGCGCCCCCGCCCTCTCGCATCGCTCCGCCTGACCGCCGCATTGCTGATGCTTGTGGCCCTGGCAGCAGCGGCCTGCAGTGGCGGGGGCTCGGACAAAGCGGAACGGGCCGGGGGAATCGACGTGGCAGAAGAGGCAAGCACGCGGAAATCGTGGGCAGGTTCGGAGCCGGCGCCGGCAATCCCCGGCGATGTCCGCTGGTTCAACGTCACGCGACCGTTGACGTTGGAGGAGCTCAAAGGCCGGGTGGTACTGCTCGACTTCTGGACGCTGGGCTGCATCAACTGCCAACACATCGTCCCGGACTTGAAACGGCTGGAGGAGGAATTCGGGGCTGACCTGGTCGTGATCGGGGTGCATTCGGGCAAGTACGCAACCGAGCACGAGGACGAGAGCATCGCCGAGGCTGTGGGCCGGCTGGGGATCGCACACCCGGTGATCAATGACTCGGAGTTCGCGGTCTGGGAAACGTTTGACGCACATGCGTGGCCAACGCTGGTGTTGATCGACCCGGCGGGAAACCTCGTGGGCGGCCACGCGGGGGAGGGGGTCTATCCGCTGTTCCAGCCGATCATCGCGTCGCTGGTCAAGGAATTCGGATCGAAGGGGATGCTGAAGCACGAGCCGCTGCCCATCTCGCCGGCAGCGGCACCGGCGACAGCGGTGCTTTCCTACCCCGGGGGGATCCTGGCGGATGAGGAACGCGGCCGGTTGTTCATTTCGGACACGGGACACCACCGGGTGATCGAAGCCACGCTGGATGGCGTCCTTGTGCGGGCCTTCGGGAGCGGCAAGGAGGGGTTCGCGGACGGCGCCCCACGAGAGGCGATGTTCCGTCAGCCGCATGGGCTCGCGCTTTCCGCGGATGGGGGCACCCTGTTCGTCGCCGACACGAGGAACCACGCGGTGCGGGCCATTGCGCTGGATACGGGCCAAACCACGACCATCGCAGGGACGGGCCAACAACTGGAACGCCTGCCCGCGGCCAGTGCGCCGGCGGGGGAGACGCGGCTGGCCTCACCATGGGACATCGAGACCGTGGGCGGGCGGCTATTCGTCTCGATGGCGGGAATCCACCAGATCTGGGAGATGGACCTTCGCACAGGACAGGTCTCGGTGTTCGCCGGGACGAGCCGGGAAGGGATCAATGACGGGTCCCGGCTGACGCTGGCGACGCTCGCTCAGCCATCCGGGATGACCAGCGACGGTAAGTCCCTGTACTGGGTGGACCCGGAATCAAGTTCGCTGCGAAAGGTCCCGATCGAAGGGACCGGGGACGTCGAGACACTCATCGGGACGGGTCTCTTCGACTACGGCGACGAGGACGGCCGGGGCAAGGATGCCCGCCTGCAACACCCGCAGGGAGTGGCCTGGCTCGATGGCGCCTTGTACATCGCGGATACGTACAACCACCGGGTCCGGGTATACGAGCCGGTCTCGGGGGAGGTGGGCACCGGGGCAGGCTCGGACCGTGGGTGGTCGGACGGCGTGGCCGGCATGGTGCGCTTCGACGAGCCCGGGGCGATCTCGGCGGCTGGCGGGAAGCTCTTCATCGGGGATAGTAACAACCACCTGATCCGCGTGTACGACCCATCGACCGGTGTGGTCTCGACGCTCACACTGACCAACCTCTCAGCGATTGCCGGTGCGACGCCCGGGAAGGTGACCCGGGTTGAACTCCCGGCGCAGCAGGTGGCGCCCGGCGCGACGAATTTGCGCGTGACAATCGGCACCCCGGGCGGGTTCCACCTGAACGGCTCGGCGCCATCACGGGTTGAGCTGGCGACATCGAACGCGGGCGTGGTTGACCTGGGTGAGCGATCG
>CAZRUZ010000082.1:0-11243 GCA_964603275.1 uncultured Anaerolineaceae bacterium | reverse complement strand
GAGCGCTTGGTTTGGGACCAAGAGGCCCACAGTTCAAATCTGTGCACCCCGACCATGTTTTGCCCCGGCATCCACCCTGCCATACCATGGCGATAACCCTCCACCGCTCACCCGGACAGGCCCCCCAATGAGTGACGAATTCGGTGTCGACCTTGATGAGGTCTTCAACGTGATCGATACCGCGGACGTACTGGTCGTCCGCTTCCACCTGATCGACAAGCGTCTCCTGATCGACTTCCGCACGAAGGCCGGCGTCCTGCCGCTCATCAAGGTTGTCCCCCGCGCCGATTCGATGGAAGACCGCTTCCGCTCCATCAGGCGCCTGCGCCCGGAGTTCCCTCTCCCGGAAAAGGTGATGTCCTTCCACTGGCCCCGCTCGATGCCGGTCCTCCTGGCCAGTGGCATCTGGCAGCGGGTCGTCGACCGTGCCTCGGCCCTCGGCGATGACGAGACCACCGAAACCTGCGGACGCGTCATGGAGGAACTGGTCGTGCTCGAGCGGCGCGAAGTCCTCGGCGCAATTCGCGGCGCAGACCACTACCAGACGCTCTGGGAACGCCAGCGCGCATGACCCACACCATCGACCTGCGCAGCGACACCGTCTCCCGCCCATCGGCCGGCATGCGCCGCGTCATGGCCGAAGCCGAAGTCGGCGACGACGTCTTCGGCGACGACCCGACGGTCCAGTTGCTCGAAGCGCGGGCTGCCGCGCTGATGGGCAAGGCAGCGGCCCTCTTCGTCCCGAGCGGGACCATGGCGAACCTCCTCGCGGTGCTCACGCACACCCGCCCGGGCGATGAGATCCTGCTCGGCGACCAGTCCCACATCTTCCAGTACGAACTCGGCGGCGCGGCGCGAATCGCCAACGTCCTCACCCGCACGCTGGCGAACCGCGATGACGGCTCGCTGGACTGCCAGGACGTGGCGCAGGCGATCCGCGCGGAAAACCTCCATTCCCCGGGCACCACGCTCCTCTGTCTCGAAAACACCCACAACCGCTGCGGCGGCGCGGCGCTCCCCCCGCAGGTCGTGGATGAGCTTGCCTCGGTTGCCCACCGGCGGAGCGTGAATGTCCACCTTGATGGAGCGCGCATCTTCAACGCGGCCGCCGTGCTGGCGGTCCCTGCGGCACGCATCGCCAGGGAGTGCGACACCGTGTCCTTCTGCCTCTCCAAGGGGCTTGGGGCGCCGGTCGGTTCCCTTCTCTGCGGCCCGGCCAGCTTCATCGAGCGCGCACGGCGCAACCGGAAACTCCTCGGAGGCGCCATGCGCCAGGTCGGGATCCTCGCCGCCGCCGGCATCTACGCCCTCGACCACAACGTCAGCCGCCTGGACGAAGACCACCAGAACGCGAAGGCCCTGGCTGAAGGCCTGCGCCGGGTCGGACCATTCCACCCGAACGCGCCTGAAACCAACATCGTCCTGGCCGACATCGCGGAAGGGAGAGCGGATGAGTGGCTCGCCGCTTTCGCGCAGCGTGGCGTCCTGGCCGTGGCCTTCGGACCGCAGCGCATCCGCCTCGTCACGCACCTCGATGTTTCGCGAGAAGACGTGAATGAAGCGCTCGCCCGGATCGCGGCGGCAGCAGGAGCGGCAACCGCGTGAAGACCCGGCGCCTGACTGCCATTTTCGTCTTTGCCGCCGGCCTCACGGCCGCCTCCTGCGGCGGCGACGATGACCGCGCCCTGTCCCGCGTGTTCACGGCGCCGCCGTGGACCGGCGATGAGCGCAACACCTACCGCCTCGTCGATGAAGGCGGAGACCTCTATGGCACATGCGTCCTGGAGACGGATGTTGATGCCGAGCCGGGGAAAACACGCCTGAACCGCCTCTGCGCGAACGAACCCCTCTACCGGGATGATGGCACGGTGCTCGCCGAGTCCGGCACCCTGGTCCCGATCGAGTCTTCCCGCACCCGCAGCGACGCGGAAAACGACAAGCGGGTCGTCCTGACCAGCCGGTACGACCCACCGCTCGTCCGCTTCGAATTCGATGAAAACGGCGACATTCGCCGGACCGAACGCGAGTTGCCCCAGCCCGACGAACGCAGCCCCGAGCCCGGCTATTACGACGACGAGTCCCTCCTCTGGCTGGTCCGCGGGATCCGCCTGGAGGAGGGCTACCAGGCCGCCTATGCAAATGTCAGCGCCGCCACCGGCCAAACCTTCACCGTCGGCGTCAGGGTGGAGGGGATCGAGACTGTAAAGGTCCCCGCGGGCGAGTTCCGGGCGTGGAAGGTCCGCATCACGGCGGCGGCGGCCACGCAGTACGCATGGGTTGAGGCCGAGGGCGCCCACCGCCTGGTGAGAGCCCGGATCGCCGGCATCGAGGACGTCATCTACGAACTGACAGGTTCTGAGTAGCCTAATCACAACATCAATAGCAAACGCCGGATCGGCAGCGTATGCTGCTCCGTGGAGAGCGCTTCTCGCCCCCGAAAGCGCCTGCCAGGTGTGAGACCGCCCACGGGCTCAACATGTCCGCGACCTTTATGTTCCCCGGGGGTGCAATTTTGCTTGACACCGGCTTGCGGCCTCACGAAGATGCTCCAACGCCAGCCCGCACAACTTCCCACGGACGTGCTATGACATCCGTTTTCGTTATCAGCCGCGAACCACGCATGCGCACCTCGGTGACGGAGTACCTGCGCGACCGCGGCTACGACACGGCGACAGCTTCGGACTACGACCTCGCCATGCTCCAGCTCTCCACCGACCGCCACGACGCCATCGTGACAGACGTCCAGGGGCTTCCCCGCGGAGAAGAAGGTTCGACCTTCATCCAGTTCAACCAATGGCTGGCCAGCACCTACCGGTCCGGCGCACCGGCCATGGTATACCTGCTGCACAAGGGCGCCCGCCGTCCCCATTTCCGCATTGAAGGGGCGGTTATCAAGAAACCCTTCCCGATCGAGGCGCTCGGCGAAGCATTACGGGAGCGTATCGGGCATCCGCGCCGTGACGGCCACGAGCCGGGCCTCGACCTGGACCTCGCGTCGAACACCTTGCGCAGCGGTGACCGCGAAGCCCACCTCACCAACATCGAGGCCACACTCCTCGCCTACCTCATCGAACACGAGGGCGAAATCCTCCATCCGCGGGACCTCCTCGTGGATGTGTGGCAGTACCACGACGCGGCCGGAGCCAGCACGCTCGTACGTGCCCACGTCAGCAACCTGCGCCGGAAACTGCGGGTCGTCCTCGGCACCTCGGACTACATCCAGACCGTCCGCGGCAAGGGTTATCGCTTCACGGCCTGAGCGGCTCACCTAACCACAGCACAAAGGCGATGCCATGAAGCTCGGGATCAACATCGGTTACTCCGGCGCGGAGATGTCCGTGCCCATGGATCTCATCCGGTCCGTCGAGGCCCTGGGCTATGACTCTGTCTGGACAGCCGAAGCCTACGGCTCCGATGCCATAACACCCCTCGCCTACATCGCCGCCCTGACCACCCGGATCAAGCTGGGGACCGCCATCCTCCAGGTCCCCGCCCGGACACCGGCAATGTGCGCGATGACCATGTCGACCCTCGACGCGCTGTCGGGTGGCCGGGTGCTGGTCGGCCTCGGCCTGAGCGGCCCGCAGGTGGTCGAGGGCTGGCACGGTGTGCCCTACGGAAAGCCGGCCGCGCGCATGCGCGAGTACCTGGAGATTCTCCGCGCCATCTGGGAGCGGGCCGAGCCGGTGAGCTACCACGGCGAGGAATACCAGATGCCTTATGCCGGCCCCGGGGCAACCGGCCTGGGCAAGCCCCTGAAGAGCATCCTTCACGGCCGTCAGTTGCCCGTCTACCTCGCGACCATGGGCCCGGTGAACATCCGCACCACCGCCGAACTCGCGGACGGCTGGCTCCCCATCTGGTTCTCTCCCCAGCGCATGGGGATGTTCCGGCCCCACCTCGAAGAGGGTTTCCGCCGCGCGGGCGGCGGAAAAACCTGGAAGGACTTCGACATCGTGGCCGGGTGCACCGTGGCCGTCGGCGAGAACGTGAAGATGTTGCTCGCCATGCAGAAGCCGATGCTGGCGCTCTACATGGGCGGCATGGGCGCCCGCGAGAAGAACTTCCATAACGACATGGCGGTGAAGTACGGCTACGGCGAAGCGGCCGCCCGCATCCAGGAGTTGTACCTCGCCGGGAGGAAGGCCGAAGCGGCCGAAGCCGTCCCCGATGAGCTCTGCGACGAAATGTCCCTCGTCGGACCCGTGGAACGCATCAGCGAGCGCTACAGAGCCTGGGAGGATGCGGGTGTGACCACCATGCTTGTCCAGGCAAGGCAACCCGAGGCGATCAAGCTGATGGCCGACCTTGCGGGCGTCCGCCCGTAGGAGCCCGGGACCTCAGCCGCGCAGACGCACCGCCCGCCGCCCCGGTTTCTCCTTCTCCGCGGCGATGATCCGAGCGATCTCGGTAACCGCCTGTTCGAGTTCGCCGTGCCGGTTGTAGACGACATAATCGTTGTTCTCGATATCTGCCAGCTCTTCTTCCAGCTCGGCGATCCGCCGGGCGAGCGAATCCGCATCCTCGCTCCCGCGTGAGGATAGGCGGGAGCGCAGCACCTCCCGGTCTTCGGCCATGAGGAAGATGAACACCGCGCCATCGAGCCGCTCCCGCCAGGTGCGCGCGCCCTGCACATCGGTGCGGATGATCACGTCGCGGCCCTCCCGCAACGGTTCTTCGACTTCACGCCGCTCCAGCCCCTTGTAGTCGTCGTAGACGCGCGCCCACTCGGCAAATTCGCCGGCCCGGATCTTCTGCTCGAACTGGATTTCCGAGAGGAAGTGGTAGTGGTTGCCATCGACTTCGTTCTCGCGGGGCAGGCGGCTGGTCGAGCTGGTCGCGCGGTGGATCCCCGTGCGTTCCCGGAGCATGTCAATCACCGTGTCCTTGCCGACACCAGAGGGCCCGTGGAGGACGATGACGAGCGGGCGCGCCTTCACGCCCTGATCATCCCGCCGCCGGCCACCTGCGCAAGGTGCTCCCAGAACGCAGGGTAGGAGACACCGACCGCGTCGTTCTCAATTCGGGTTTCCCCACCTGCAAGGCTCCCGGCGACCGCCGCGAGCATGCCAATGCGGTGGTCGCCGCGGCCGTTCACTCTAGCCGGCTGGAGCTCAACGGGGCCATGGACGGTGAACCCGTCCGGATGCGGGGTAATGTGGGCGCCCATTCGCCCGAGGACGTCAACCACTGCCTCAACGCGGTCCGACTCCTTCGCCCGCAGTTCCTGCGCATCCCGGACGACGGTCTCCCCCCGGGCGAAACAGCCGAGCACGGCCACCAGCGGGAGCTCATCGATCGCGCGCGGGACCAGGCCACCGGAGACGGACGCGGCCCGCAGCTGGGAGGAGCGCACGAGGATATCGGCGACCGGCTCGCCGCCGCTCTCCCGCTGCTCCAGCAGCTCGAGGGAAGCGCCCATCGCGGCAAGGATGTCCAGCAGGCCCGTACGTGTTTCGTTGACGTTGACGCCTTCGAGCAGGAGTTCGGCATCGGGGTGGCACGCAGCCAGGACCAGCCACGGGGCGGCACTGGAAATGTCGCCCGGCACACGCAGGCTGATTGGCTTGAGCGGCGCCACGGCAGGCTCGATGGCGACGGTCGTGCCCTCGCTGGCCAGGGATGCCCCCATCGCGGCCAGCATCCGCTCGGTATGGTCACGGCTTGGCAGCGGTTCGGTCACGGCCGTGCGGCCCTCGGCGTACAGGCCTGCCAGCAGGAGCGCGGACTTCACCTGCGCGCTGGCCACCGGGCTCTGGTACTCGGCGCCGTGCAGCCCTCCACCTTTGATCACGATCGGGGCGAGCGTGTCACCGGTGCGCGCGTGGATGTGCGCGCCCATCTGGCGCAGCGGCCCGATGACCCGCGCCATCGGCCGCGAACGAAGCGAGGCATCGCCGGTAAGGATGCTCAGCAGCGGGTGGCCCGCCAGCAGCCCGGTCAGGAGCCGCATCGTCGTGCCGCTATTGCCGCAATCCAGCACTTCTTCGCTTTCAAACAACCCGTGCAGCCCCTGCCCGGAGACCCGTGCGACCGGTGAACCTTCGGGCCAGTCAATCGGCACGCCCAGTGATTCCAGGCAACGCGCGGTCGAGCGGACGTCTTCCGAATCGAGGATGCGTTCGACCGTCGCGGGGCCGTCAGCGATCGCGTTGAAGATGAGCGCGCGGTGCGAGATTGACTTGTCGGCGGGGATTTCGAGCGTGGCGCGGAGGCTGCCCGCGCGGCTTACGTTCACGGCTTTTCGCGGGTGCCGAGCTTGCGGCGGAGCTCAGCATCGTCGACCTGGGCGCCACCCGCCCGGGACGACAGGTCTTTCAGACGGTCATAGAGGCTGCCGACGAACATCCGCGCCATCGCGTCCTGGGCCGACGGTGGTTCGGCTCCCTCCGGCCTGCGCCGTTGCCGCGGGTTCAGGATGAAGGTGTCCCGGTCGAGCCGGGTGCTGCGGAACAGGTCGAGGAGTGGCTCGCCCCCGAGCTCCACGGCCTTCTGAATCGTCGTAAGTTCGTCCTGGAGCCGCCCGATCCAGTGGATCACGGCATCGCGGTTGGTCACCATGATGTCCCGCGACATAACCGGGTCCCCGCTGGCGAGGCGGGTGAGGTCGCGGAACCCCGGTCCTGCCAGCAGCGAGGCGTCCTCCCAGCCCTGGCTATCCCGCACCATCCGGAACAGGGCCACCGAGGTCAGCAGGGGCACGTGGCTGACCGCCGCCGCGAACTGGTCGTGTTCGGAAGGGTCGATGTACATCGGGACAGCGCCAAGCGTCTCGATCAGGCCGAGGACCACCCCAACTGCTTGCTCGTCAGCCTTCGGCGAGGGCGTGACGGCCCAGGTTGCTTCCTTGAAGAGGTCCGCGCTGGCGGCGGCCGGGCCGCTCTGTTCCTTCCCCGCCATCGGGTGGCCGCCGACGAAGCTGACTCCATCCGGCAGCAACTCATTCGCCCACTGCATGATGTCCGACTTCGTGCTGCAGACGTCGGTGATGACGGTACCGCGCGCGGTGTACGGGCCGATGTCCTTCAGGATCTGGCGGGCGGCGACAACCGGGACGGCCAGGATGATGAGTCCCGCCCCGCTTGCCGCCTCCTCGAGCGAGCCAACCTCGCGGTCGAGCGCCCCAACCTTCCTGGCCGTGCGCGCGGTCGAGCGGTCGCGATCGGCCCCCACAATCTCGTAATTGCGGTCGCGGCGGGCGGCCAGGCCGAGGCCGATGGAGGCGCCGATCAGGCCGGTGCCGATGATGCTGATGCGGGGCTGTGTCATGGCGGCGGTGAGAGCTCCTGGGGGCCTCGATGATGTGGCTCTAAGGCTAGCACAGGTGGCCAACCCGTTCGCCGCCGCCCATCACAGCATGAGGTCGAAGATGTCGTCGTAGACCAGGCCAATGAGCCAGCCAATCGGACTGAGTTGGGGCGCAATGAAGCCAATGGCGATGAGCGACATGAGGATGCCGGGGCCCCACGGCTCGATTCGCTCGAGGGTGCGCGCCGCGTCCCGCGGGAGCAGGCCTACCGCCACCTTGAAGCCGTCCAGCGGCGGGATAGGGATCAGGTTGAAAATCCCGAGCAAGATGTTGATCGAGATGATGAAGAAGAGGAACAGGAACACGAAGTCTTCGCCCGAACCCCGGCGGATGATGGCGTCGATCGACACGTAGCGCGTCTCCACAATCCCGAACCGCAGCGGCAGCGCCGCGAGGGCCGCGAAGAAGAAGTTGGAGGCGGGACCGGCGAAAGCGACCATCGCATTTCCCCGCCGCGGCCCACCGCGAAGCCGCCACGGGTTCACCGGTGTCGGCTTCGCCCAGCCAAACCCGAACAGCAACACGAGGGCCGAACCGATCGGGTCCAGGTGTGCCAGTGGGTTGAGGGTGAGGCGTCCGGCCCGGGTGGCGGTATCGTCGCCCAGCTCATTGGCCGCCCAGGCATGGCTGAACTCGTGGAACGCGAGCCCGGTGAAGATGGCCACGGCAGTGGCGGCGACGTAGACGAGCAGGGCGGCCGGGTTCTCGCCGAACTCCGAGAGGTAGAAGATCATGTGGCAGGAAATGCTAGCACAGGTGCGCGATTTAGCCCGAAAACGCCGCGCATTGGTGGTTAACAACGATTGACGGGAGAGATCCCGGTTGTTACGTTCGCCCACGGACAGGCAACATGTGTTCGCCTGCCTGCCGCCAGAACGGCGGCGGATACGGTACCGCGGGGGTACCGGGCTTCATCGATGCGAGGCCGAAGCGCTGGAGTCGAGCCGGCGTCAGACCTGGGTGTTTTGGCACCCTCAAGCGCGAGGTAGCCGCGTGCTCGTTCCCGGGGTTCGCCACGGTATCCGCGTGCCACGCAGCCTGGTTCCGATTCTCCTTGGCGCCTGCGCGGTCATCACGACGGTTGTCGCGTGGGCGGTTGTCGCGCCGCGCCCAACCGGTACCGATATCGCCCTGCCCGGGAGTTCGCCCTCCACCGACATCCGCGCCATCGCCTACTCGGCCCCCGGCGATGATGGGCTCGACCACATCTTCGTGCGCGACGCGGCCCCCGCCACGAGCCCCCGGCTTATCGCGAGCATCCCCCATGCGCCCGGCCTCCACCTCCGCGGTTCCGCCTCACCCATGGGAGACCGGTTGGCCATCCTCTCCGTGACCTCGGGAACGTACGCGTCACTTGCGACGGTTGAATTGCGGTCCGGCCAGGTCTCGCCGATCCCCGGCACGTTCGACTATCTGAGTCCGCTCGTCTGGTCGCCTGACGGGAAGCGGGTCGTCGTGGTCCAGACCGAGACCGTATCCGGCGCCAGCGTCGCGCGGGTGATGGAAGCGGACCTCGCCGGGCGCACGGTCAGGACGATTGCTGAATTTCGCCAGGCGTTCTCGGTCGCCCCGGTCGGGTTCAGCGTCGATGGCGAACGGACCTTCATCGTCGTCGTCGATGAGACCGGCTCAAACCTCTGGGAGCGGAGAAATGGCGAACTGAAACGCCTGGCCGAGCTGAGTCCCGGCCGCACGCGCGACTGGGCCCTTAGTCCCGGCGGTTCGCGCCTCGCCTTCATCGACGTGCTCGGGACGGGCTCGCGAACGTACGTCGGCCGCATACTGACCATCGCAACCGGCGCCATTACCACCCAGCCATCCGAAGGGGACCAGTTTGGCGCCGCCTGGCAGCCGAGCTCACCGATGCCCGTGTTCGGCGGGCCGGGTGGGGCGCTCGCGATGGAAGACCCCGGGCCTGAAGGCGCCTACGTGGTCCCGCTCGACTGGGCCCCCACCGGCGACGCATGGGTCGCCACGGTGTACATCCCCGGCGCCGATCGGACGGTCCGGGCAACCGAAGTCATCGAACTCCAGACCAGGTCGACCCGCGAGCAGGTGGCCGTGACGCCGGGCTCGGCGTTCCTCGGCTGGGTCAGTGACCTGGACAACTAAACCCTTTCAACGGAGCCGCCCTTTGGCAGTCACACGTCAGCATGCCGCCCGGCACACCAACCTCTCCCGCCTCATCATCGGCGTGAGCGTGCTGGCCGCGGTCATCGCTATCGCCCCGATCATCGCCGCCGCGTTCGGTGTTTCGAGCGCCACGGTGCAGCCGCGCACCGCCTTTGCCAGCGCGCCATCGGGCAACTATGTCGTTGTCTCCCGGACCGAGGGGAACCAGGACGTGATTGCGGTGGTCTGGGCCGAGAACCCGGGCGCCGTGACGGAGCTCGCCCGCGTCCCGCACATCGAGGGCATGGGCACCACGGGGGCGGTTTCGCCGGATGGGACCCGGGTCGCCGTTGTCGCCGTTGATTCCGGGACGGCGACCCGCCCGGTCGCATCGCTCATCACCGTGGACCTCATCAGCGGCGAGCTGTTCCGCGCCGCGCTGCGGATCGACCCCGACCAGCGCCCCGTCTGGGCGCCCGATGGTAAGAGCGTCGTCGTGACCCGGACTACCCGCGGCGATGATTCCGGGAGTGACGTCCAGGTCCTCCGCGTCGCCCTGCGCGGGACGGAGGACGTCCTGTGGACCGCCCGCGGCGTCCTTGGCGTCTATCCCGTGGGCTTCGAACCCTCCGGCGCGCTGCTGGCGGTGACGATCGACGGTGAGGGCTCCATGCTGGTCCGCGATGGCAGCGGGCTGCTCCAGATCTCCGGCTCGTTCACGCGCGACTGGCAGCTCAGCCCCGACGGGACGGAACTCGCGTTCATCGAAGCGGACCTGACCGATGGGCTCCGGTACCTGGCGCGACGGGTGTCCTTCGCCGGGGGCGCGGCCAGCGCCCAGTCGCTGATGGCCGATGTGCCCGCACTCGGCGCCGCATGGAACCCCGTGACGGGCAGTGTGGAGTTCGGCATCGAACCGGGCGGCGCCAGCGAGGGCGTGAGCGTCCAGGCCCTCCGTGATAGTGCCGGGTTCGACGTGCCACTTGGCTTCGCACCCGATGGTTCGGCCCTCGCCGTCACGCACTGGTCGGGAGAAGATTTCACCCGCCCCGGCGCCCCGGCTATCCAGGTCCTGGATGGCGGGAACCGGGCAAGCATCGAAGGCTACACGAGGTTCCTGGGATGGGCGCGACGCTAGAACGCCTCGCCGCGCTCGCGGCGCTCTTCCTGCTGGCGTGTGCCGTCGCCATGGGCAGCCCCGGACGGGGGCAGGCCGATCACTACTCGTGCCACCTGCCCAACCGCGGCTGGGGTTTCGACACTTACGAGTTCGAGAAGTACGGCATCGATTACGGCCGCGCGGTCGACCAGGCGGCCCAGGGGCTCGCGGTCCCCGCGCCGTACACGCTCAGCACCGGCGAAGTCATCGACGTGAGCTACCAGGGC
The DNA here is from genome assembly GCA_964603275.1 of uncultured Anaerolineaceae bacterium. GTDB lineage: Bacteria > Chloroflexota > Dehalococcoidia > Tepidiformales > Tepidiformaceae > Amarobacter. The sequence goes on along the minus strand of CAZRUZ010000082.1, from coordinate 436 downwards.
GTGGAAAGCGGCCCCCGGACCGCACGGCTCCCCGCCGACAAATCCCGTGGCATCCCGCCGAGCCTGTACAAGGCGATCGCGTGGGTAGAGTCGGATTACGCGAACGCGTCCCACAGCACGCTGTACGGCGGCGTGGGGCCCGTACTGACCTCCATCGACTGCGGATACGGGATCGGCCAGATCACCACGGGCATGGGTCATCTGGCGGCCCCGCCGGCCCTGGACGTGCGCGTGCCCTCGGCCCGCCAGGCGCTCATCGGCACCCACCCGGTCTTCAACATCGCCGAAGGCATCCGCATCCTGGCTGACAAGTGGAACAGCGCCCCGCAGTACCGGCCAATCGCCGGCGCCGGGGACCCCGCCTACCTCGAAGACTGGTATTACGCCGTCTGGAGCTACAACGGCTTCGCCTTCAGCAACCACCCGCTTAACCCCG
>CAZRUZ010000081.1:9794-11356 GCA_964603275.1 uncultured Anaerolineaceae bacterium | reverse complement strand
CCGACGACGATGAGCATCGGTGAGGTGACCTTCGTCATGCCGGCGGCCATCGTGGCGGTATCGCCGAGGATGCCCCGGGTAGCCTTCCGGGGGTAGCGCAGCGCTTCGATGCGGGTGGCGGTGGAGCGGATGCGCAGGTAGCGCTCGTACATGCGGGGGTGGGCGGCCTTGAAGCCATCGGTCAGCGAATCGCCGATGGGCAGGAAGAGGGTCTCGTGGTCGAGGGGCGCGCCCGGCGCGCGGGGTGCGGCATCGCCGGTAGGGATGCCCATGCCCGAGGGGATGAGGGCTTTCGCATCGCCCGGGTGGCGGACGGCCCAGCGGATGAGGGTGTTCGCGCCCATGGAGTTGCCGGCGAGGATGGGCTTTTGGATGCCCATGGCGGCGAGGAACCCTTCGAGCTCATCGACGCGGTCGGGTTCGTCCTCGTCGCGGGGGCTGTTGCTGGAATGGCCGTGGTTGACGCTGTCGTAGGCGATGCAGCGGAAGCGGTCGCGGAAGTGGGCGAACTGCTGGAACCAGCCTTCGCCGCAGGAACTCATCCCGTGGAGGAAGACGAGGGGCTGACCCTGTCCCTCCTCCACGTAATAGATGTCGGTCTTGCCGACTTCGATCCAGGGCATGGCAAATCCTCCGGGCGTGAATATGTGCGGGGGATACTACGGGAGTGCGTGGGACGCGGCTACGGGGCGAGGTGCGGAGGAATCAGGCGCCCGGGCGGCAGGCGTCGGTGGCGATCCTTGACGCGGTTACGGCGCCGTGCAATATACTCCCCCAAGAATTGGGGGCGGAGAGTGGTATGTTCCAGACGACAATCGACCCGGCCACGCTGAGGCGGGAACTTCTTGCGCGCCACTTCCGGTTCCTTGGCGAAGGCGAAGCGCGAATTCTTGCTTTGCTTGCTGAGGGATACACGAACTCAGAAATGGCGGCCTTGCTGGGCGTCGCGCCAGTGACCGTTCGGCGGCGGGTGACAGAGCTGAGCAACAAGGTGCTAGCAGTCACGCCGGTACCGAACGACCGCGACAAACTGCGAGCCTGGGTGAATGTGCACCTCACCTGTTGTGCGGTTGGCGTGCACCAGATGATCGAACTTGATCAGCACTTGGCCTAGTTCGTTCCACTCACGCCTGCCGCCGCGTGGTTTCATGGGTGTAGTACTTTTTGGAGGTGCACGGTGCTGCCCCAGCCATCCTTCTCGCCGACATCGCTCCTGTCTCTCCTCGCGGCGGGCCTCATCGCCCTTGTGGCCACCATTACAACGCCATCATCCGCGATGGCTGACGACCCTCGACCAAGCACTTCGGAAAAGAAACTTGCGGAAGTCGAAGCCCGTAGCCACAATCGGACGTTAGTTTCTTCGGCCGACTTCTACCTAGATTCGCTAACACAGGTCCCGTATAACGGGTCTTACTCGGATGTGTATCTTTCAAGTGGATGGGACACGTCTTGCGGTCTATTTGGATGCGGGCGTACGATCACCTATGAGTACACGAGAACAGTGTGGTATGGCACCACTCCGTGGAGTGCTTACAGCATGAAATTGGACAATAAGTGGAAGC
>CAZRUZ010000081.1:7302-9784 GCA_964603275.1 uncultured Anaerolineaceae bacterium | reverse complement strand
GGAAGCAGAACGGGCTAGGGATAACTTCGGCAAGCTGCTCCATTGGCTGGCCGAAAGCAGTATCATGCACAGTTACTGGTTCTGGATCTAAGACTGTCACCAAGACTGGCCCGACATGGAACAACTTGTGGTCAATATACGATGAATACTTTGCCGGGGTGGTTGACTTCGACGACTTCCAGGTCCTGGGGAGCCTTACCGAGACCGCGATGTCCACGATTTGCTATTATCCTGGGCAGTGTCAGCAATTTCAAGCTGAGGACTCTGGGCCTTGAGCAGTCTCCGGAGATTCAGCCCGAGCGCGAGTAAACTGCTCGCGCTCGGGCTGTTTGTGGTGGCCGTCTTGATCGCCGGGTGCGGCGGGAAAGAGGTTAACCCCGCTCCGGCCACGGAACCGGAACGTGACGCGGCGGTGATCGAGACAATCCTTAACGCCGAAACCCCGGACGGGCGATTCTCCGACCTCCCAACAAGTCTTAGCGGCGAGGCCGAACTGCGGACCACCTACTTCTCGATTGTTGCGTTGAGTCAACTTGGAGGTGTACCTCCCGAAGTGAGGAGTCGCACCGTCACGTGGACCGAGCAGTTCCTTGATGGCGCAGGTTGGGTTCGGAGTAGCGGCTCACTCGAGCCGGTGGATGTCGCAATTCTCGTGTTTCGGCTCGGAGAAGCTCTAGGGACCACCGAACTGCAACAGAGGATCGACCCGGCACGAATGGCAGAGGAGGCGGAACGGCCGGTGAGACCCGAGGCTGCCGCAGCCAGGGTTTCCAGAATGGCCTGGGCACTGGAAATGCTCGGCCCGACCGCCACCAGGCACGAAGACCTGCGGTCACTTCTGGAAGGCCAAATCTCGGCCGGGTTGGCGTCGCTAACGCCGCGGTCCAGCCCTGGCGACGCAGCGGGACTCTCCCAGTTCCCGCCGTCGGTTCACCTGCCTGCAGACGTGCAATCGGAGGTGACTGGCACGCTTGAGGCCAATCTAACGCCGGCCTATGGGGGTCCATGGACGGAACACCTCCTTGGGCTTTGGATGATGGGTTCCGCCACCGACCAGTCGTACACAGGTGCGTTTTCATACTGGGACAAAGCCGGGGCACCGACCTACTGGGGCCGAATCGGTGCAATCGAGGCGTTTCTTCTCGCGAGCACGTCTGCGCGGGCTCCGGGGTCCTGGCCGGCGGACTGGAGGGAGCGGCTTCGGTTGGCCGTCTTGTTGCGGGAGGCGAGAGGCGGTGGCTTCTTCGCACCGGTCGTCGCCCAAGCGACGGTCAGCAATACGGCTGCCGCAGTCGTGGCACTTTATTACGCCGGGGGCACGCCAGAACTCAACGAACGGCGGGCCACCCTCGCCACATTCCTCTGTGCGCCAGGAGAGGATGGCAATGACCCGCGCATCCGGGCGGCGCTCGTCGGGCATGCCATCAGGATTCTTAGACTGGATTGTGCGCCCCCGGAGGCGCCTCCTGGCGGCACTCCCCTCCAGAAGTGGCTGACCGCGATTGCCAACAACCGCCCTTCAGGCAGCTCATCGTGTCCAACTGATCTGCGGGACGGTCCGCCCGACCGGACTCAGGTACTCCTTGCAGCACTGGCGCAGGAGGAGGGAGCCCGAAGCTCATTCGTCCACCGCTGTCTGCCGGCAAACGACCTCATCTCGGCAGGCTGGCCGACCAGCACCGTCTGGGACCTTTACGTCCTCGCCGCCCTTCGAATTTTGGCGGGTGTCGGGATCGAGGAACGGGAGGTCCTCCAGGTGCTGGAGAAGTTCTCCTTCAATGGTGGATATGGAGAACCCGGGGCTGGCCCCGCCATGGGCGACACCTGCCAGGCAGAAGTGCTCAAGACCATGGTGGCGAGCTACGTGCTGTTACCCATCGTGTGCATCACCTAGGCAATGTCAGTGCGCTCCCGTGTGCCCGGGGCGGCAGGCGCCGGTGGCGATCCGCCTGAGGATGGTTGCGAGCGCGGTGGCCTCGCCAGCATCAAGGTGGCTGGCGAAGTGAGCCTCGACGCCGCGCATGTGGACGGGGGCGGCATCGTGGAGGCGGGCGATGCCTGCCGGCTCGAGGCTCACCCAGCGGCCGCGGCGGTCGCTATCATCGGCGGATCGGGCGACGAGGCCGTCCGCGCACATGCGGTCGACCAGGCGGGTGAGGCCGCTCTTGCTGAGGAGGACGCGGGCGGCGAGCTCCGTCATGCGCAGGCGGTGGCCCTCGGCTTCCTCGAGCTGGACAAGGACGTCATACCATGGGAGGGGGAGGGCCTTTTCGGCCTGCAATTCGGCTTCGAGCACGCGGACGACGCGGGCGTGTGCCTCGAGGAATGCCCGCCACGCTTCCATGTAGACGCCGCTAACCATCGATGCATCTTCTGACGGGGTCCGTCCTACCGGCAACGTCCAGCATGCCCCCGCCTACGGTCCGGAAGTCCCTTCCCGGCGTCAGCGGGGAAGCCGGACGGGGCGAGACCCCTGCTGCGC
>CAZRUZ010000081.1:1539-7202 GCA_964603275.1 uncultured Anaerolineaceae bacterium | reverse complement strand
GAATCGCTGTGCCAGGCGACCCAGAACGAGCCGATGATGCCGCCGATCCCGGCAAACCCCTGGAGCAGGCCGAGACCGCCGGAGCCCGTGTGCCAGACATCTTCAGCGAAGACAACGAGGAGGGCCTGGAACGGCATGGCCAGCAGGATCGGGATGATGCTGAGCAGCAGGAGCGCGCGCACGGGCGGGGTGCTGGCGACGTAGCGCACACCCTCGCGGAGGTCGGACAGGACGGACTGCTGGCCCATCCCGGGGACCGGGGGGGACTTGGAAACCCGGGTCATCGAAATCAGGGCGATGGCGTACATGGAGACGGCGACGATGTAGACCCAGCGCACGCCGGCGATGGCGATGATCGCCCCGGCGAGGACGGGTCCGACCACGCGGGCGGCATTCATGCCGCCCATCTGAAGGGCGACCGCGTTGGGCAGCCCCTCGCGGCCGACGATGCTGACGACGATGGCCTGGCGCGCGGGCATGGTGAAGGGGAACGTGCAGCCCATCACGAAGACGACGGCGAGCAGGTGCCAGAATTCGAGGCGATTCGTGATGATCAGGACGAGGATCAGGAGCTCGTTCAGGACCAGGAGCGACTGGCCGGCGAGGATAAGGCGGCGCTTCTCCATCCGGTCGGCGATCACGCCGCCGAAGGGCGACACGACGAGCATCGGGATGGCCACCACCAGGTTGACGAGGCCGAGCGCGAACTCGCTCTCCGTGAGGTCGTAGGCCAGGTAGGAACGGACGACAAACTGGCCGTTCATGGCGAAGAAGAAGGCGATGTTGGAGGCGTAGAGCCAGCGGAACTGCTGGTGCTTGAGCGAACTGAAGGCGCTTTGTCGCGGGGGAGCCGGGCCTTCCGAAGGTGGGAGCATCAGGCTAGGGTAGCAGCAATCGCGCGAATCGCGGCGCGGGGCTCCGCCCGGTCAGGAACGCTATACTTTGCGGACGCAACAAATTCATCCGTGTGGGGGTTGGGTCATGGAATACCGTCACCTGGGCCGGTCTGGCCTGCAGGTCTCCGTTGTCGGCCTCGGCTGCAACAACTTCGGCATGCGCTGCGACTTCGACCAGTCGAAGGACGTGGTGCACCGGGCGCTCGACGCCGGCATCACGCTCTTCGATACGGCGGACGTGTACGGCGGGCAGGGCAAGTCGGAGGAGTTCCTCGGGAAGATCCTGAAGGGGCGCCGGCAGGAGGTGGTCCTCGCGACGAAGTTCGGGATGAAGATGGGCGAGGGGCCGCACAAGAGCGGGGGTTCGCGGAAGTACATCATGTCGGCGGTGGAGGATTCGCTGCGGCGGCTCGATACCGACTACATCGACCTGTACCAGCTGCACCGGCCCGACCAGGAGACGCCCATCGACGAGACACTGCGGGCACTGGATGACCTGGTGCGCTCGGGGAAGGTGCGGTACATCGGCAATTCCAACTTCGCCGGCTGGCAGGCCGCCGAGGCCCACTACGTGGTGAAGCAGGCGAACCTGACGCCGTTCATCAGCGCGCAGAACGAGTACAACCTGCTCGACCGGCGGATAGAGGGAGAGCTGGTGCCCGCCTGCAACGCCTACGGGCTGAGCATCCTGCCGTACTTCCCGCTGGCGAGCGGGTTCCTGACCGGGAAGTACCGCCAGGGCCAGGAGATGCCGGCGGGGACGCGCCTTGCAAACGCCGGGCCGATGGCGGCGCGCGTGCTGAACGACAAGAACTACGAGACGCTCGGCAAGCTCGAGGCGTTCGCGGATGCGCGCGGGAAAACGATGCTCGACCTGGCGATCGGCTGGCTCGCGAGCCTCTCGCACGTCGGCAGCGTGATCGCGGGGGCGACGAAGCCGGAGCAGATCGACCAAAACGTGGCTGCCGGAAGCTGGAAGCTGACCGCCGAGGAGCTTGCGGAAGTCGACGCGATCAGCCGCCGGTAGGGTCCGTGCCGCGAATCAGGGCGCGTCGTCCCAGCGGGCCACGAGGTCATTGAACTGCCGGCGGATTTCGCCGGTGGAGGCGTCCGTAAACGAGGCGAGCTCGGCAAGGCGCGATTCGAGGTAGCCGTTCGCCGCGGCAGTGCTGGTGACGTCATCGCTCGCGGCGGCTTCGAGGAAGAGGGCTGACGCGAGGACGCCCGGGCTGGCCGCGATGGCTGCCCGGGCGTCCGCCGGTGTTTCAAGTGACCGATTGTAGATGCGCGAGAGCTGCCGAAGGAGCGGGCCGCCCGGCATGTGGAGCAGGTCCCGCCTTAGCGGGCGGCTTCTTCGCGCGGGGTGGGCGGCTTGATCTTGCTGTAGCAGTTGCTGCAGTAGACGGGGCGTTCGCCGCGGGGGACGAAGGGGACCTCGGTCATCTGGCCGCATTCGGCGCAGCTGGCGGGGTGCATCTGGCGCGGGGTTTTGCCGCCGAAACTGGCGAAGTTGCCATAGCGGACGTAGCCATCGTTTTGTTCGAGGGTGCTCTGGCTGGAGCGGCGGGCAGAGCGGCACGACTGGCAACGGGTGGGCTCGTTCATCAGGCCCTTGTTGGCATAGAACTCCTGCTCGCCCGCGGTGAAGACGAACATGGTGCCGCAATCGCGGCAGCTGATTTGCTTGTCGGCAAAAGCCAAGGGGAAAGGACTCCTGTTATCCGCACCATGCGGGACTTACAACCATGGTAGCAGATGGGGGAAAGGGGGCCGCCTCAGTAGCGCCCGCCGAGCTTGCGGTGGTCCCAGCTGTAGATATCGGCGGGCTTGATCCGGATGACCACGCGCTTGCTGGCGACCTTGAGGGCGCCTTCGGGCGTTTCGGTTGGCGCGGGGATGCCGTTGTACTTCGCGCCGACCAGGCCCATGACCTTCGCGCAGAAGGGGGTGTCCTCGATGATCTCGGCGTCGCCTTCGATGACGAGTCCGCGGAGTTCGGCGTAGCCCTTGCCGGCTTCGAGCATGCAGGAGATCTTCGGGTTGCGGCGGAGGTTGAGGACTTTCTGGCTCTTCGCGAAGGTGGTGAAGTGCACTTCGCCATCGATGAGCACGTACCACATGGCGATGAGGTGGGGGTAGCCCTTCGGGCCGATGGAGGCGATCTGGAGGGTCCAGCCGTCCTTGAGGAACTGGTCCTGTTCCTCCGGGGTAAGGGCGATGTCGGCGCGGCGGCTTGGCATGGATTCGGCTCCCTGGGAGTAAGATGCGTGCGCACAGTAGAGCCGCTCCGGGCTGCCGGGGCAAGGAGGCAGCGATGTCGGCAGGATTCGAACACGGGGAGGGGGCGCGGCAGATCCAGGACCGCTTCGACACGCGCCGGCTCGCGGACACGCTCACGCAGATGACCGTGCATGCGACGATCACCGATGGTGACCGCGCGTTCATCGAGCGAATGGACATGTTCTTCATCGCGACCCAGGGAGCGGATGGCAGCCTGGACTGTTCGTACAAGGGCGGCGAGCCGGGCTTCGTGCGCGTGCTGGATGAGGAGACGCTGGCGTTCCCGAGCTACGACGGGAACGGCCAGTACATGACGCCGGGAAACATCATCGAGACGGGCAAGGTGGGGATGCTGTTCATCGACTTCCAGAACCAGGGGCGCGTGCGGCTGAACGGGACCGCGAGCATCGACTTCAACGACCCGCTGCTGGGCGCGTGGCCGGAGGCGCAGTTCGTGGTCCGGGTGAAGGCGGAGGAGGTGTTCCCAAACTGCCCGCGGTACATCCACAAAATGGAGCTGGTCGAGCGTTCGGTGCATGTGCCCCAGGCGGGACGCGAGACGCCGGATGCCGACTGGAAGAAGTACTTCGAGGCCGTGTTGCCCGAAGAACAACGCGCCCGGCGGACGGCCCGGAAGGACTAACGGCCCAGGACGCACAGGCGGCCCGCGGCAGGAAAGGAGCGACCAGAGTTGAAGAACGGACATGCGCACATCCCGGAGATCGGGAAGAAGTTCGACCTGCGGGCGGTGAACCCGGGCGAGACCAATGGCTACACGCGCGAAGAGGGCGACGCGGAGATCCTCTCGCTGCGGATGCGGCTGAACGACCTGCAGAACGTGCTCTACGCCGACGAACGGTACGCGATGCTGGTGGTGCTGCAGGGGATCGACACAGCCGGCAAGGACGGGACGATCAACAGCGTCTTCCAGGAAGTCGGGCCGATTGGCTGCCAGGTCTCGAGCTTCAAGGTGCCGACGCCGCTGGAGCTAGCGCACGACTACATGTGGCGCTACCGGAATCAAATGCCGGAGAAGGGGCACATCAAGATCTTCAACCGCTCGTACTACGAGGCCGTGCTGGTGGAACGCGTCAAGAACATCGTGCCGAAGGACGTGTGGGAGCGGCGCTACCAGGACATCAACGAGCTTGAGGAGTACCTGGTCCGCAACGGGACGATCGTGATGAAGTTCTTCCTGGTGATCTCGAAGGACGAGCAGCGTGAGCGGCTGCAGGAGCGCATCAACAACCCCAGGAAGCAGTGGAAGTTCCGCCCGGGGGACCTGGACGACCGGAAACTCTGGGATGACTACCTCACGGCTTACGACGACGCCATCGAGCGCTGCAACACGAAGGTTGCGCCGTGGCACGTGGTGCCGGCGAACAAGAAGTGGTACCGCGATATCGTGGTGGCGCGCGCCCTGGTGGAGAAGCTGGAATCGCTCGACCTGCGCTACCCGCCGGCGCCACCCGAGGTGGTCGGGCTGAAGGTGGAGTAGGGTCTCCCGGCGCCGCGCGCGGGTGTTGGTCAGTCCAGTGGCGGTGTGGGAATCCCGATCGAGGTCTTTGTCGGCGTCGGGGTGACCGTCGGATCGAGGACGCGAGTCGACGTTGGCGTCAGCGTGGGGGTCGGGGTCGAAGTGGGGTCGAGGATCTTCGTGGGTGAAGCGGTGGGGGTTGGCGTGCGCGTCGGCGTGGCTGTAGGGACCTCGGTTGGCGTCTTCGTCTGAGTCGGCGTGGAAGTCGGTATCGAGGTTGAGGTTGGCGTGACGGCCGGGGCAGTGGGCTCCGGCGCCTGCGATGGAGTCGACGAGGGCGTGGGCGCTGCCGGAGGGGGCGTTTCTCCCGCGCCGGCGGGGCTCGGCGAGGGCGGGACCTCGGTGGGAGCGGGAGGCAGGGCGGTTTCACCGGGCGTTGCGGAAGGCGGCCCGCTCGTGGCCGGGGCCGAAACAGAAGGCGTCGTTGTTGGAGATTCCATGCCTCCCGTGACCGATGCGCCTGGCGACGGGATGGCGGTCGCGGTCGGCGCTGGGGGTTCGGCGTCGTCGTCGCTCAGGAGCGCGAAGGCCCCAGCGAGCACACCCAGCCCCGCAACGGCGGCAACCAGCACGCCCCACCATGGAACCGACGGCCCACGCACCGCCGGGGCCGGCCGGGCGGGGGGTAGCGGTTGGGGGAGAGGCGCGGGCATCGGAGAGGCCGGCCAGAAGAATGGCTTTCCGACCCGGCCGGGTGGCGGTTTGCCGGGGCGACCGCCGGTCCGCTTTTCCGGGGAGCCCGGCGCCAGCTCCGGGGGGATGAGCGCGCCGGGGTCGGCGACGGCGCTGTAGATGCCCGGGGCGACCGGCTCACCGGGGGCGCCAAGCGCGGGGGCATCGCCGGGGGCTTGGAGCGCGGCCGCGATCTCTGAGTCGAGGGCGCCGGAGGTGAGGTCCGCGAAGAACGACCCTAGGCGGGGTGTCTCAACGCAGATCGCGGCGGAGCGCCC
>CAZRUZ010000081.1:0-1439 GCA_964603275.1 uncultured Anaerolineaceae bacterium | reverse complement strand
CCGGGCCGGCGGCGTAGGTATCGAAGCCAAAGGCGAGGGTGCGGTGGAGGCGGTAACCGAAGCGCTCCTCACCGGGGAGCAGGGCTGGCGCGAGCTCCGGCGGAGAGGCTCCGGCGGCAAGCGCCCGGACGCTTGCGACGGCGAAGCGGGCGGCGAACCGGAGCCGCTCGCCTTCGAGGTATTCGCCACAGAACTCGATGCGGCCGGGACGGGGCCGGACGTAGATCCCCAGCGAGTGCGGGCCTTCGAGCAGTCTCGCGAGGACCGGGCCGAAGGTGCGGGCGTAGCGTTCGGCGGCGGCGGCGGAACCCGGCAGGGAGACGCTGATGTGGGTGGAGTAGCCCTCCAGCCGGTAGCCCTCGCCGAGCGCGCGCTCGATCGCTTGCCTGCCGGAGGCTGCCCATGCAGCGAGCAGACCATCGAACCCGGGCCTGGTCTCGACGGGTGGGGAGGCCGCCTCCGCCTCCATCCCGTCGGCGGTGACAACAAGGCCCGAACGTAACCGGCAGGCGTTCACGTCGCCGGGATCCAGGCGCAGGCCATCGAGGGGTAGGCCGTGGATGAGGGTGGCGAAATCGGCCTGGCGGCCGGCGCTGTCGAGGACGCGGTACTCGTGCTCGACCCCGGCGAGCGCTCCGGGTGCGGGCGGGTCCGCGGGCAGCCGCCAGTCTGGGAGCCGGCGGCGCGACAGTGGCGGCGTGAGCTTCATCGTCGGCGGGCCTTTTGGAACAGCCTCCGCTAGTTCGACTTCGAAGAGTTCAGGTTCGTCGCCTCAGCTGGTGCGGGGTCTCCTGCGCCGGGGTTTCCGGAAAGCCGGTCGATATTCGATTTGGACAGGTTGAGGTTGCTGGCCCGCTGATCTCCTTCTTCGCCGATGGCGATTGCCCCGCCTCCGCCTTCGGCGGCAGCCCGCTGGACGCCCTCTTCGCCGATGGCGATGCCACTGGCGGCGCCCGCCTGGCGCTGGCCACCGGCGAGCGTTTCTTTCTCTCCCACGGGGACACCCTCCTGCTGCTGGATGTTCTTGCAGCATCGAGCGTACACCCGGGCGCAAGCCCCCCGGAACGGCCAGCCAGGGCGGGCCAAAGCCGGGTACACTCGATCGATGGTGACCGTACTTTCCGCCGAATCCCCCGCGCCGTTTGCCCTGACCGCCGACTACGTCCCGACGGGTGACCAGCCGCAGGCCATCGAGGAGCTGGTCGACGGCGTGAAGCGGGGCGACCGCTACCAGACGCTAATGGGCGTGACGGGTTCCGGGAAGACGTTCACGATGGCCAACGTCATCCAGCAGACGGGGCGGCCGACGCTGGTGCTCGCCCACAACAAGACGCTCGCCGCCCAGCTGTGTTCGGAGCTCAAGGAGTTCTTCCCGGAGAACGCGGTCGAGTACTTCGTGAGCTACTACGACTACTACCAGCCCGAGGCGTACATCCCGC
>CAZRUZ010000080.1:8415-11456 GCA_964603275.1 uncultured Anaerolineaceae bacterium | reverse complement strand
AACGACCCCGTCGTCTTCCTCCACGGCCTCATGAACAACGCCCGCTACTGGGAGCACATCGCCGAGCGCTTCATCGAAAAGTGGTCCGTCTACGCGCCGGACCTCCGCGGCCACGGCGAAAGCGAGCACGCTCCCGGCGGCTACCTCGTCTGGGCCTTCGCCATGGACCTCCGCGGCTTCGTCGAAGAGATGGACTTCGAAGCCTTCGACCTCGTCGCTCACAGCATCGGCAGCCGCGTCGCCATGTCGTACGCGCGCGACCACAGTCACCGCCTGAAGCACCTGGTCCTCGCCGATATGGGCCCCCAGATGGCTGACCAGGGCGCGCGCGGCATCCGCCGCAGCACGGGTGATGCGCAGAAGGCCCCCGGTTTCGCCACCGAGGCCGAGGCCCTGGAGTACTACGCCGGCCTTTACCCCGGCCGTCCGAAAGAATTCCTCGAACGCCAGATGGGCGCCTCACTCACACTCGATGAAGCCAGCGGCAACCTGGTCTTCCGCTTCGACCCGTCCATCCACCAGGCAACCGGCCGCGGCGCCATCGCCGAGATCCCCTACCTCTGGGAAAGCCTCGAACACATCACCTGTCCCACCCTCGTCATCCGCGCCGAGAAGAGCAAGGTACTTTCGCGCGAGATCGCCGAGCAGATGGTCGAGCGGTTGCCCAACGGCCGCCTCGTCGAGATCCCCGATGCCGGCCACCAGGTCCCCCTCCACCAGCCCGAGGCATTCAGCGCAGCCGTCCGCGACTTCCTCCAGCGCTAAGCCGCTTCCCCGAACCGCGACCCACAGTGAGCGGCGCCGTGGAATGCCCGCGACGCCACGCGGCAGCCGGGGGAAGTGCGGAGGACGAAGTGCGAAGTGCGCCGAATCAGGCGGCGGACGGTAGGACTGCTCGCCCGGGGCCAGGAAGCCCCAGGCGAGCGCGTGAGCAAGCGCGGGGATGCCGCTTCCCCGAACCGCGACCGCTGTCCGCGGCGCCCCGGCATTCCCCACCGCATCGCGGAAGCCACCCCCCGGCTTGCCACTCGCTCCGGGCGATGGTTCGCTAGCAACGTGAGCACCGAACCCGCCGAGAGCACCCCACGGGTCGAAGGCATTGCCGGGTACGTCACCCCCTACCCCTATCTCGACAGGCTCCAGGAAAAGATGGAGGAGCGCCTCAACCGGCGCGTCCCCGCCGCGGGCCGCTTCTGCGGCTTCTGCTACGCCCGCCTCCGTAACGAGGACGCCGTCTGCCCCGTCTGCGCCACCGCCGTTGCCAGCCGGCCCACGGTCCAGGAGATCCCCCAGGACGTCCTGCAGGCGTTCAAGCTCCGCCAGTCGATCGAGGCGCGCTGGGTCCACACCGGCGCCTTCACCGGCATGATCATCGCCTCGCTCCTCTTCATCTGGATGGTGGGCTGGGGCCCCGGTCTGCTCGGGCACCCGGCCTTCGCCTTTGCCGAACTGCTCCTTGGCGGCTACTTCCTCGCGCAACTCTTTGGGCCCCTGATCTTCGGCCAGATCGGCTACCGGAAGGGGACGCGCAAGCGCGACGAGGCATGGGCGCGGTTCATCGCTCGGCGCGATGGTCCACCGCCGGAGGCACGGTAGCTCCCGGCGGTGGCGTTCCACGGCCCGTCGGGGCGGATCTCAGGAGACGGTGGCAAGCTCCTGGTGCGGGACCATGCCTTCCAGTACCCGCTCGAGCGCCATCGTGTGACTGCACACGCTCCAGTCGGTGAAAAAGTCGCAACTGCACGACCAGTGGCCGTCGTGGAGGGTGACTTCGTGGTCGCTGTTCTCCCCGTGGAACGCGACGTGAAGGTCGTCCACCTGCATTCGGTGCCGCTCCTGGGCGTAGGCCTTGGCCTTCTCAACCTTACCGATCAAGCTCGACTGCATGACCCTGGGTCCCTCCTGCGTAGAAGCACAAACGGCGGCACCAGCTGGTGCCGCCGTATCGGTCAGTGGATGCCGGTTCGCACATCCATGCACTGACACTACGCTCGCCGGGATCGGCCTGTCAACAGATTTTCACGCTTGCCGCCCGCCGGGCGCCGGGGCGTCAAACCACTCGTCGAACCGCATGAAAAACGGCTCCCGGCCGTGGATCTCCGGCGGCACGATCACCCCTGCCTCGCGCGTCACAATGTTCGCCACCACGCGCAACCCCTCCCGCGTCTTCTCGTTCCAGCGGTAGGCGTCGATGCTCAGGACAACCGGGGTAATCACCCCCTCTGGCACGTCGAACCAGAGGAAGAACGGGTTGGTCTCCTCGTTCACCGGCCGGCCACGGTCGAAGTCGGGGTTCTTCTCCGCGAAGCGCGTCACCCCCGCGATGTACCCCTTCTGGAACGCCGAATAGAACCACATCACCTGCGGGGGGCCGTACTTCCTGGTGATGTGCTCCATCGCCGCGGTCCGGGCCGCCGCCTCATCGGTGCAGGGGAGCCCGCGGCGCATCCGCCGCAGGTGGAACTCGCGCGCGAACGCCGATTTCGAAAGCGGGATCGGCACGGCCGCGCGCTCGGTAAACGGCAGCGTCACCGGCATCAGCTTCCCGGGAGACGTCGGGATCTCCTCACCATCGATGGCGAGCTGCGTGCACATGCGCCAAGTCTAGCCGCCCGGCGGCCGCCTCAGAACTGGACCACCGCCGACCGTTCCGCTGAGACAATGGCCTCGGCGCCGGCGGCGGGCAGCTCTCCCGTGGCGATGGCCCGCACCGCCGTCTCGCCCGCGTGGCCCCACACCTCGAAGTGGGTGCCCACATCCGAGACACCCTCGACTCGCAGGCTCAGCTCGAAGTCTCCGGCGCCCAGGCGGAGCGCACCCGGCCGGACGGCGGTCCTCCCGACAATGGTGTACCCGAGGAACGCGGCGACCTCGATATCCGGCGGGGAACGGAACACCGCGCCCTTCGCGCCGTGTGCCCGCACCCCCCCCCCCAACAGTAACCCAAAGTAAAAGCCGAGCCCCAAAGCGTACTGGCCGTAGGGGGGGACCAGGAGCGGGGTGGGAGCAGGAACGCTCCGAATGCTGCCTCCGATGAGGGC
>CAZRUZ010000080.1:0-8405 GCA_964603275.1 uncultured Anaerolineaceae bacterium | reverse complement strand
ATCGCTTCGTCGCGTTCGTGGGTCACGAGGAGCGTGGTGGTCGCGAACGTGCGCAACATACCCGGCAGCTCGGCCAGCAGGGTTTCGCGCGTACCCCGGTCGAGCCCGTGCATCGGCTCATCGAGCAGGGTCACCGGCGCGCGCAGGCAGAGCGCCCGCGCGAGGTTCGCCCGCTGCGCCTCTCCCCCGGAAATCCGGTGCGAATCCCGGTCCAGCAGGTGGGCGATGCCGCAGGCTGCCGCCGCCTGCTCGATGCGGGCTGCCCGCTCCGGCCCGCCCAGCCCCCGCAGCCGGAGCGCCAGGTCCATGTTCGATCGCACCGGCCCGGTCAGGAATGCCGCCTGCTGGAACGCATAAGCGATGGACTCGCGGGTCTCGCGCGTTGGCCGCGCCGGCCGACCATCGAGCAGGACCTCGCCGGATGATGGCCGTTCGAGCGCCGCGATCAGCCGGAGCAGGGTGGTCTTGCCCGAGCCGTTCGGGCCGAGAACCGCCGTCACCCGCCCGTTCGCGAAGGTCAGCTCCGGCAACGAAAGGACGGTGTGTCTCCCCCTCCTGAACTCAAGGCCGCGCGCTGTAACCTCCACCCCGGCTACCGCGCCCGCCGTTGCTGCACGATAGTCAGCAGCAGGTTCACCAGGAACGCCATGGTCAGGAGGATGAGTCCCAGCGCAATGGCCCGGGCATTGTTGCCCCGGCTGGTCTCCGTGACGATCGCCGTGGTCAGCACGCGCGTGTTCCCCTGGAGGTTGCCGCCCACAGTCATCGATGCCCCGACCTCGGAGACGACCGCGCCGAAGCCGGCCATGATCGCCGCCAGCAGGCCGAGCTGGGCCTCGCGCGCCAGCAGCCAGAGCGAGCGCAGCCGCCCGGCGCCGAGCATCGCGAGGAGGTCGGGCAGATCCCGCGGCAGCGCCTGCACGGCTGCTGCCGTGAACCCCACCACCAGCGGTGTCGCGATGAGGAACTGGGCGATGATCATCGCCCGCTTGGTATAGATCAGTTCGAGGCCGCCGAATGGGCCGCTGCGGACCAGCATCAGCCAGACGATCAGCCCCATCACCACCGGCGGCATACCCATGCCCGTGTTGACGGCGCCGAGCAGGATGGTTCTCCCCGGGAAGCGCCCGCGCGCCAGCGCGTAGCCGAGCGGGACGCCGGCCGCCATCGCGAGCACGGTGGCCGCGCCCGAGACCAGGAGCGTCCGCAGGGCGATGTCGCGCAGTTCGCTATCGCCCTCCGCGATGAGCCGGACGGCCTCCTTCAGTCCTTCCCAGAGTGCGTCCATCGGCTGGCTACTTGCCGAGGTCCTCCACCTTCTTGCCGGCATCGGCGATGAACAGCGATTCGCCGTACTTGTCCTTGCCGAACTCCGCGATCGCCTTCTGCGTCTCTGGCGCCACCATGAACGCGACGAACGCCCTCGCCTGGGCCGCTTTGACGCTGGTGTGCTTCTCCGGGTTCACCACGTACACGTGGTAGATGTTCAGCAGCGGCGCTGCGCCTTCAAAGACAACCTGGAGCGAGAGGTTCTTTTTCAGGGCCAGGTACGTCGCCCGGTCGGTCAGGGTGTAACCCTGCTTCTGCTCGGCGATGTTGAGGGTTGCGCCCATGCCCTGGCCCGTTTCCTCACGGTCTTTCACCGCGCCCAGCTCGATGCCCGCGGCCTTCCAGAGAGACAGTTCCTTGGTGTGCGTCCCCGAGTTATCCCCGCGGGAGATGAACGGCCCCACCGGCGCGATTGCCTGCATGGCGGCGTTCAGGTCTTTCGCTGCCTTCACCTTCGCCGGGTCGTCCTTCGGCCCGATCAGGATGAAGTCGTTGTGCATCACGAGCTTCCCTTCCACCAGGTCGCCCGAATCGATGTACTTCTTCTCGCTGGCGAGTGCGTGCGTCAGCGCCACGTCGGCGTCGCCCTTGGCCGACATCTCGAGTGCCGCGCCGGTACCCACGGCGATGACCTTCACCTCGATGCCCGTCTGCTTTTGGAACAGCGGGACGAGCACGTCGAGCAGGCCGCTATCCTGCGTGCTCGTGGTGGTGGCAAGGATCATGCTGCCGCCGATTTTCGTCGGCTCGGGCGTGGGCGAGGGGGCGGAAGTGGCGCCCGAAGCGGTCGTGGCGGTCGCCTCCGGTGTCGTTTCGTCATCGTCATCGCCACCGCAGGCGGCGGCAAACGGGACGACGAGCAGAAGAGCGAGGATCCAGGCGAGAGAGAAGCGGCGTTTCGTCATGGTCGCCGGAGCATATCGCACGGGTTGGCGTCATGCCAGCGCCAGCATGACGGCGGAGCGCCTCATCGGAGACCCGCGGCGGGCAAATTCAGCGGGCCGCCATCGCCGCTCCGGGCGGGCTCAGGGAGGTCCGGGTGGCGCCGGGGGTGGGGTGTCCAGGCCCGCGGCGCGCTGCTGAGCGCGGTAGGCCGATGTCACATGCGCTGAGAACCGCTCCGCGCACTCCCGCATGACCGTGGCGTCCGCGGCCGGGTCCTCTCCGTCGGGGACGCGCCGGGCGAGGACCAGGTTGCCTTCCAGTTGCGGATGGTCCAGGGGGAGCGCTTCAACACCCTGTTCCGCCATGCACCGGGCGGCGCGGCCCAGGGCCTCCCGGACTTCTGCCTCAGTGACGACCCTGTCAGCGAGGGCGGACAGCTGGTATTCGTCGGGGGCGGCGATGGCAGGCGCTCCCGCTTGCTCGAATGGTTCTGCAAGCGCCTCCCGGTTCCCCGTCAGGTCAAACTGGGAAACTCCAAAGGCCGCCGCCACTATTCCCAGCACGACCGCGGTTCCGTATCGCCAGTACTGCATCAGAATCCTTTGCTTCCCTGCGTGGCCGGGGCGGAGTTTTTCGGGCACCCTACGCTGCAGGTTATGGCCGCGCGGCAACTCACGGCAATGGAGTCAACTCCTCAATTTCCACTCCGCATGAGCGCCCGGCACGCATCGACGAGCGCAATCCGATCGCGGGCTGCGAGGGCTGCCTTCAGCTCCGAAACGTAGTTCTCAATGCTGTGCTTCTCGATGGAGAGTGCGTCCGCCAGTTCTCCGTTGTTCTTCCCTTCCGCGAGGAGCGGCACAAGAGGCCTCAAGCGCACGGGGATGGCTGAGAGTGTGTCAACCAGCATCCGCCCACCTCCGTCTGAAGCGTGGTTGCCATCTCTGGTATCACGGCCCTGGCGGCCCCGTCAACCCGCAAGCAGCGCCTTAACCACGGCGTTAACCGTGGATTGGCGAGCCTGCCGGAGCCGGTGTCGTGGCGTTTGGGATGGACGGTCCCCGGGTTCGTTCGCCGCCGTGACCGGCGCCCTGCGCCCTCCACGAGCCACCACGCATGAGGGCTCCCCTTGCTTGCCGGGTACGAAGAAGGGGCAGACGGTCGGCTGCCCCTTCGAATCGCGTTTGCCCGGCAAACGTCACACGTCGAAGTACATGTTGAACTCGTACGGGTGCGGCCGCATCCGGATCGGGTCCACTTCGTTCTCGTACTTGTAGGCGATCCACGTCTCCAGCAGGTCCGGCGTGAACACGCCGCCCTTCAGCAGGAAGTCGTGGTCTTCCTCCAGCGCCCGCAGGGAGCCGTCGAGCGACTGGGCCACGGTCGGCACCTTTTCGAGCTCTTCGACGCTCAGGTCGAAGAGGTTCGTCTTGTCGAGCGCCTCGCCCGGGTCCCACTCGTTCAGGATCCCGTCCATGCCGGCCATCATGATGGCGGCGAAGGTCAGATAGGGGTTCCCGGCCGGGTCCGGCGGGCGGAATTCCACGCGCTTCGATGCCGGGCTCGGGCTCACCAGCGGGATGCGGCAGGCGGCCGAGCGGTTCCGGGCCGAATAGACCAGGTTCACTGGCGCTTCGTAACCCGGCACCAGCCGCTTGTAGCTGTTCGTTGTCGGCGCGGCAATCGCCATCAAGGCGCGGCCGTGCTTGATCAGGCCGGCGATGTACGACTTGCACATCTTCGAAATGCCCGCGTACTCGTTTCCTGCGAACTGGTTCTCACCGTTCTTCCAGATCGAGAGGTGGGTGTGCATGCCCGAGCCGTTGTCGGCGTAGAGCGGCTTCGGCATGAAGGTCGCGACCTTCCCGTGCCGCCGGGCCACGTTTTTCACGATGTACTTGTAGAGGAGCGACTTGTCGCCCATCGTCGTCAGCGTGTCGAAGCGCATGTCGATTTCGCCCTGGCCGGCCGTCGCCACCTCGTGGTGATGCAGCTCGATCTGGATGCCGCAGGCTTCCATGATTTCGACCATCTCGTTGCGGATGTCGGTCTGGGTATCGTGCGGGGCCACGGGGAAGTAGCCCCCCTTGTACTGCGGCCGGTAGCCCTGGTTCAGGTCGCCCCGGAGCGTCGTCTCGGCGCCGCTGTTCCAGATGCCTTCGTCCGAATCGACCGAGTAGAAGGCGGAATGCTGGTCGCTGGCGAAACGCACCTCATCGAAGATGAAGAACTCCAGCTCGGGCCCGATGTAGACCGTGTCGCCGACGCCGGTCTCCTTCAGGAACTTCTCCGCCTTCTGGGCCACGTAGCGCGCATCGCGCGAATACGCCTCCCGCGACACCGGGTCCTCCACGTTCGCAATCACCGAGAGCGTCGGCGACTGGATGAAGGGGTCGATGATCGCGGTCGAGGGGTCGGGCACGAGCAGCATGTCCGACTCTTCGATCTTCTGGAAGCCGCGAATCGAGGAACCGTCGAAGCCGTAGCCGCCGCGCCACGGCGAGCGCTCGTAATCGGTCCAGTCGTTGAGTTCGTGGATTGGCCGTGTCAGGTGCTGCCACTGGCCGAACAGGTCCACGAATTTCACATCCACAAACCGGATGCCGTTGCGCTCGCTGAAGCTTTTGATCTCGTCTGGGGTCATGGGAGCTCCTCTGGGGTACTCGCGGGTATTCCCGATTGTGAGGGAATTCACGCCTACTGCCAGCCACACAGCAGCCTCCGAATCATGAAGATCATGTTTCGGGGCTCGGCCCGGTCGGGTTCAACTCCCGGGCTGGCCCGCGCCACTGCGCACCGTGCAATCTGCTGACCGTACGGTAACCGCCCGCCGTTTCACCCAAATTGCCACCGCGTTACGAACAGGTTTCGCCGGACCGCCGGTCAGACCTCCCCGGCTGTCACCGCCGGGAGCGGCGCCGCCGCAGCCTCCCCCGCCTTCACCAGCGCCCGGCCGAACAGCACCAGCGCCACCAGCGCCACGCCCGCGCAGACGCTGAACGCGACAGCGATCCCCCAGCTATCGGTGGTGAAGCCCATCACCGGCGCCAGCGCCGCCATCACCAGGCTGTACACCATCCCCTGCATCGAAAGCACCGTCGCCCGCCGCTCCGAACCGACCCGCCGGTTGACGTACCCGGTCGCTATCGGGTGCACCGTCGAACCGAGGAACATCACCATCAGCAGCGGCCCGTACGCCAGGAGCCCCGGTGACAGCGCGACCGCCACGCACATCAGTGCCCCGGCCGCGGGGACCGCGAGCAACGCGCGCCGCGTGCCGGCCTGGCCGCCGACCCGAGCCGCCAGCAACGAGCCGAACATGCCGGCCGCGAAGAGCGGCACCTGCAGCAGCGAGAAGAGCACCCCAACTTCGATCTCCCGGTTGATGAGGAAGGGTTGCACCAGGTAATGCACCGCGCCCAGCCCCGCGGTCGTGACGCCCGCCAGCAGGATCACCGCCCGCAGGCCCTCCGTCGCCGAGACTTCATTGAAGGCCAGGCGGATCGACCGCAGGTAGGGCTCGCCCTGTCCCGCGATGCGCTCATGGCGCGGTTCGTGGATGGCCAGCGCCAGCAGCGCCGTCACCATGCACGTCGCCGCGCCCACGAAGATCGTGAAGCGCGTGCTCGTCGCCGCCGCCACCGGCCCGCCGAGGAGCGTCGCCACGCCCACACCTGTCCAGGTGAGCGCCGAGCCCCGCCCCGCGATGCGCTCGTACTCCCCTTCCCGTTTCGCCCCCTTAAGCGTGTCGAACAGGAGCGCCATATCGGCGCCCGACATCAGCGTGTGGGCGACCGACCAGAGCATGAACGAGCCGAGCAGTACCGGGAACGACCTGGTGTAGGCGAAGGTCAGTATCGCGAGGCCGAGGAAGAACGCCCCCAGTGCCATCGACCGCGACCGGCCCCATTTGTCCGCGACGGCCCCCGTCGGCACTTCGAGCGCCACCACGCCAACCAGGTACAGTCCCTCGGCGAAGGTGACTGAGGTCAGGCTGAATCCGCGTTCGATGGTCAGGAACACGATCCAGACGGGGATCCAGAGCTGAAATTCCCGCAGGAACCAGTAGGCATGCAGCAGCGCAAGGTTTCGTCGCGCGTGAGAGGGGTCCGTCACGCGCGTTACCGTAACACCCCTCCGGCCAGTGGGACTGCCGCAGCGCCGGCACGTATGCGGCCCAGTTCACACAACCGGCGGGCCGGCCGGGAACCGGCTAAAGTGGTAAGGAAACCCGGGAGGTTGCGCATGCCCTGGATAGTCAGTGTCCTCATCGCCATTCTCGTCTGCGGGGGCGTCATCCTTGCCGGCCGGGCGGCCCGTGGAGCGGCGGCGCCGGGCTCCGTCGAACGCTTCCGGGCCACGCTGCTCATGGGGGGCGGTGTCGTGCTCCTTACGCTCTGGGTGGGCCTGCACACCGCGCTCGCCTCGATCAAACCGATCGAAGCCGGGCACGTTGGCGTTGTCTACCAGTTCGGTGAGATCGTTGGCCAGGAGCCCGAAGGCCTCCAGTTCATCGCCCCCTGGCAGGAGCTCCGCACCGAGAGCATTCAGGTGCAGCGCCACCGCTTCGAAAACGTCACCGCCTTCTCCAAGGAGACGCAGGACGTCTTTGTCGTTGCCACCGTCAACTACTCGGTATCCGCCTCGGCCGTCCAGGACCTCTACCGCCGTGTCGGGCCAAATTGGTTTGACCGCCTCATTGAGCCGCGCGTGAACAACTTCTTTAAGGAAGAGACCGTCAAGTACTCCACCGTCGATGTCGGCCCGAACCGTGAAGCCATCCGTAGTGCCGTGCGCGATCGCCTGCGGGCCGAGCTTGCCCCGTTCTCGATCGATATCAATGACCTCTTGATCGACAACATCGAGTTCAACGCCGAGTTCAAGGCGGCCATCGAGCAGAAGCAGATCGCCACGCAGGATGCCCTCCGCGAGCAGGAGCGCGTCCTCCAGCGCCAGTTCGAAGCCGAACAGCTCGTCGAGACCGCAAAGGGCGAAGCCGAGGCCATCCGCGTCCGCGCCGAAGGTCAGGCCGCAGCCAACAAGCTGCTCGCCGAGTCACTCACGCCCGAGGTCATCCAGTTCGAAGCGCTGCAGCGCCTCGGCGATAACGTCCAGATCGCCCTCATCCCTTCGGGCCAGGGCGTCATCCTCGACCCGACCACGCTCCTGGGCGGTGGCCTTTCCGGTACCGGCGGCCAGGGCGCTCCGTAGCAGCCGGCGCCTGTGCCCCGCACCAGCCGCTAGCTGGTAGGATGCGCAGGCACACCCTTTCGGAGGAATCATTCATGGCAGTTCGACTCGATGGCCAGGTCGCCCTGGTCACAGGCGCCGGCCGTGGCCTTGGCCGCGCCTACGCAATCGATCTCGCGAAGCACGGCGCGAAGGTCATCGTCAACGACTTCGGCGGCAGCGTTTCCGGCGAGGGCGCCGATGACACCCCCGCCCAGCAGGTCGTCAACGAAATCAAGGCCCTCGGCGGCGATGCCGTCGCCAATGCCGGCGATGTCGGCAACTACGAGGATTGCTACAACATGGTCAAGCAGGCCATGGACACCTGGGGCCGCCTCGATGCCGTCGTTGCCAACGCCGGTATCCTGCGCGATGTCGCCATCCACAATATGAGCGAGCAGGACTGGGACCTGGTCATCCGCGTCCACCTGAAGCAGTGCTACAACCTGGCCCACCATGTTTGGCCCGTGTTCCGCCAGCAGTCCTACGGGCGTTTCGTCATGGCCAGCTCCAGCTCGGGCCTCATTGGCAACTTCGGCCA
This sequence comes from uncultured Anaerolineaceae bacterium, assembly GCA_964603275.1. Classification (GTDB taxonomy): domain Bacteria; phylum Chloroflexota; class Dehalococcoidia; order Tepidiformales; family Tepidiformaceae; genus Amarobacter. The sequence continues at coordinate 421 of CAZRUZ010000080.1, read as the reverse complement.
GGGCAACTACGGCGCGGCCAAGGCCGGCATGTACGGCCTCATGAACGTGCTGAAGCTCGAGGGCGAGAAGTACAACGTCAACGTCAACCTCATCTCCCCCGGCGCCCAGACCCGCATGACCTCGAACCTCCCGGGCCGTGACCCGAACGACAAGGAGCGGGACACCATCATGGCGCCCGAGCACGTTGCCCCGGCCGTCACCTACCTCGCCTCGCCCCAGTGCAAGGAAAGCGGCATCTGCATCAACGCCTCGGGCGGGCGCTACAGCCGCAGCGCAATCGTCCTCACCAAGGGCATCAACTACGACCCGCACGAGTTCAAGGACGCCGACTGGTTCGAGAGCCAGTGGTCGAACATCACCGACATGAATGGCTCCTGGGCCCCGTGGTCGTTCCGCGAAACCCGCGAACAGCACTACGCC
>CAZRUZ010000079.1:0-11459 GCA_964603275.1 uncultured Anaerolineaceae bacterium | reverse complement strand
AGCCTCTACGCCCGCTGTGCCGACGGCTGGGTCTACATGTTCAACCTTGCCGCCTACCCCAACCTCCTCGTCCTCATGGAACGGTTCGACATGCTCGAGGACGAAACGCTCCTCATGCCTCGCGCCTGGGCGGCGCGCTATAGCGAGATCTTCGCGGCCTTCTCGGAATGGTGTTCCACCCGCACCAAGCAGGAGATCTACCACGCCTGCCAGGAGCTTCGTATCGCGGTCTCGCCGGTTAACACCATGGCCGATGTCGCCGCCAGCGAGCAGCTCGCAGCCCGCGACTGGTTCGGGACGGTCGAAGCCGGTGGCCGGGCTTTCACCGCCCCCGGCTTCCCCTACCGGCTCAACGGCACCCCTTGTGAGACCCGCCGTCCGGCCCCCGCTCCCGGCCAGCACAACGCCGAAGTCCTCGCGCCCTCCTTCCCGTGGCCCGCGAAACCTGGCGGGCCCGCATCGCCCGGTGGCCCTGCGGCGGGCCCGCTTTCCGGCCTGCGCGTCCTCGAACTCACGGCCAACTGGGCCGGTCCCATCGCCGGCCGCCACTTCGGCGACCTTGGCGCCGATGTCATCAAGATCGAGCTCCAGACCAAGCCGGCCACCCGCGCGCTCATCTACCCTGCCGATGACCTCTGGCCCGATTTCTTCCACCGCAGCGGCTACTTCAACAAGCTCAACCGGAACAAACGGGGCCTCGTCCTCAACCTTGCCACGCCACGCGGCCGCGATGCCTTCCTCGAAATGGTCCGCCACGCCGACTTCGTCCTCGAGAACAATGCCGCCCGCGTCATGGCCAACCTCGGCCTCGACTACCCCGCCCTGGCTGAAGCCAACCCCCGCATCATCATGTGTTCGCTTTCCGGCTACGGCGCCACCGGCCCCGAGCGCAACTACTCCGCCTACGGCAGCAACATCGAGACCATCAGCGGGCTCGCCAGCCTCCTCGGTTACGATGGCTCGCAGTTCTTCGGCACCGGCAGCTTCTACGCCGACCCCGTCAGCGGTACGCATGCGGTGATCGCCATGCTTGCCGCGCTCCACCATCGTAACCGCACCGGCCAGGGGCAATGGATCGACATGGCCCTCCTCGAAGCCGTCGAACCATTTCTGGCCCAGCACTTCCTCACGTACACCGTGACCGGTGAGGTCCCGGTCCCCGCCGGCGCACGCTGGGGTACAGGCTGGGCCCTCCAGGGCGTCTACCCGGCAGCCGGGACCGACTGCTGGGTTGCCATTACCTGCCGCGACGACGCCGACCTCCAGCGCCTCCACGGGCTGACCGGTGGGCCCGGCGAGGAGGCGCTGCGCACCTGGCTGGCCGCCCGCAACCACCTCTCGGCCGCTGCCGAACTCCAGGCTGCGGGCGTCCCCGCCGCCCCCGTGATGATGAACTGGGAGCTCTTTATCGATAACCACCTCAACGACCGCGGCTTCTTCGTCCCGGTCCGCCACGCGGTTGCTGGCACCCACGCCTTCCCGGGCCATCCCTGGCGCTTCGAGAAGACTCCCGCCTCCGTTCGGATGGCGGCGCCCACCTTTGGCGAGCACAATAGCGAGGTCCTCCGCTCGCTCGCCGGGCTTACGGAGGAACAGGTCGCGGAGCTCTACGCGCTTGGCGTGACCGGGGACCATCCAATCTATGCCGCCGGACCTGCCCTGTGAGCCACGTCCTCGTCCTCGTGCCCGCCGGCTTCGATCCCGGACCGCTCCCGCCGGGTGCGGCTGTCCACACCTACGGCGGTGTTTCCACTGTGGTGGCCGCGCTGCGCGCGACCGACGCGCCCGCGGTCATCTGCAGCGACGCGCTCAGCGGCGATGGCCTCGCCCAGGTGGCCGCGGCCGTTGGAGACCGCCCGGGCCGGTGCATCGAGGTCCGCTCCACGCGCTGGGACGGCGAAGCCCACTCTCCCCTGGCCGCTGCCTGCCGGGGTGTGATTTCCGGCTTCGGGGCCGACGGTGTACGCCGCGCTGCCGCACTCCTCGTTGCCGGCCCCTGATCGACAATCCCCCGCCGCCAATCGACAATCACCCCATGATCCCGCTCCCGGCTGATTTCGAGCCCTGGCTCAACCGCGTCCCCGGGTTCGAAGACGCGCGCGTCGGCTCCATCACACCCGTTGATGGCGGGGCATCAAATATCACCTGCCGCGTCGAGCTGCTCTCGAGTGGCCCCCGCCACGTCTGCCTGCGCCTCCAGCGGGACCGCGGCATCTTCGAGCCCTACGACGTCATCCGCGAAGGCCGCACCCTCCAGGCGCTCGCCCGTTCCGAAGTCCCCGTCCCCCGGTTGATTGCCTCCGAGCCCTCCCGCGCCGCTCTTGGGGCGCCGTTCGTGGTCATGGAGTGGGTTGATGCGCCGCACATGGGCGCCGCGCCGGATGCAAGCTTCGCCGCCTTCACCGCAATGGTCGCCCGCATCCATTCACTCGATTGGCAGGCCCTCGGCCTTGATTTCCTGGGCGTCCCGGAGACTGCCTCGGCCGCCATCCTCGGCGAGCTGGACCTGGTGGCCCGCCGCATGCCGGGCTTCGGCTGCGGCGATGACCCGCTGCTTACCGCCGCCCTCGGCGTCCTCCGCTCGGCGGTACCCGCGGCTGGCCGCATCGCCCTCTGCCAGGGCGATATCAACGTCTTCAACTACCTCTTCCGCCACGGCGAGGTCGTCTCGGTGGTCGACTGGGAGCAGGCCCGCCTTTCCGACCCGCGCTCCGATATCGGCCAGCTGCTCGCCCTGTCGAACCTCAAGGGCGCCCCCTTCGCCCCCGCCGATGCGATGCCGTTCGCCATGGCCTACGCCGCCGCTGCCGGGCAAGAGGTTTCGGGGCTGGAGTTCTTCCGCGCGTTCTGGTTCTTCCAGCTCGCCGTCATCTATCACGGCTGGCGCAGGTTCAACGGCGGCTCCGAGCCGTGGTACACCCGCGCCCAGGTGGAAGACCTCCTCGCCCTCGCCCTCGCCGGGCTGGATTGATGGACTGGCGGGCCCGTCTCGCCGCCTACCTCGCTGAATGCCTGCCTTCGGCCTCGTCCGTCGAGATCGTCAACCTCCAGCCGATGCCCGCCGGCGCCAGCAACGACACCGCCGCAATCGATCTCCGCGTGACCGGCGACGGCGTCGCGTTCGATGTCGAGCTTGTCCTTCGCCCCGAGCGCCCCGATGGCATCCTTGCCCCCTACGATGTCTACCGGCAGTTCCGCGTGATGCGCGCCCTGCAACGTACGGACATCCCGGTCCCCGCGGTTGCCTGGTACGAAACTGACCCCTCGGTCCTCGGCGCCCCGTTCTTCCTCATGGCGCGCGTCCGCGGCGAGACCCTCCCCCTGTTCTGGTACGCCACCGGCCCGCGCTTGCTGGCCGCCGCGAGCACCCTCGCAGCGATCCACGCGATTGACTGGCGTTCCGCCGGCCTCGGGTTCCTCCTCGAAACACCTGCGCCGGCAAGCCCCCTTGCGGCCGAGGCCGCGCCCTGGAAGGCCCGCGCCGAACGCCTGCGCATCTCCCGTGCGCCGCTTGTCGTCACCCTGGGCGAATGGCTCCGCACGAACGAGCCCGCCGATGCGCGGTTTGCCCTGCTCCACGGCGATCCCAACCCCGGCAACTACCTCTTCGTGGGGGACACCGTCGTCTCGGTCCTCGATTGGGAACTTGCCGCCATCGGCGACCCCCGCTCCGACCTCGGCTTCTACGCCGCCCTGCACACGGTCTTCGGGGGCATGTCCGGCTCAGCCGGGCGCACGCTGCTCGCCGAGGCCTACGCCGCTGTCACAGGCGCCCCGGTCCACAACATGGAGTACTACGAGGCCTTCGGCCTGTACCGGATGGCGATCGTCGTCGCGGGCTGGGCCGGGCGTTTCGGCGGCTTCTCCACCGGCTACAGCATGGACGCTATCGCCCGCCGGCTCGCCGTGTTGCTCGGCCCGCGGTGGGAAGCGTGAACACGAACGTCGTCCCGTGCCCTTCTTCGCTGGCCGCCCAGATCTCGCCCCCGTGGGCTCGGACAATTTCCCGGGAGATGGCCAGCCCCAGTCCGTAACCTTTCCGCCCGCTCGCGCCCTGGTTCGCCCCGCCCCGGTAGAACCGCTCGAACAGATGCGGCACCTCGGCCGCCGGGATTCCCGGCCCCGAATCGCTCACCGTCACCTGCAGCGTCCCCGGCTGGAGGTCCCGGCAGCCAACCCGCACCATGCCACCCCGCGGCGTGTACCGGAGCGCGTTGTCCAGCAGGTTGTTCATCACCTGCTCCAGCCGGTCGAAGTCCCCGCGGATCACCGCCTTCCCCTGCACCGTCACGTCCAGCGCCACCCCCGCATCTTCGGCGCGCAGGGCAAACACCTCGCTCACGTGGCCGAAAAGCTCGTGCAGGTCCACATCGTCCTGCTCCATCGACACCTGCCCGCTCTCGATGCGTGAAAGGTCCAACAGCTCCTGGACCAGCCGCAGCACCCGGTTCGATTCGTCGCTGATCACCTTTGCCGACCGTTCAATCCCCGCAGGGTCGTCGATCGTCCCGTCGAGGATCGCCTCGCTGAACCCGCGGATCGAGGTTAGTGGGGTCTTCAACTCGTGCGAGATGTTCGCCAGGAAGTCCCGCAGCGTCTGCTGCGATCGCTGCACCTCTTCGGTCATCCGGTTGAAGTTCGCCGCCAGGTCCCGCACTTCCTGGGGGCCGGTCGCCGGCACGCGCTGCCGGTAGTTCCCGCGGGCCACGCTCCGGGCCGCCCGCGCGATGCCGCGTAGCGGCGCCGCAACGCTCTGGCTGAACGCGAACCCCAGCACCAGTGCTGCCGCCACGCCGATGAGCCCCGAAAACACCAGGCGCGGCGCCAGGTCGCCCATGATCTCCCCGAGGCTTGCCGCCGGCCGTGCCACGATGATCGCCGCCGCATCCGTCTCCTGCAGCACTTCGAGGACGGCCGGGTCGAGCGCCATGCTCACGCACAGGATCGCCGGCTCGCCCGGGATCTCCAGGCGGCAGCGCCGCGGCTCCGAGGCAGGGTCCAGGCCTTCGGCGGCCGCTGGCTGCTCGGCCAGGTCCCGCACGACCGCGCCGTCCAGTGGTTGGTCCGGCGGCCTCGATGTCAGCCCCGGGATCACCCGCCCCTGCCGGTCCACCAGCGCCAGCGATGTGTCCGATGCCACCCGCCCGGCGGTCACGAACTGGCGCACGGCCAGCAGCACTTCGCCGCCTTCCGCCGGGTCGCCTTCCGCGATCGCGCGCTGGATTTCAGTGTTCGCCTGGGAGTTGATCAGCCGCCCGAGGTCTTCCAGGTTCCCGTACGAGATCTGCTCGCGGTACTCGCCCATCTGCAGCAGCAGGCTCAACGCCGCCAGCGCGAGCGTCACGGCGATGATCGCCAGGTACGTCACGAAAAGCCGGACCTGGAGGCTCCTCACGTGGCGCCCCCGCCGGCAATCCCGCTACATCGTCTGGTTGCCATCTCCCCCGGCAGGCTTCCCTCCGCCGCATCCCGCCCGCGAGCCCACGCGCGGTCAGGTGATCGTTTCGACCAGCTTATACCCCACGCCGCGCAGCGTTTCTATCTGCACCGTCGCGCGGCTCAGCTTTGAGCGCAGGTGCTGGACGTGCACATCCACCGTGCGCGTCTCGCCGGCGAAGTCGTACCCCCACACCGAGCCCAGCAGCTGCTCCCGCGTCAACGCGATCCCCGGGTTCTCCACGAACGCCACCAGCAGGTCGAACTCCTTGGTCCGCAACTCAAGCTGTTCGCCGTCCACCGTCGCCTCCCGGCGGGCTTTATCCACCGTCAGGTTCGCCACCGTCAGCGAGTTCTGCGGCTTCCGGCCGCCTTCTACGCGATGAAGGATCCGCTTCACGCGCGCGACCAGCTCTCGCGGGTTGAACGGTTTCGCCATGTAGTCGTCCGCCCCCAGCTCCAGCCCGACGATCTTGTCGATATCCTCGCTGCGCGCCGTCAGCATCAGCACCGGCGTGTCGTGCTCCCGCCGCAGCTCGCGCAGCACTTCGAACCCGTCCATCCCCGGCATCATCACATCCAGTACCACCATGGCCGGCCGCGATTGCGAAAACCGCGTCAGCGCGTCCGTCCCGCTCGTGGCGTGCTCCACCGCGAACCCTTCCTTTTCCAGGTAGAGCGCGTTCAGGTCCCGGATATTGCTTTCGTCGTCGACGAGGAGGATCTTCTGCGCCAATCTTGGCTCCCGGCCCGGCCGGTACGCGCCGGCGGCCCCTGTCTTCCAGTATGCGCCGAGGGCTCCGGGCCTGCCACCCGGAGAGGCCGGGACGGGGTTGGCATGCCTGGAGCCCTCGACAACCAGAGGGTTGCGGCAGGTGGGGCCGTTATCCTGCCCGCCGCACCACCATCTTCCGTCACCCGCGTAAGGCGGCTGCACTCCCCCTGCAAACTCCCTGTAAAACCTCCATCGGCTCAGGGCCAATCGCGTTAATCAACGGTTAATCACCCCGCCATAGCCTCACGGTGAAGACAACTACGACTTCGACCAAATACAGGGGTAGAACTTCCGACATGCTTCACAAGTTCCTCAAGGGAAAGCGGGCCTACCTGCTCGCCGCGACCGTCTCCCTGGTCGCCCTCGCCGCCGTTGCCTGCGGTGGCGATGATGATGACGACGACGACAATGGCGGCGGCTCCACGCCAGGCGCAACCGCCACCGCCGCCCAGACGGGCCTCGATTACGCCAAGCTCTCCGGAGAAGTCCGCGTCGATGGCTCCTCCACCGTCTTCCCGATCTCCCAGGCCGTTGCCGAGGACTTCAGCAAGGTGGCCAAGAATGTGAAGGCCAACGTCGCCCTCTCAGGTACCGGCGGCGGCTTTGAGAAGTTCTGCCGCAAGGAGATCCAGGTCTCCGATGCCTCTCGCCCCATCAAGGACAGCGAGAAGGAAGCCTGCGCCAAAGGCGGCATCGCCGCCGATGACATCGTCGAGGTCCAGGTCGCCATCGATGCCCTGACCGTCGTCGTCAACCCGCAGAACACCTGGGCCAAGTGCATGACCCCCGCCCAGCTCCAGATGGCCTTCAAGAACGGTGGCGCCACCAAGTGGAGCGACATCGATCCCTCCTGGCCGGCCGAGAACATCAAGTTCTACTACCCCGGCGCTGATTCCGGCACCTTCGACTACTTCAAGGAAGCCATCAAGCTCGGCGGCGAGAAGTCCAGCCAGCCCGCCCACCGTTCCGACGGTACCGCCTCCGAAGACGACAACGTCCTCGTCAAGGGCATCGAAGGCGACAAGAACGCCATCGGCTACTTCGGCTTTGCCTACTACGAAGAAGCCGGCAAGAAGCTCAAGGCCGTCGAGATTGACGGTGGCAAGGGTTGCGTCGCCCCATCCTTCGATGCGGCACTCAAGGGTACGTACACCCCGCTCAGCCGCCCGCTCTTCATCTACACCACCAAGACGCTCCTCAAGGAGCGCCAGGAAGTCCTCGGCTTCGTCAAGTTCTACGTCGACAACATGAACACCCTGGCGAAGGAAGTCGGCTACATCAGCCTCCCCGATGACCTCCTGAAGACCCAGCAGGCCAAGGTCGAGCCCTACCTCCCGAAGTAGGCCCGCCCGCCCCAATCCAGTCCACCCGGCAGCGGGGCTGGAGCACGCCAGACTGCTCCAGCCCCCTCGCCGTTCCACTACACACCCGCGCGCGGGCAGCGTACCCTCTCATAGCGAGGGCACGGACCTTACCACGGCAACGTCCTCCCACGGAGCACCGCACCCATGGCTCAACTCCAGGCACAGCGCCCGCGTCCGGCCCTCCACGGCGCCGAACTCGAAGCACAGATGCGCCGCTCCTTCCTCCGCCATCCCGGCGAAAAGATCATCATCGCCAGTCTCTGGCTCTGCGGGACCATCTCCCTTATCACCACCCTCCTCATCATCGAGACACTCTTCGTCGAGACCGTCGACTTCTTCCGCGAAGTCTCGCTCTCGGAGTTCTTCTTCACCACGGACTGGCAACCCCTCTTCGAACCTCAGTCGTTCGGCATCTGGGAACTCGTCGCGGGCACCCTGAATGTGCTGCTCTGGTCGCTCGCTATCGCCCTCCCGCTCGGCCTTGCCGCCGCGATCTATCTCAGCGAATACGCTCACCCGCGGACCCGCTCCCTGCTCAAGCCCGTCCTCGAGGCGCTCGCCGGGGTCCCCACCGTGGTCTACGCCTTTTTCGCTCTGACCGTCGTGACCGAGGACATCCTCCGCCCCCTCCTCGGCGATGACCGGGTCCCAATCTTCAACGCCCTCAGCGCCTCCATCGTCATGGCCATCATGATCCTCCCGACGATCGCCTCCGTCTCCGAAGACGCCATGTCCAACGTCCCCCGTGAGCTGCGCGAAGCCGCCTACGGCCTCGGCTCTACCCGGCTCGAAGTTGCCACCCGCGTCGTCTTCCCCGCCGCACTCTCGGGCATCATCGCCGCGGTTCTCCTTGCTATCGCGCGCGTCATCGGCGAAACGATGATCGTCGCCATCGCCGCCGGCTCCACCCCCAACCTCACCATGAACCCCCTCGCCAGCGTCCAGACCATGACCGGCTACATGCTCCAGGTCGGCCTCGGCGATGCCGCCCGCGGGACGGTCGACTACACCTCGCTCTTCGCTGTGGCATCGACCCTCTTCATCTTCACCTTCTTCACGAATGTGGCCGCAACGCTCATTATCAACCGCTTCCGCGAGGCCTACGAATAATGGCAACGCCCTCCACTCCCGCGGAATTCACCCTGCGCGCCACGGGCCGTGTCGCCCGGCGCCAGGCGCTGTCCCGCCTCTCCCGTTACGTCCTGCTCGGTGCCACCCTGTTCGCCGTCTTCGTCCTCATCTATCTCGCCATCGATGTGGTGCAGACCGGCTGGTCGCGCATCTCCATGGACTTCTTCACCAACTACCCGTCCCGCCGCCCGCTCGACGCGGGCCTGCGCTCCTCGCTTCTCGGCTGGGTATGGCTCATGGGGGCCGTCATCGTCATGGCCATTCCGCTTGCCGTTGGCACCGCGGTCTTCATCGAGGAGTTCGCCCCGAAAAACCGCCTCACCTCGCTCGTCCGGCTCAATATCTCCAACCTCGCCGGCGTCCCGAGCATTATCTACGGCATCCTCGGCCTTGCCGTCTTCGTCCGTGGTTTCGAGGTGCTCGGCATCACCGTCATTCCGGCGCTTGGTCCAACCATCCTCGCTGGCGCCCTCACCCTCACCCTCATGATCCTCCCCATGACGGTCATCGCCTCAGTCGAGGCCATCCGCCAGGTCCCCCCGTCCATCCGCGATGGCTCACTCGCCCTCGGCGCCACCCGCTGGCAGACGGTCTGGTTCCACATCCTCCCCGGCGCCATGCCGGGCATCATGACCGGGGTCATCCTCGCCGTCGCCCGCGCCGCCGGTGAGACCGCCGCCCTCATCATGATTGGCGCCTTCGCCTTCATCGCCTTTGACAACACCTCGCTCAACGAGAGCTTCACCACCGTCCCCATCCAGGTCTATAACTGGACCACCCTCCCCCAGGAGGATTTCCGAAAGAACGCCGCCGCGGGCATCATCGTCCTCATGGTCCTTGTGCTCGGCCTCAACCTCATCGCCGTCATCATCCGCGAGCGCTTCCGCCGCACCTAACGGGAGTACCTGTCATGGCCAACACCGTCGATCTCCGTCCCTCCGAAATGGGCCAGCGCGCCTCGGGCGATACCTTCAGCGGCGAGGTGCAAGCCTCGCCCGGCGCTTCGGCCATCGCCACGCCCGCCGAGGAGACCGCGCTCGCGATCGAGGACCTCTCCCTCTGGTACGGCCACAAGCAGGCCCTGACCAACGTGTCCATGCTGGTGCCGGTGAACAAGGTCACCGCACTCATCGGCCCCTCCGGCTGCGGCAAGAGCACGCTCCTCCGCTGCGTCAACCGCATGAATGACCTCATCCCCACCGTCCGCATCCAGGGCTCGGTCCGCTACCACGGCGTCGACCTCTATGGCCCCGGCATCGACCCGGTCGAAGTCCGCCGCCGCATCGGCATGGTCTTCCAGAAGCCCAACCCGTTCCCTAAGTCCATCTATGACAACGTCGTCTTTGGCGCGAAGGTCAACGGCTACAAGGGCGACCTGAAGACCCTCGCCGAGGAATCCCTCCGCCGCGCCGCCCTCTGGGATGAGGTCAAGGACAACATCAAGAAGAGCGGCCTCGCCCTTTCCGGCGGCCAGCAGCAGCGCCTCTGCATCGCCCGCGCCATCGCCAACCAGCCCGATGTCATCCTCATGGACGAGCCCTGCTCCGCCCTCGACCCCATCGCCACCCTCAAGATCGAAGACCTCATGCGCGAGCTCGTGAAGGACTACACGATCATCATCGTCACCCACAACATGCAGCAGGCCGCCCGCGTCTCTGACTACACCGCCTTCATGCTCACCGATGAACGTACTACCGGGCAGTTGATAGAATACGGCCCCACCCAGGAACTCTTCACCACTCCAAAGGACAAACGGACCGAGGATTACATCAGCGGCCGGTTCGGCTAGGACTCGAGGGAAAGGCAACCACCCGTGACACGCGACCTCTTCACAGCCGAAATGCGCCAGCTCCAGGACGATGTTCTCGCCCTTGGCTCCATGGCCGAAAAGGCGATCCTCGATTCCGTCGAAGCCCTCCGCGATGGCGATGCCGAGTGGTCCCGCCGCCTCATCCGCGATGACGAAAAAGTCAACGCCAGGCGCTTCGAAATCGAAGACCGCTGCATCTTCGTCATCGCCTCCCAGCAGCCGATGGCCACCGACCTCCGCGCGCTCGCCAGCATCCTCTACATCATCACCGACATCGAGCGCATGGCCGACCACGCCGAAGGCATCGCCCGCATCAACATCATGATGGGCGACGAGCCGCTCCCCCGCAGGATCAGCTATGTCCCCGCCATGGCCGACCGCGCCGTCGCCATGCTCCGCGATAGCCTCAAAGCGTTCATCGACCACGATGTCGATGCCGCCCGCCAGATCTGCAACGCCGATGACGAAGTCGACCGCCTCCAGGACAGCGTCTACGAGGAGTGCATCCAGGCGATGATCGCTGACCCCTCCACCGTCCAGCGCAACACCTACCTGCTCTGGGCCGCCCACAACCTCGAACGCATCGCCGACCGTTGCACCAACATCTGCGAGCGCGTCGTCTACACCGCCACCGGCCACATGGACGAACTCAACGTCTCAAACTACTAGCCATGACCGCGCTTGAGGAAGCCATCAACATCGGTGCGGTGCTCGCCCAGGATCTCCGGCTTGCCGGGTTCAAGACGCTCGAAGACCTGCAGGCTGCCGGCGAAATTGAGGCCGTCCGCCGTCTCCGTGCCGTGAACCCCCAGCGCGATTGCTCGAACTCGGCGCTCGCGATTGCCGGCGCCATCCGCGGCGTGCGCTGGATGAAGATCCCGCCCGCCGAGCGCCGCCAGATCCTCGATGGAGTGAAAGCCCGCCTCGGCGAGGGCTGACCGCG
>CAZRUZ010000078.1:0-11679 GCA_964603275.1 uncultured Anaerolineaceae bacterium | reverse complement strand
ACCAGCCAGTAAACTCGCGTCCACGGCCACCTGTCAATGCTGAGCCGCCGGGCATGCGGCGGCCTGCTCTTCGCCATCCTGCTGGCGCTGCTCCCGGCCTGCGGCGGCGATGATGCCGAACCCCCGGGCCCGCTCGCTCCGACCGCCACCGCCACCACCCCGCCGGGCGGCGCCACCACCCCCATCGCCCCGCGCGAGGCCACCGAGCTGCGCGTCGCCTTCATCAACCTGATGAGCCCGGTCGGCACCGACGCCACCGATACCGCCGCCTCCGACACCTACGAAGAACGCCTCGCCCTCATCATCGAAGAGCTGCGCACGTTCAACCCGGATATCGTCGGCTTCAACGAGGCGACCATCACCGACGCCCACGGCGATGCGCGCGAGCGGCTCGCCACCGCCCTCAAAATGGAGCCGTTCTGGCTGCGCGCCAACCCCTGGTTCCCCACCCGCACGCGTGAGGCGAATGACGCCATCGCCAAACAGATCGGCTTCCAGGAGGGCGAGCTCCTCCTCGTCCGCAGCGACCGCTTCCCGCTCATCGGCGGGATGGACTCCCACTGGATCAACCCGCGCACCTCCGAAACCGAGGGCCGCGTCGCCTTCCACATCCGCGTCAGGGTCCCCGGCGCCACCGGCGAGGCCGATATCTACATCACCCACCTCACCGGTGGCGGAGAGGCGGTCCGCGGGCGCCAGGCCGAATCGGTCGCCTCGTTCATTCGCTCCACCCGCGGCGATGGCCCGGCCATCCTCATGGGCGACCTCAGCGATGTCCCAACCTCCGGCGCCTTCCAGGCCTTCGCCGCCACCGGCTTCCACGACCCCTTCGCTGGCGAGGGCGTGGCCACCTGCTGCCGCACCTCGCTCACCGGCGAACAGCAGCCGCTCACGCTCCGCACTGATTACCTGCTCGGCGCGGAATGGGCCCCGGTGGAGACCGGGTTCCTCGCGGCAAAGCCCGGCGCCCGCAACGATGGCTCCCCGCTCTTCGCGAGCGACCACCTCGGGCTGTTCGCCGTCTTCACGCTGCCTTCCGGCCTGCCCTGACGTTCCCCTTGCCCGGGTGGCGTAGGATGCGCCTATCACTCCCGCGGAGGCGCCCACCATGGCGACAACCGAGTTCGCCGCCCCCTACCCCGTCACCATCGATGTCCAGCCGGCCACCGGTGAGCGCGACAAGATGTCGATTGGCTTCCGCATCATCCTCGGCATCCCGCACGCGCTCCTGATCGGTGGGCTGGGCTACTGCTTCACCCTCGGCACGTGGTGGAGTTCGTATGGGGGCATCCTCGCGGTCGGGGCGCTGGGGGCGGTCGCGTCCGTCTGCGCCCTCGTCTCCTGGTTCGCCATCATGTTCAAGGATGACCACCCCGCCGGCCTGCAGGAACTCTGCATGTTCTACCTGCGCTGGCGCACCCGCGGCGTCGCCTACCTGGCCCTCTTCCGCGATGAGTACCCGCCTTTCGGCGAAGGCGAGTACCCGGCAACCATCAACGTCCAACTCGCCCAGGGCCCGCGCGATAAGAAATCGGTCGGCCTCCGCATCTTCTACCTCATCCCCCACATCATCGTCCTCTGGTTCCTCTCCATCGCCTGGGTCTTCACCTCGATCGTGGCCTGGTTCAGCCTGCTGCTGAACGGTACCTACCCGGAGAGCCTCTACAACTTCGGCATGGGCGTGATGCGCTGGTCGCTCCGCGTGGAAGCCTACGGGCTGCTGCTGGTCGACGAGTTCCCGCCCTTCTCGCTCGACTGATCTCCACCGGGACTGATACGGGGGCGTACCTCGCGATACGCCCCCGTACGCCGGCATGGCATGGGTGACCGGCCCGTTCACCACTACGGGACCGGGTCACACCCCGGCAGGCCATGCCCCGGGCGCCCCCCATGAGCGCCCGTCCTCGCACCGTCCGCTCCCGTCTCCATCACTCGCCCGCCGCCCGCGCCGCGGGGCCGGTGCGGTTCGCCCGGGCGGTCCGCGCCATCAGCTTCCGGTACCCCGAAATGCGCATCGTCGTGAGTCCCGCCACCACCGCGAGCGACCCTATGTACATCCAGTACACCACCGCCATCCGCGTATCCGTCCCGGCGGCTATCCCGTGCCAGAGCGATGCGCCGTAGCCCGCAAACGTCGCGTAGTGCAGCATCCGCCACACTTTCTGCCCGATCCGCGCCCGCATCCAGAAGCTCGCCAGGGTGATCGCGCACAGCCACGCGCCCACAACTCCGACACCCATCGCCACCGGCTCGTACGGCGAAAGGAACGGCACCACCAGCTCCAGCGCCGTGAAGCCCAGGTACTCATCGAAGAGCAGGCTCGCCATGTGCACGCCGATCAGCACCACGGACAGCACCGAGAGGAACTGGTGCATCTCGAACACGAACGGCCGGCTCATGAAACCATCGCTCGATTTCGTGCTGATCAGCAGCCCGGTGATGACCGAGAGGCTCAACAGTACGAACGCCACCAGCCCCGAGGCCCGGTTGAGCGCCCACGGCACATGCCCCAGGTCCACCGCCTGCATCGCCAGCGCGCCCAGGACCGATGACACAACGAAGACCGCGGACAGCCCCGCTATCGCCTTCATCACGATGCCCTCGACCGCCGGGTCGTCGTGGTCGTTGGGGTGGACGTGGCTGTGGCCGTCGCCGCCGCCGTCGACTGGGCGGTTGCAGTCGGCGCCGCGCTGGTGCCGGTGGTGGTACTGGATGCCGGCACGGTGGTCGCCGTCGCCGGGGCGAGGTTCACCACGTCCGGCGTGCTCACAGCCTCCTCGGCGGGTGCCACGGTCCCGGTGAAGTACACCGTCCCCGCCACCACCGCCGCCGCGGTCAGCCCCGAAATCACAAGTCTCATTCCCTGGTAACGGGTCGCTGCCATGGGATTACCTCCTCTCGTGCTCGCCCTTCAACACGCGTTCCAGGAACGAGCGGGCTTCATCGCCCTCGTGTTCCTCCCACTCGTGATCGTCGTCGTGATCGTCGTCACCATCGTGGTCGTCGTGCTCCTCCCACTCATGTTCATGGCCGTCATCGTCATCTTCGTGCCGGCCCTCCTCCCATTCCGTCTCCTCACCGTCCTGCAGGCTCACCGCGGGTTCGAGCACAAACGTCCCTGCCTGCGATCCGTCCGAAAGCGTGCTCCCGCTCAGTGCGTTGGCGACCGAGACGGCCGTGCCGTCCGTCGCATCATCATCGCCGCCGCGCGTCGCGCCCAGCGCTCCCGCCACCAGCACCCCGGCAAAGGCCGCTCCAGCAATCGCCGCTATCCGTGCATCCACCTGGACTACCTCGTTCCTGAAGATAGCCCCATGGTGCGCCCGTTACCTAAGAGGAACCTGAACGGGAGATAAGAATCCTCAAAGGTAAAATCCCGGCAAATGTGCTGAGATGGGTTCAGCCATGCACATCCTCCTTGTCGAAGACGACGAACGCCTTGCCCAGGCGGTCCAGCGCATCTTCACGGCCGAGGGCCACGTCGTGGACTGGGTGGCCGATGGCGAAGACGGCTTCGCCCAGGCCCGCACCGAGCCCTACGACGTCTTCGTCCTGGATGTCATGCTCCCCTCGCTCGATGGCTTTGAGATCACCCGCCGCCTGCGCGGTTCCGGCAACGCCGCGCCCATCCTCATGCTTACCGCCCGCGATTCCGTCCGCGACCGCGTGACCGGGCTTGATGCCGGCGCCGATGACTACCTGGTCAAACCGTTCGCACCGGAAGAGCTGCTCGCCCGCGTCCGCGCCCTTGGCCGCCGCCAGGCCGCCGTCGGCACCGAATCCGATGTCCTCCGCGTGGCCGACCTCGAACTCAACGTGCGCGCCCGCGAAGCCACCCGCGGCGGACGCCGCATCGAACTCACCGCCAAGGAATTCGTCCTCCTCGAGGCGCTCATGCGTCACGCCGGCCACGTCATGACCCGTTCGCGCCTGCTCGACACCGTCTGGAACTACGAGGTGCTCACCGATTCCAACGTCGTCGAAATGTACATCCACTACCTGCGCAACAAGATCGACAAAGACTCCGACCAGAAACTCATCCGCACCGTCCGCGGCGTCGGCTACACCATCCGGGAATCCTGATGTTCGAACGTGCCCGCGTCGTCCTCACCGTCTCCTACGCCGCGGCCCTCGTTGCCACCCTCGCCGGCATCGGCACGGTCGTCTATGTGCTCATCCGCAACGACCTCAACCAGGAGATCGACGACAGCCTCCGGCTCGCCTCGTCCCAGCTCGAAGGCTTCATCTTCAGCGAAATCCGCCCCGAGTCCGATCGCGACCGCGATCGCGGCGATGACGGCCATGAGGAAGACGAGCACGACGGCGACCGCCTGGCCGTCCTCTCCAGCGATGTCTTCTACCTCGCCTTCGATGCCTCCGGCGCCGTCCTCGTCAACCCCCGGGGGGTCAATGTCGAGGGCATCGACCTTGCCGGCGCCGCCCGAGATTCGGTTGATGAGCCGATCCAGCACGTCTCCGGCGATGACGCCGACTACCGTCTCGCCGTCCGCCCGCTGGGCGAGGGGACCTACCTCGCCGTCGGCCGCTCGCTCCGCCTCGTCCAGCACCAGCTCGATACGCTCCGCATGGTCTTCCTCTACGGCGGGATGATCGGCCTCGGCGCCTCGATCGCCATCGGCTTCTGGCTCGCCGGGCGCACCCTCACCCCGATCCGCCACGCGCTTGAATCCCAGCGCCGTTTCGTTTCCGATGCCTCGCACGAACTTCGCACCCCGCTCGCCGTGGCAAAGGCCAACAGCGCCCTCATCCTCGATGACCCCGAAGGCAGCATCGAATCCCACCTGGACCAGGCCGAGGCGATCGCCACCGAACTCGACCATCTCACCGTCCTCGTCGGCGACCTCACCACCCTCGCCCGCGCCGATGAGGGGCGCGCCAACCTCCTCCTCGAACCACTGGACCTGGGCGAACTCACCGCCGAAGTCGTCCGGGATATGGGCGCCCTGGCCGATGTCCTCGGCGTCAACCTCACGGCGGAAACCGGCCCGGCGCCCATCACCGGCGACCGCGCCCGGCTCCGCCAGCTCCTCATGATCCTCGTCGATAACAGCCTCAAGTACGCCCACCAGGGGGGCGCCGTCCACGTCCGCAGTTGCATCGAAGGCCACCGCGCCGAGCTCAGCGTCAGCGATGACGGTGATGGCATCGCGCCGGCCGATCAGAAGCGCATCTTCGAACGCTTCTACCGGGCCGATGGCGAGCGCACCCGCAGCAAGGGCGGCACCGGCCTCGGGCTCGCCATCGGCAAGTGGATCACAGAGGCCCACGGCGGGCGCATCACCGTTGAGTCCCACCCCGGCAAGGGCACCACCTTCCACGTCCGCCTCCCCCTGGCCCCCGACCGCCGGTAGGCCCGCACGCGGCTCGTGTGCTAGGCTCGAACTATTCCTTTAACGCAAGGGTGAGGGTAACAGGCTGGCTGAGTGGTTCCGCCGGACGTTCTATGCGCTCGAAAACCGCCAGTTCCGTTTGCTCTGGATTGGGACGCTCTTCTCCTTCCTGGGCATGCAGATGCAGGTGGTCGCCCGCGGCTACCTCGCCTATGACCTGACCGGGAAGAACAGCGCCCTCGGCGGCGTCATGCTCGCCTTCGGCGTCCCCCAGCTCATTCTCGGCCTCTGGGGCGGCGTCCTGGCCGACCGCCTGCCCAAGCGCCGCCTGCTCGTCATCTGCCAGAGCATCATCGCCCTCAACTCCGCCTGGGTCGCCGTGACGATCGAGGCCGGCCAACTCGAATACTGGATGCTCATCGTCGCGGGCGTCGTCCAGGGCGCCGGCTTCGCCTTCGTCGGCCCCGCGCGCCAGGCCTTCATCGGCGACCTGGTTGGCCGCGACTCGATCGGCAATGCCGTGGTCCTCCCGCAGCTCAGCATGAACAGCACCCGCGTCATCGGCCCCTCGCTCGCGGGCTCCTTTATCGCCGTCGCCTTCATCGGCACCGGCGGAGTCTACTTCATGACCACCGCCGGATTTTTCATCGCCGTCACCACCATGCTGCGCCTGCCCCCGGGCAACCCCTCACCGCGCGAAAACCAGGTCTCGCCGCTCGCCGACATGGCCGATGGCCTGCGTTACGTGGCCGGGCGCCCCTCAATCCTGCTCCTTATCCTCACCTCGTTCGCCGTCATCATGGTCGGCTTCCCCTACCAGTCCTTCCTCCCCTCCGTCGCCAAGGATGTGTATGGGGTCGGCTCCGGTGGGCTCGGCCTCCTTCAGTCGGCTGGCGCGGTCGGCGCAGTGGTCGCCACGCTCTTCGTGGCCACCTATGCCGGCAGCAAGAAAGCCTGGCTGGCCCAGCCGCTGCTGGCCTTCCTCTTCGGTCTCTCGCTTATCGGACTCGGCATGGCGCCGAGCTTCCCCCTCGGGCTCCTCGCCATGCTCGCCGTCGGCGCACTGGCCAGCGGCTTCCAGGGCATGAACAACTCCCTCACCATGTCCAGCACGGACTCGGCCTACCACGGCCGCGTACAGTCCATCTCCATGCTCAGCTGGAGCATGTTCGGGCTCGCCGCGCTCCCAATCGGCATCGTTGCTGACCACATCGGCATCCAGGAAACGCTGGCTCTGCTCGGCGGCATCGTGATGGTCCTCGTCGCCCTGCTCCAGGTCTTCGGCCGCTCGAGTGCCGTCATCGAAGACCGCCGCACCCACGCGCACATGACCGAGCGTCACGCCGGCAGTCCCGCGGGAGGCCGCTGAACACACACGCTCAGCGCATCGGTCCCACGCTTGCCAGCAAGCCGCGCGCGAAGGTCAGGCGCCCACCCGCGGGGCCATTGGCCTCACCATTCCCGCCGCGTCGCCACGATCGCGCAAGCCTGGAGATTCGCCGCGTTCGAGCGCATTGCCTGCCGCATGGCCATCACCCGCCTCCGGGCCTCCGGCTGGCGCGCCACCCGGCTCGCGAAACGGAGCGCGCCGAACAGGCCCTCATCGGCTACCAGCCGCCGCGGCTCCAACAGGTGCAGCGGCGCCGTGAACGCCTCACGGACCTCGAACCCGGCCCCTTCAAGCAATTCGCGCCATGCCCCCAGCGTCAACGGCGCCACCTGGACATGGATCGATCCCGCCAGGTCGGCCGCGACTTTCGCGCAGCGTTCCGCATCGATGTCCTCCGGCGCGAACGCGATCTCGTGCAGGCCGAACCGGGCGCCGGGCCGCGCAAGCCGCGCGAGTTCCGCCACGATCCGCTGCTTCTGCGGCGGCGACTGCATCGTCAGGTACGCCTCGCCGAACACGACGTCCGCACTTGCATCGGGCAGACCCGTATTCGCGGCCGAGGCCTGCAGGACCTTTCGATTCGGTCCGGGCATGATCATCGCCACGCGCTCGGCAGCCACGGCTTCACGGTCCACTCCCGTGTAGCTCCGGGGGTTCCGCCCCAGCACCAGCTCGGTTGTCGAACCGAGGCCAGGGGCCAGCTCCACAACGTCGTCCCCCGCCCCGATATCCAGTGAAGCGAGCAGCTTGTTCGTGAGTTCGCGCCCTCCGGGCCGCAGCACCTTCTTACCCAGCCGCGCCAGCAGCCAGTGGCCCGGCATCCGTTCGCTGGCCAGGTGTTCCCCGGGGATGAGTTCGTCGATTGCCGTTGCCATAAGCGCCTCCTGCCTCGGCAGATTAGCATAAGCTAATCTCTGTACAACGTAGCTCCTTTACCGGGCACGTGCGCCCCCGCGATGCCAGAGCCTTCAACCTCTAGAAGCCAGGTGACGGTCCACCCCGCGCTATCCTGCCGCGGCGCCCGCCCGGTCGGCGATCTGCTCGCTGTACAGCGACGCGTACAGCCCGCCCCGCGCCATCAGCTCCGCATGCGTGCCCGATTCGACCAGCCGCCCGTGGTCCAGCACCAGGATCACATCCGCTGCAAGGATCGTGGAAAGCCGGTGCGCGATCGCGAGCACCGTGCGCCCCCGGGTCAGGTGGGCCAGCGCATCCTGGATCACCCGCTCGGTGTGGGTATCCACGCTCGATGTCGCCTCATCCAGGACCAGGATCGCCGGGTCCTTCAGCAGCGCCCGCGCGATCGATACCCGCTGCTTTTCTCCGCCCGAAAGCCGGTAACCCCGCTCGCCAACGATCGTGTCGTAGCCGTACGGCAGCCCGGCAACGAAGTCGTGGATGTTTGCCGCCCGGCAGGCATCCTCGATCTCCGCATCGGTCGCGTCCGGCGCGCCGTAGCGCAGGTTCGCCCGGATCGTGTCATGGAACAGGTACGGCTCCTGATTCACCATCGCGATGCACGACGTCAGCGACTCAAGCGTCACATCGCGGATATCGTGCCCGTCGATCGTGATCCGGCCGCCATCCACGTCGTACAGCCGTGGGAGCAGGTAGGCAGTCGTCGTCTTGCCGGCCCCCGAATGGCCGACGAGCGCCCCGAACTTCCCCGGCGGGATCGCGAACGAAATCCCTTGCAGCGCGGGCGTGTCCTTCCGGTAGCCGAAGGTCACGTCCTCGAAACGCACTTCGCCCTTCACATCCGTCAGCGTCACCGCCCCCGGGCGGTCGGCGATTTCGTGGTCCAGGTCCAGGTAGTCGAAGATCCGCTCGAACAGCGCCAGCGAGCTGATCAGGGTGAGGTTGATATTCATCAGCTGGTTGACCGGCTGGAACATCCGCCCCAGCAGGCTCGCCGTCGCCACGACCGTACCAAGCGACGCCTCGCCCCCGATCACCCGGTGGCCGCCGTACCAGTACACGATGGCCGGCGCCAGCGAGGTGAACAGGCCCATCGCCACCATGAAGCCGCGGCCCACCATCGCCCGCCGGATGTTCAGCCGCCGGATCTCGCCCGCCGTCTCCTCGAACCGCTCGTACTCCATCTGCTGGCGGCCAAACGTCTTCATCAGGAGCGCGCCGCTCACCGAAAGTGTCTCGTGCATGCGCGTATTCAGGTTCGCCAGCTGTTCCTGCGATTCGCTCAACAGCTCGCGCTGGATGTTCCCCACCCGCCGCGCCGGGAACAGGAACACCGGGATGAACGCCACCGAAAAGAGCGCCAGCCGCCAGTCCAGGAAGAGCATCAGCCCGAAGGTGGTGCTCACGATGATCAGGTTCCCGATGATCCCCGTCAGCGTCTCGCTCACCGCGTTCTGCACCGCCCCCACGTCGTTCGTCACCCGCGAGAGCACTTCGCCCGTGCGGTTCGCTGTGAACCAGCGCAGCGACATCCCGGTCAGGTGCCGGTAGAGCCCCCGCCGCAGGTCGAACATGATCGTCTGGCCAATGACGTTGGCCAGGTAGCCCTGCAACACGCCCAGCACCGCCCCAACGCCCACCAGGGCAACCATCAGCAGGATCAGGGAATTCAGGGTTTCGCCACTGCCGCCACCCGTCGCCGTCGGCAGCGCATCGTCGACGATCCGCTGGAGCAAGTAGGCCGGCCCGAGCCCGACCAGCGCCGATGACACGATGATGCCGACCAGCAGCGCCACCGTCGCGGCGTGGGCACGGTGCAGCGCGATGATGCGCTTGAAGGTTGGCCAGGCAGGCCGCTGAGGCTGCTGGCGCTGGAGTCTCGTCTGTTCGGAGCGTTTGAGACGGTCCGGGTCTCGTTCTGGTCTTAGCGTAGTTCTAGTTCTCTCTCTTCTTCTAACACTCACGTTAACGTTAGGTTCTCGCAGGTCGAATTGCAAGCATTTCCCCTTGGCAACCGTGTGAGGAGCTTCACGGGCCGGTCGCCAAATCCCCTAAATGAATGTCAATTCGTTTACACAGCCTTGCAATTCCCCATACTGAGGGGTTACAACGTCCGCAGGCAGCAGGGGAGGCCTCATGTTCGCGCGGATTCGAGCCAGGGCGCCACTCGTCCTTGCCTCGCTCCTTTTTGGTGCGGGCGTAGCGGGGCTTCTCTTCTCCACCAACACCGGCCCCGAATGGGGGCCGTTCCAGCCCCGGAACAGCTCCTCGCCGCAGCAACGCGTCATCCTCGTCCAGGTCGGCCCGGAAATTACGCCGCCACCGCTCCACGAACTCTTCGCCGGCGAACCGGCGTTCGAACGGCACGTCGCCGCGCAGGTCCAGGAACTGCCGGAAGTGCCGCCAGCCGCCACACCTCCCGAGCCCACCACCCCACTGCAACAGCACGATGCCGCCGTCTCGGCCGCCGCCGCCACGGCCACCCCACCCCCTCCGCTCCTCATCCCCGGCCTCGCCATCGATGGCAGCGACGAAACCCCTGCGCTCGAAAGCACGCCCGCAGGCGAATGACCCCCTCATCCCTCGTTCCTCCCACCTCGCACCTGATCTGCTACCCTTGCACAAGATCCCGAACCGCATTCGGGATTGCCCACCCATACCACCACTCAGGAGCCCTCCATGCCCATCGACCCCTCAAAAGCGCTTGGCGCCGCCATCTCCGGTGGCTCCTTCCGCTGGGACCGCGACCGCATCATCCTCTACCACCTCGGCGTTGGCGCCGGCGTCCCCCAGACCGACCCGAACGAGCTGACCTACACCTATGAGCAGAACCTCAAGGTCCTCCCCAGCTTCGGCGTCATCCCCGCCTTCGGCTCCCTCGGCGGCGTCGGCCAGGTCCCCGGGCTCCAGTTCAACCCCGTCATGCTCCTCCACGGCGAACAGGACCTCGAGATCCGCAAGCCCATCCCCGTCGATGGCGAAGTCGAAACCACCGGCAAGGTCGCCGGCATCTACGACAAGGGCAAGGCCGCCCTCGTCGTCCTCGAAACCGAATCGCGCCTCAAGGGCGAAAGCGACCCCCTCTTCGTCAACCGCTTCTCCCTCTTCCTCCGCGGCGAAGGCGGCTTCGGCGGTGAAAGCGGCCCGCCTCCCGGCAACGATGCCCCGGACCGCGCCCCCGATGCCGTCATCGAATCGAAGACCATGCCCCAGCAGGCCCTCCTCTACCGCCTCTCCGGCGATAAGAACCCCCTCCACGCCGACCCCGGCTTCGCCAAGATGGGCGGCTTCGATGTGCCCATCCTCCATGGCCTCTGCTCCTACGGCGTCGTCTGCAAGGCCGTCGTCGATAGCGCCCTGGGTGGCGATACGAAAGCCGTCGCCCGCTACCAGGCCCGCTTCGCCGGCGTCGTCTTCCCGGGCGAGACCATCGTCACCTCGTTCTGGAAGGATGGGAACACCATCCTCATCGATGCGAAGACGAAGGAACGGGGCACGCCCGTCATCACCAACGCGGCCATCACGACCCGCTAACCCGCCCTCCCGGCCCGCGCCTCACCACCCCGTGGGCGCCCGGAGTTGTTACTCCGGGCGCCCACTCGCGTTTCCTCCCTGCGAGCCTGGCGCACCGTGGCGTACAATCCCAACGCTTACGTACACGTTAGGAGGATCCCCCAATGGGAAAGCTTGATGGCAAGTCCGTCATCGTCACCGGCGCCAGCCGCGGCATTGGCGCCGAGATCGCCCGGCTCTTCGCCGAAGAAGGCGGCAAGGTCGCCTGCGTCGCCCGTACCCTCAAGGAAGGCGACCACGTCCTCGAAGGCTCGCTCGAACACACCGTCAACACCATCAAAGAGGCCGGGGGCGAAGCGACCGCCATCGCCGCCGATATCTCGGACTACGACCAGTGCGTCCGCGCCGTCGAAGAGACCCGCGCGAAGTACGGCCCCATCGACGTCCTGGTGAACAACGCCGCCCTCACCTACTTCATCCCCATCAAGGACTACCCGATCAGCAAGT
>CAZRUZ010000077.1:0-11785 GCA_964603275.1 uncultured Anaerolineaceae bacterium | reverse complement strand
TCATGGGCAACCGGGGCGGCTGCATGCACACCCCGGGCCAGCGCCTCACCGGGCGTCCCTGGGTGAACACCCGCTGGATCGCCTGCAGCCTCGACTACGAGGGCCAGCACCGCGAGGTAATGCAGCCCGGCCAGTACACCGAGCTCTTCTTCCTCGACGAGGCGACCGCTTTCAGCGCGGGCCACCGGCCGTGCATGCTCTGTCGCCGGTCCGATGCCCGCCGCTTCCTGGCGGCGTGGGCCGAGGGCAATGGGGCGAGTGACGTGCTGCGCTCGGTCAGCCCGCTCGACAGCGCGTTGCACGCCGAGCGCATCGACCCGGCGACGCGCGGGCACCGTACCACCCGCGCCCCGCTGCGTGGCCTGCCCGATGGTGCCATGGTCACCCTCGATGACGACCCTGCCCTGCCCCGCCTGCTCTCGGATGGGGCGCTCTGGCCCTGGAATTTCGCCGGTTACGGAGCCCCCCGTTCACTGAGCCGGGGGCTTGCCGGCAGCGAGGCCACCTTGCTCACACCGCCCTCCGTCGTGGAAGCTTTTCGGGCTGGCTACCGGCCGGCAGTGCACCCATCGTGCGGGGCGGCAGCGCGGTAATCCTGTCACTCGAGCGGGTCGCGGTTTACACTCGGGCTACACCTGAGATTCTTTTCGAACCGGAGCTGACCTATGTCCGGCCATTCCAAGTGGGCGACGATCAAGCGCGCGAAAGGCGCGAACGACGCCAAACGCGGCGCGCTCTTCACCAAGCTCTCACGCGAGATCATCCAGGCCGCAAGGCAGGGTGGTGGCGACCCCGCCATGAACTTCAAGCTCCGCCTCGCGGTCCAGCGGGCCAAGGCGGCGAACATGCCCAACGACAACATCGATCGGGCCATCGCCAAAGCCACCGGCGCCGGTGGCGATGAGAACCTGGACGAAATCACCTACGAAGGCTACGGCCCCGGCGGCACGGCCATCCTGGTCGCCGCCCTCACGGACAACCGCAACCGTACCGTGTCGGAGATCCGCCACCAGTTCAGCCGCGCCGGTGGCAGCCTCGGCGAAACGGGCTCCGTCGGCTGGCAGTTCGAGGCCAAGGGCGTCATCTCCGTGCTCGTGAACGCTCACGACCCTGAGGAGATCGCCCTCCAGGCCATCGATGCCGGCGCTGAGGATGTGGAGGTCCAGGGTGAGTCCGTCGAAGTCCGCACCGACCCCTCACAGCTCGAAGACGTCCGCAAGGCGCTGGAGAGCGCCGGACTCGAAGTCGAGAACGCCGACTTCGCGATGGTCCCGAAGGTCTCTGTCGAGCTCGATGAGAAGGCCGCCCACCAGGCGCTGCGTCTCATCGAAGGCCTCGAAGACCTGGAAGACGTCCAGCGCGTCTATTCCAACGCCGACTTCAGCGATGAGGTGCTCGCAAGCTACGGCGGGTGATTGACAGCCTCATGAGAACTTCATGAGCAGGATGGCCCCGTAGAGCGTCGCAAAGAGGGCGGCCGTGCTGATGACCTGCGTCACCGGGAAGCTCCAGGATGTGCTGCTTTCTACAACGGCGGAGAGGCGGCGAAAGTTCCGTGAGGGGGTAGTACCGGTGACCAGCGCCTGCCTCCCCGTCGTCTGATTTCAGCGTGCCGCCTGCCGTGCCGCCGATCTGTTACCCCCTTCACGCTCGGGTGGTTTCTGCTTCCGGGTCGCAGTCAGCCGGCAGTGGCCCGCTCGTCGTCTCGCACACGAACACCCGCCGGAAATGTTCCAGGAATGATTCCTCAGCCCGGTTCATCGCTACCTGGTGGCCCAGGAGTGCCGCAAGACTGGTCATCCGCACGTCCGCCATCCCGCACGGATTGATAAGGTCGAATGGGCTGAGGTCGGTCGAAACGTTCACAGCGATCCCGTGCATCGAAACCCCGCGCCGGACATTGATCCCGACCGAGGCCACCTTCGCGCCCCCTGCCCACACACCGCGTCCCAGTGGTGACCGCACTCCTTGCAGCTCCAGGTCCGCCATCATGCCGATGACCACTTCTTCCAGCCCGCGCACGTAGTCCAGTGGCCGAATCTCCCATTCGCGCAGCCCGATGATCCCGTACACCACGAGCTGCCCGGGACCGTGATAGGTGATGTCGCCGCCGCGCTCGGTCTGGACGAGCGCGATTTTCCCGGCGTTCCCCTGCGCGGCGTCCGGGAGGAAGTTCGATTCCGGGTGGTTGCGCCCCAGCGTGAACACCGGTTCGTGCTCCGTGATCAGCAGCGTGTCGGGGGCCCGGTGCTCCGCCCGCAGGGCCTGCAACCGCCGCTGCGCCTGGTGGACCCGGTCATACGCCGTCAACCCCAGGTTGCGGACGGTTACCTGGCGAGCTACTGGAACGTCCACCGGTCCTCCCGTGGGCCGTGTCAGGCCAGGAGCCCGTACGGCTCCTCGATCAGCATCCGCACCCGGGCAAGGAGGCGGGCGGCATCCCCGACCCCGATCCGTGAGCTCTCGTACGCGATCGTAACGCCAATCGACCCCGCCTGGTCCACACTGCTCAGGGTTGCTGCCAGCACATGGCCAGCCGTCAGCACCGGCTGCGCCGCTCGGACCCCGATTTCCCGGACCGATGTGAGCACCCACGCGCAGTCATCGAACGCCCGGTCGCCGCCGCTGGCCCGGGCGCGAACCGCCTCGCGGAAGTTCCGGCCGGACGCCTCCGCCAGCGCCACGCTCTCGTCCGAGCTCGTCCGAACCAGTGTGAGCCCGGCGGGACTCGAGCCAAGCCCCCGCTCCTCCATGGCCCGTGCCATCGCCCTCACGACGAGGTCTTCGATGATCGGTTCCGCCCCGGGGTCGTTCCATTCCCGCGCCAGCACGCGCACAGCGCGGTGCGCCTCCTCTACCGGGACCGCCACCTCCATGCTGAGCAACCGCGAATCCGCTGCCGCAGCCTGGCTGATCGAGGCGAACCGCTCCTCCCTGGTCGTTGGCGCGGGACGGGCTTCCGCATATGGCGGGTCCGGGTCCGGTTCCCACAGACGCAGCCCCGGGATGGCCGCGCCCGCCTCCGCCAGCGGCGTCACCAGCCCGTCGCCCGTCCGCGAACGGAACGGCACCACTACTGCCTCATCGTAGGGGCCGGATAGGGCCCCCGCCGTTTCGGCCCCCACCTGGCCGCGCTCGAGCACCAGGCCGACCACTGCGCCCGCGTGGCCGATGCCTCCGGCCGGACAGTGCTGTTGGAGGATGCCCGCCGCAGGCGCCGCCACGTCCACCGTCTCGCCGGACCTGTCCTCCAGCCGGCACACCAGCGCTCCCGCCTCCACCCACGCACCGTCCGGGTAATGCCACGCCGAGAGGACCGGCGCAGCACCGTCCTCCCCTCCGCCGGGCGCCACGATTGGAACCGCCATGACCATCCCTCCGGTGCGCCGGGCATCCCCGCTATCGAGAGGATCGGCAGGTCGCGCCGCGTCCGGAAGGGGCTAGTCCTTTTGGCGATTACCACTCCTTGTTGCCGGAGCCCCGAGGGGAAACGCAACAAGCACCCCCGCAAGGCCCACCGCCCCGGCAAGCACCATCTCCCGCTCCCCACTCACGAGCCCCCGGGCGATGAGCAACGCGCCCACAGCTGCGAGCACCCAGGGTAGCCAGCGGCCAAGCGGGAGTGCCGGGCGGGGCATCAATCGCCGGCCGCGGTACTGCGCTCCCGCTCCTCGATAGCATCCCAGTCCTCGTCGCGGAGCGGTTGCAGCTCACCCCGCCGGTGCGCCTCGTAGATCCGGAAGAGCACGTCCTTGTGCGGCCGGACACGGCCGATCGGGCAGGCCGCCCAGTCGGCTTCCGTCTCGTCACAGTACCCCAGCCTCAGTTCGCCGCACTTCGGCTGCAGGTACCGGCCGATCTCCGGCACTACCTTGTTCACCTCCGAGCGCATCAGTGCCGCCACCTTGCGGAACTCCCACTGCGCCCGCGTGCAGAGCCGCAGATCGCAGATGTGCAGCAGGCTCTGGAAATTGACCGTGATCTTGAAGTTGGTATTCGTCGCGTTTGGCAACAGGAAGCGGGCATCCTCGGCCGGCACACCCGCCGCCACCATTTCCTCGTAGAGCTCCCCCACCCGGTCGAAGAGCTCGTCCATCCGGCCCTGCATCCCCGCCTTGCGGACGGTTTCGGGGACGGTGTAGGGGAACTCGCCTTCCTTGTAGGTGACGTAACGCTGGCTCTGCTGCTCGAACGAAATGCCCACCCGGTGTCGCACGAACTGGTGGCTGAAGGCCCGGCTCACACCCGAAATGCCGAACTCGAACCACACCTGCTCCAGCGGGCTCGCGTGCCCGGTCTTCAACCGCTCTTCGATGAAGCTCCGCATCTGTTCCTCGGTGATGCGGTCGTCTTCTATCCGTGCCGCCACCTGCTGCGGCGTGAGCTGGCTATAGCACGTGCGGTACGCCATGTAGAGCGCCCGCATCGGGTTCTCGGAGTGCGAAAGGAGGGTGACCTGGATGGCCATACGGTTGCCTCCGGACGTGGTCGCTCCAGTATCACACGAAGAAATGCTCATGTGGGTGAGCGAAAGGCAACCTGTACGATCGCCCATCCCCTATGTCGATGGCCACGGGGCCCTGCCGGCGGAATCTAATCGCGCCCTGGGCTACCATGGCCCGATGCTGAAAGACACGAACTGCGGGCAACTTCGACTCGCTGATGCCGGGACCACCGTCCGGCTTGCCGGCTGGGTGCACCGCCGCCGCGACCACGGCGGGCTCATCTTCATCGACCTCCGCGATTCGAGCGGCCTGGTCCAGGTCGTCTTCAACCCCGAGAACGCCGCGGCCCACGCCGTCGCCCATCGTGCCCGTGGTGAATGGGTCCTCCAGGTCGAGGGCACAGTCGCCCCACGCGACCCCTCTACCGTGAACCCGAACATGCCCACCGGCGAGGTCGAAGTCATCCCGGCTTCGTGCGCGGTCCTCAACGAGGCCCAGACCCCCCCGTTCTACATCAACGAACCCGCCGATGTGGATGAGCACCTGCGCCTCAAGTACCGCTACCTCGACTTGCGCCGCCCGGAAGTGGCCGAGGTCATCAAGTTGCGCCACGACGTCGTCTGGTTCATCCGCAACTTCCTCGTCGAGCGCGGTTTCTACGAGATCGAAACCCCGACGCTGATCAAATCCACGCCCGAGGGCGCGCGTGATTTCCTCGTGCCTTCACGGCTCAAACCCGGCCACTTCTTCGCCCTCCCGCAGTCACCGCAGATCCTCAAGCAGTTGCTCATGGTCGCCGGGTTCGAGAAGTACTTCCAGATCGCCCGCTGCTACCGCGATGAGGACTTCCGCGCCAACCGTGTCGCCGAGCACACCCAGCTCGACCTCGAGATGGCCTTCGTCGAGGAATCCGACGTCATGGACCTCCTCGAAGACCTCTACACCGAAATCGCCCGGCGCTTCGGGCGAGGCAAGCTCGCCGCAACCCCGTTCCCCCGTCTCGACTACCACGACTGCATGGCCCGCTACGGGATAGACCGGCCCGACCTCCGCTTCGGTCTCGAATTCGTCGACATCGCGGAGCCGCTCCGTCGCTCGGGCTTCCAGGTGTTCGCCGGGGCGCTCCAGGCAGGCGGTGAGATCAAGGCCATCCGCGTCCCCGGTAAGGCGGACATGACCCGCCGCGAAATCGACGAACTGACCGAGGTCGCCCGCTCGGGCGGCGCCCGTGGCCTTGCCTACATCGGGTTCGCCGAGCCCGAGCTTCGCTCCCCTATCGCCAAGTTCCTCACCGAAGACGAGCTCGCCGGCATCAGGCGCCTCACCGGCGCGGGTGATGGCGACATGGTCTTCATCGTCGCTGACCAGCCCGCCACCGTGGCCCGCGCCTTCCACGAGGTCCGCACCGACCTCGGGCGCCGCCTGGGCATGGTCGACGATTCCGTCCTCTCCTTCGCCTGGGTTACCGGCTTTCCCCTCCTCGAATGGCGCCCCGAGGAAGAGCGCTGGGACGCAACCCACAACCCTTTCAGCGGCTACCTGCCCGAACACGAAGGCCTCCTCGATAGCGACCCCGGCCGGGTGATTGCCCGCCAGTACGACCTCACCCTCAACGGCACCGAGGTGGGCGGCGGCTCCATCCGCATCAACACGCGCGCTCAGCAGGAGCGCGTGCTCCGCCTCATGGGCTACACCGATGAGCAGATGCAGGACCGCTTTGGCGTCGTCCTCGATGCGCTCGAGTACGGCGCGCCCCCCGAAGGCGGCGCCGGCATGGGCATCGACCGCCTGGTCATGTCGCTCATCGGCAGCGAGAACATCCGCGACGTCATCGCCTTCCCCAAGACCTCGTCCGGCAGCGATCCCCTCATGGGCGCGCCGTCCGAAGTCGAGCAGGCCCAGCTCGATGAGCTCGGTCTCCGGCTCGCCATCCCCGAAGCCCGCGGGTAACAGGCCCGGCCTGGAGTAAAGCCGGGTTTTCGCCGGGTGCGCCCGCCGATGTGCGCGCCCGCCGTTCCCGTGTACGCTTTGACGCACCAGAGGGTCAGGGTGCGCGCATCTCGTCTGCCCCGCGCCCTCCCGATCACCACCACCACCGGGAACGAACGCCGATGTCGAACCGCATGTTGACGCTCATGATGGGCATGGTCGCTTTCTTGATACTCGTGGTGGGCGCTGTCTTTGTCGTCGCCCTCGCCGGCGGTGGGGATGACGACGACCCTGCGCCCGGATCGAGCGACGACGAGCGGCCGCGTTCGAACGGGAAAGGCATCTGCAGCGGCAACTCCCTCATCGTCCCCGGCAGCGACCCCGCCAGCGTCCTCGACCCCATCCAGGTTGGCGATGTCTCGACCAGCGAATACGTCGTCGAGATCTTCGGCGGCCTCGTCACCCTCGATACCGACCTCAAGGTCCAGCCCGATATCGCCCAGAGTTGGGACGTCTCCAACGGTGGCAAGACCTACACCTTCAAGCTCCGGGATGACGTTGTCTTCCACACCGGCAATGCCCGCCGCGTCACCGCCGAGGATGTGAAGTACAGCATCGAACGCGCCGCTGACCCCGCGAATGCCTCTCCCACCGTGCGCGCCTACCTCGGCAACATCGTCGGTCTGCGCGACCGCTACGAAAACAAGGCAGCCAGCGTCAGCGGCGTCAAGGTCATCGATGACCGCACCATCCAGATCGACCTGATCGAACCCTCCGATTACTTCCTCTCCGAACTCACCTACCCGGTCGCGTTTGTTGTCGACCGCCAGCAGATCGAGGCGAACCCGCGCAACTGGACCCAGAAGCCGAGCGGCACCGGCCCCTTCAAGCTCGCCGAATTCAAGCCGGCCGAGAAGATCCGCCTCGTCCGCAACGACCGGTACCACCTCGGCGCGCCCAAACTCGATGAAGTGGTGTTCGAACTCGGCGGTGGCTCCCTCCTCACCCGCTACGAAAACGACGAGATCCACATCGGCTACATCCCGGCGTCGCTCCTCGATTCCGTGAAGGATGGCTCCAACGCCCTCGCGAAGGAGTACCGTCCGGTGCCGAACATGGCGGTCTTTTACTTCACCCTCAACCCCCAAAAGGCGCCCTTCGATGACCCGAAGGTCCGCCAGGCCTTCGCCCTCACCATCGACCGGGAGACCCTGAACTCCGTCCTCCTCTACGATGCCTACCGGGTCGCTGATGGCTTCCTGCCGCCCGAGATGCCCGGTTACACCGAGTCCGTCTCGAGCTACGACTACGACGTCGACCGCGCCAAACAGCTCCTCGCTGAGTCGAAGTACGCGGGCAACCTGCCCCGCATCGTGCTCTCGTACAGCGGCACCGGCGCCGCGCCGGGCGACCTCCTCGTGGCCGTCCAGGAACGCTGGCAGGAGGCCCTTGGTGTGACCATCGAGCTGCAGGCCATCGACAGCTCCGCCTTCCTCCGCGAACAGCGCCGCGGCAACTTCCAGATGCACTCCGATGGCTGGGCCGCCGACTACCCCGACCCGGAAGACTTCCTCGGCAAGCTCTTCGCCAGCGATAGCACGCTCAACTACACCGGCTACAAGAACGCAGAGGTCGATCGCCTCCTGCTCGCTGCCCGCACCGAGCAGGACCGCACCCGCCGCTTCGCCATGTACGCCGATGCCGAACAGCTCATCCTCGATGACGCCGTCGTGGTCCCCACCTTCTGGCCAGTCGAGCACGTGATCGTCAAACCCTGCGTACAGGGTTACCCCAACGTCTCGATGACCGTGCCGAAATACCGGTTCGTGGAAATCAAGGCAGAATAGGCGCCATGGGCCCGGGGCTGCTTGGCTACACCATTCGCCGGTTGCTCTGGGCCATCCCCGTCCTGTTCGTCATCTCCCTCCTCGTCTTCTACATGCTGCGCCTGGCCCCGGGCGACCCGGTTGATGCCATCCTCGGCCAGCGGTTCCAGGAGGACCAGGCCGCGGTCCTTCGCAAGAAGTACGGGTACGACCAGCCCATCCACGTCCAGTACGTCAAGTACCTTCAGAACCTTGCCCAGGGCGACCTGGGAGTTTCGACCCGCCACCAGCAGTTCACCGTCAGCGAAGTCATCGTCCCCAAGATCTGGGTCTCCACCCGCCTCGGTCTGATCGCCCTGGTCATCTCGTTCACCATTGGCATCCTCGCAGGCATCTATGCGGCGCTCGCTCGCGGTACCTTCCTCGATCCTCTGACCATCTCGTTCTGGCTCGCGATCGACGCCGTCCCCGTGTTCGTCGCCGCACCCGCCCTGATGTGGCTCTTTGCCCTCAAGCTGGACCTCGTCGGGCTCGGCTGGCGGGGCTTCGCCAGCCCGAACATCATCCTCCCCATCCTGGTGCTCTCCCTGCCCGGCACCGCGGGCATCGCGCGTTTCGTGCGCGCCTCAGTCCTTGGCGTCCTCCAGGAGGACTATGTCCGAACGGCCCGCGCCAAGGGCTTGCCCGAGCGCACCGTCGTCTTCACGCACGTCGCCCGCAACGCGCTCCTGCCGCTCATCACCGTCATCGGGCTCTCATTGCCCGGGGTGGCTGGTGGCGCCCTCATTGTCGAGCAGATCTTCGGCATCCCCGGTATCGGCCGCGAAGGCTTCGATGCCGTCCTTGCTCCCGACTTCGACGTGATCCTCGCGCTCGTGCTCTTCGGCTCCTTCCTCTTCGTCATGGCGAACATCGCCGTCGATATCCTCTACGCGGTCATTGACCCGCGCATCCGCCTCGGCGCGGGACGGGGTTGAGGCTGTGAGCGAAGAAGCCGTCCTCACGTCTGCCGTACCCGAAGCGCACCCGCTCTCCCCGGGCAGCCGGATGGTCCGCACCCTCCTTCGCAAGAAACTCGCCGTCCTCGCGTTGATCTACCTCAGCCTCTTCTACTTCTGCGGGATCTTCGCGCCGCTTCTCGCCCCGCGCGACCCCTACGAGCAGAACCTCAGCGCCGAAACCCGCTTCCAGGGTCCCTCCGCCGAACACTGGCTCGGGACTGACCGTCTGGGCCGCGACATTGCCAGCCGCGTGGTCTACGCCACCCGTACCACCGTGGTCTTCACGGTGGTCGTCCTTATCAGTGGCAGCCTCTTCCTTGGCCTTGGTCTCGGCCTCCTCGCCGGTTACCGCGGAGGATGGGTTGATACCCTCATCATGCGCGTCGGCGAGGTGATGGGCGGCCTGCCCACCTTGCTCCTGATGCTGGCCATCATGGCCGCCTTCCGGACCCGGATCAACGATGTCTCCTTCTGGCTCGAAGACCACACCTGGCTTGGCGATGACGCCGCCACCGTGACCAAGTTCGGCATCATCGTCCTTGCCACTCTCCCCTTCGCGTGGATTGGCAGTACCCGCATCGTCCGCAGTCAGGCCCTCGCCATCCGCGAAGAGGCGTACGTCCTCGCCGCCGAGTCCATGGGCGCCGGTACCTGGCGCGTCGTCTCCCGCCACATCCTCCCGGGCGTCATGCCCCTCTTCATCATGGGTGTCTCTGCCGGCATGGCCGGCGCGGAGGTCACCCTTAGCTTCCTCGGCCTTGGCATTGACCCGCCCACCGCCAGCTTCGGCAGCCTTATCGCCGATGGCGCCGGCCCCCAGACCCTCGAACGGTACCCGCACCTGTTGCTTGCCCCCGCGATCCCCGTTGCCCTCTTCTTCTTTGCATGGAACCTCCTCGGCGATGCCATGGTGGACCTTCTTTCGCCCCGCGGCCACCTCAACGGATAGTCCTCTGTTATGCACCGCACTCTACTTCCGGGCGGGCCCCGGCCGGTCTGATATACTCGGAACGGAGGAACTGCTCGCCCCGTGAAGGTAACCCTCGAACGGCTTCCCGAAAGCCGCGTCCAGCTGCAAATTGAAATCGACCAGGACCGCCTGGAGAAGTCGTTGGATTCCGCCTACAGGCGGCTCGCCCAGCGCAACCGGTTCCCTGGTTTCCGCCCCGGCAAGGCGCCACGCCCCGTCGTTGAGCGCGCCTTTGGCCGCGAAGGCCTCATCCGCGAAGCCCTCGACAAGCTCGTGCCCGATGCCTACAACGAGGCCATCGAAGCGGAAAACGTCGATGCCATCGGCCAGCCCGAACTCGCCATCGACCAGCTCGAACCCGTCAAGTTCACTGCCACCGTCCCCATCCGGCCGACCGTGGATCTGGGTGATTACCATGCCATCCGCGTCGAAAAAGACGCCGTGGAGGTCACCCCGGAAATGCTCGACGAGCAGGTCCTCCTGCTCCGCCGCCGCAACGCCGTCCAGGTCCCCGTCGAGCGGCCCATCCAGTGGGACGACTTCGTTATCGCCGACATCAAGGCCTCCGCCGATGGCGACGAGTTCCTCGAAGACGAAAACGCGGAGTTCCCGCTCCGCCAGGGCCAGGTGCTCTTCCTCCCCGGCCTCGCCGAGGCGTTCATCGGCCTCAACAAAGGCGGCGAGACGTCCGTCGATATCGAGGTGCCCGAGGACTTCCGCCTCGAGCGCATCCAGGGCAAAACGGCCACGTTCTCCCTAGCGATCCGCGAAATCAAGGAAGAACAGCTCCCCGAGGCCGATGACGAGTTCGCCAATTCGATCAACGCCGACGAGTTCCCCGACATGGCCGCCCTCCGCGCCCGCATCGAGTCCGAGATGCGCGCTTCGCTGGAAAACGATGCCGAGACGCGCTTCCGCAACGCTGCTGTCGAGAAGCTCGTTGAAGGCGCCACGCTCGAGTACCCCCGCGTCCTCGTCGAAAACGAGATCGAACACCTCGTCCGCGAGGCCATGGGCAACAACCAGCAGCAGTACCAGACCTACCTCCAGCAGGCCGGCCGCTCCCACCAGGAGTTCCGCGAAGGCTGGCGCGAGTCCGCCGAGGCCCGCCTGCGCCGTTCACTCGTCCTCAGCCAGCTCGCCGAGACTGAAGATCTCGACGTTTCGGCCGAAGAGATAGAAGAGGAACTGGATACGCTCGTGGCTCCCATGGGAGACGATGCGGCGCGGTTCCGCCAGATGTTCGCCACCGATGAGGGGGTTTCGACGATCCGCCGAAACCTCCTTTCGCGTAAGACGCTCGACCGGCTCGCGGCGATCGCCCGGGGTGAACTGCAGGAGGAGCAGCCATGAACAACCAGTCATCACGCATCCATCCACTCGTCGAGGCAGTCATCCCCACGGTCATCGAGTCCGGCCCCCGCTCCGAGCGCGCCTTCGATATCTTCTCCCTCCTCCTCAAGGAGCGGATTGTCTTCCTCGGTACGCCCATCGATGACCAGATCGCGAACCTCATCGTCGCCCAGCTCCTCTTCCTCCAGCGCGAAGACCCCGAGCGCGATATCAGCATGTACATCCATTCGCCCGGTGGTGTCATCACCGCCGGCCTGGCCA
>CAZRUZ010000076.1:0-12090 GCA_964603275.1 uncultured Anaerolineaceae bacterium | reverse complement strand
CCCGGACGTCATGAACATCTACGGCGACCGCGGGAACCTGATCGCCCTCCGCTACCGCTGCGAGGCGCGCGGCCTCGCCTTCCGCCTGGTCGACGTCAACATCGGCGACCAGTGGGACCCTGCGGATACCGACATCGTCGTCATCGGTGGCGGCCAGGACCGCGAACAGCGCCGCATCGCCGATGACCTCGCCGCCCGCGGCCCCGCTCTCCGCGCGGCCATCGACCACGGCCTACCCGCCCTCGCCGTCTGTGGCGGCTTCCAGCTCTTCGGCCACCGCTACGTCGACCACGACGGCAGCGTCATCCCCGGCATCGGCGTGTTCGACCTCGAGACGCGCCACCCCGGCCCCATCGCCGACCGCTGCATCGGCGATGTCGTCCTCGAAACCGAACTCGGCGAAGTGGTTGGCTTCGAAAACCATGGCGGACGCACCTACCTGGCACTCGACCAGGCTCCCTTCGGCCGGGTCGTCCGCGGCTTCGGCAACAACGCCGAGGATGGCTTTGAAGGGGCCCGCCACAACAATGCGGTCGGCACCTACCTTCACGGCAGCCTCCTCCCGAAGAACCCGCGCCTCGCCGACGAGCTGATCCTCGCCGCGCTCCGCCGCCGTTACGGTCCCGAAGCCACGCTCCCCCCGCTCGATGACGGCGCGGAGACTTCCGCGCACCGCAACGCCGCGGCGATCGCTGCCCGCCGCTCCCGGCCCGCCGGATAGCTCGCCGCCCGTCCGGGACACCGGCACGCGCTTTCCCGTTGGTCCGGAAAGAGGCACAATCCGGGCGTTATGGCGAATTTCTCCATCCCGGCCCCCTTCGAAGCCGAAAAAGACGAGTACATCCACAACCGTTCCGCGCGCCCGGCCCGCCCGGCCGTTGCGAACGCGGACCTGCTCCACCGCTTCTGGGGTCTCGGCCTCGGCCTGGTGATCGCTGGCGCGATGCTCGCCATCGCCTTCCAGTCGCGCGCCGGCTGGGAAAACCACCGCGAATGGGTGGTGGCGACCACCACGCCCTTCTACGCCATCGGCGGCCTCGCCATCGGCCACCTCGCCTTCCGCAAGGCGTATCGCCTGCTCGCTCCCGCGGCCATCCTCCTGCTCATCACCGTCGTGATCACCGCCCTCGACCTCGTGGCCGATGCGAACGACAGCAGCATGGCCCTGCGCGACACCTACTCGATCGCGATCGGCGTGGCCCTCGCCGCGACCATCGCCGTCGCTGCCGCCGCCGCCCTCTGGCTTGAACTCAAGGACCCGACGAAGGCGCCCCCGCCCCAGATGTAGCCCGCCGCCAATTGGTGTAGAGTCCCCGAAACTCTGGCGAGGGCCGCACCATGAGCTCACTTCCTATTCCCACCATCATGGATGAGGTCACCCCCGCGTGGCTTACCGCCGCGTTGCGCCAGGGTGGCCACATCCGCGAAGCGGCCGTAACCGCCGCCCCCCGTGTCCAGATCGGCCAGGGCGTCGGCATCCTCGGCGAGCTCGCCCGCATCACCCTCGACTACGACCGCGCCGAGCCCGGCGCCCCGAAAACGCTCGTCGCCAAGATCCCCACCGCCGACCCCGGCGGCCGCGGCATCGCCGAGATGATGGGCTTTTACGAAAAGGAAGTCCGCTTCTACCGCGAAATCGGCGACCGCGTCGGCCTCCGCACCGCCCACGCCTACTACGCCGATGGTGACCCTTCCACGGTCAACTACATCATCCTCATGGAAGACCTGGGCGGGCTATCCTGCGGCGACCAGGTGGTGGGCGCCACCGTCGCCGAGTCCCGCCTCGTGCTCACCGAGCTGGCGAAGCTCCACGCCCGCTGGTGGGACACCCCCGAGCTCAAGGCGCTCGACTGGGTTCCCTACGGCAATGCCCCCGTCAACAAGTTCGCCGCGCTCAGCTACGCCCAGTCCGTCGAACCCGTCCTCGAACACTTCGGCGGCAACCTCAGCGGCGCCGAGCGCGAGATGCTCGTCAGGTTCATCCACCTGCTCAACCCGCTCCAGGACGAATTCGTGCGTGCCCCTTACACCTTCTGCCACGGTGACCTCCGCCTCGACAACATCTTCTGGGGCAGCCCCGATAACACCTCCCCGGTCACCCTCGTCGACTGGCAGATCGCCATCCGCGCCCGTGGCCCCTACGACGTCGGCTACTTCATGAGCCAGAGCGTCGATTCGGACGTCCGTGCCGCCAGCGAGGAAGGCCTCCTCAAGGACTACCACCGCGGCCTGCTCGAAAACGGCGTGAAGGACTACTCCTTCGACCAGCTCTGGGATGACTACCGCATGACCACCATGTTCTGCCTCACCTATCCGGTCACCTCCTGCGGCTCGATCGACCTCGCCAACGAGCGCGGCGCGGCGCTCGCCACCGGCATGCTCAACCGCTCGTTTCGCGCCATCGCCGACCTCAAGGCCTACGAAGTCCTCGACCGCCTCACGCCAGCCCCCCTCCCGGAACCTCCTTCGCAGTAGCAGGGCAACGGCGGCCAGGACGGCCTACGAGCCGATCGCTGCCTCGAGCCGCTCACAGACTGCCCGCAGCACCAGGAGCCGCGCGAGGCGCTTGTCCTCCGCGGGGATCAGCATCCACGGTGCGCCGGGCGGGTTGCTCGTCCGCGTGATCATCTCGTTCACGGCGCCCTCATAGGCCTCCCACTTCTCGCGGTTCCGCCAGTCCTCCTCGGTGATCTTGTGCCGCTTGTACGGGGTCACCTCCCGCTCGCGGAAGCGCCGCAGCTGCTCCTCCGGGCTCAGGTGCAGCCAGAACTTGGCCAGCATCGTGCCGTGCCCCACCAGGTGCGATTCGAACTCATTGATCTCATCGAAGGCCCGCCCCCACTCGGCCTCGGTCGCGAACCCCTCGACCCGCTCCACCAGCACCCGTCCGTACCACGACCGGTCGAAGATCGTCATCTGGCCATCCGTCGGCACATGCCGCCAGAACCGCCACAGGTAGTGGTGGTCCCGCTCCTCCTCCGTTGGCGCGGCGATCGGCACGACCCTGAAGTACCGCGCATCGAGCGGCTCGATGATCCGCCGGATCGCCCCGCCCTTTCCCGCGGCATCCCACCCTTCGAAGACCAGCGCCGCCGGGCGGCGCTGCTTGCTCGCCTTGCGGGTCAGCGCGGTCAGTTTCCGCTGGAGTGCCTCCAGTTGCGATTCGTACTGCTCCGCCTCGGCCGTGCGGCGCAAGTCCACCTCCTGGAGTGGCCGCCGCGAGGCCAGCTGAACGATCGGCGCAGGCGCCTGTGCCCGGCCCGCCGGGGCCACTGCCAGGCGTTCGGCGGCGGCGTCCACAAACAGCCTGGCCACGCTCACGTTGCGATGGCGGTCATCCGCCGCCGGGACCACGTGCCATGGCGCACCTTCCCCCGTCCGCTCCTGGAAGGCGCGGAGTATGGTCCGGGTGCGTCCGAAGCGGGCAAGGTTGTCCCAGTCCCCGCGCGATACGCGCCAGCTCGTGCGCCGGTCCCGGGCCAGCTTCTTAAGCCGCTGCTCCTGCTCCCCCCGCGAAAGGTCGAGCCAGATCTTCAGCACCAGGTAACCGTCGGCCACCAGCGCCTGCTCGAAGGCCGCGATCCGGTCGAGCTCGGCCGCGAAGTCCCGCTTCTTCATCGTCCCGGCCATCCGCCCCGCCGCGACGCGCGTGTACCAGGAACCGAAGTAGAGCCCGATGCGGCCCCTCGCCGGCAGCGAAGTCGCGTACCGCGCGTAGAGCGGCCGGTCCAGGCCCACGGTATCCGCCGGCCCAAAGATGTGCGTCTCCAGCCCGCGCGCGTCGAGCCAGCCGTGCAGGCAGTTCACGGTCTCGCTCTTCACGCCGTCGGCCCCCGCCACCAGCACGACTACCGGCACTGACGCCTCCCGAAGCTGGCGCTGGAAGTCCAGCAGCGCGAAACGCAGGTTCGGGACGAGTTCGCTGTACTGCCCGCGGGCGGTGCCCGGATATGCTCCAATCCCCGGTGTGCGCTCCGCGCGGGCTGTGGCCCTTGCTGTGGCCATGGTGTCCTCCCCGGAAGCCCGTGCGGCAGCAGGGACCCCCACCCCCATCATCGGCACCGCATCATCCGGGATTGAGATGTTCCCCGAAGTGGAATCGGCCACGCGCCGATCCTGCCCCGGACACTACCCCAGTTCGAAGGCGAACCGCTGGCGGAACCGCAGCAACGCGCGCAGCAGCGGCCCGCCGACCATCACCAGTACCACCGCGTTGCAGGCGCTCCGCAGCAGGTCCCAGCCAAGGCTGGTCAGCAGGTAGAAGTTCCAGTAGCGCCGCAGCGTCTCCAGCGGCCCCATCCCCGGCTCGTAGGCGATGTCCGGGCCGCCCGCCATGAACGGCCACGCCCAGAGGTTGGTGATCGCCCCGAACAGGATCCCCCAGAACACGCCGAAGCCCACCACCACCCCCAGCTCCCCGCGCCCCTTCAACCCCGTCCGCCGCGCTGCAAGGCCCAGCAACCCCGCGCTCGCCCCCATCCATGCCGAGGCGAACATCTGGAACGGCAGCCACGGGCCGATCCCGCCCGTCACCACCGCGCTCAGGAAGAACGACAGCGCCCCGAGCAGGAACCCCATCCGCGAACCGAAGGCATAGCCGCCAAGGATCACCAGGAAGAAGTAGAGGTTCGCCCCGGCCGGCAGGGTCAACGTCCGCAGCACTGCCGCCAGCGCCGCCAGTACCCCCAGCGCCGCCAGTGACTTGCTGTTGAGCGTCCCCCCGGTCAGGTCGGCGACCGCGAGCAGCAGGCAGAGCGCCGCCACCCCGGCGAACACCACCGGCGCATCGGTGTTGTGCGCGAACCACCTCGAGTCGGCCTGCGTCGCCCCGGGTGCGAAGAACGGGTTGAGGTAGGCGAACAGCCCCAGCAGGTTGAGCGCCGCGAAAAGCGCCGTCCCCGGGTCGAAGCTCCCCCAGGCGATGCGCGCGCGCGGCAGGGTCGTCATGCTAGCCGCCACGCCGTGCCCTCCACGCCAGCGCCCCCGCGGTGGCTGCCAGCAGAGCCCCGGCCACCGCAGCGAAGGCAACGATCCCGGCGCTGACGCCCCCGCCGTTGCCATTCTCCGCGGGCGCGCCTTTACCCTCCGCGATGGGGGTCTCACCGCGGACAAGCGTGATCGCGCCTCCTCCGGGCGTTGGCCCGCCGGCTATCGTCACAGTCACGGTTGGGACGGCCGCCGTGGCCGCAATGGTGGCTGCGGCCGTCAGCGGCGGTGGCTCAGCCGCCGTGGCAGCCGGCGAGGGGCTCGCCGGCGCGAGCGTGATCACCGGGACGGCGGTGGCAGGCTCGGCCGTCGCCGTCGGCGCCACGCCCCCGCGTGGCGCATGCCCGCACACCTGCTCGAAGGTCAGGTCCACCGGCGCGGGGGCGCTGTTCGGCCCGCCCGCCCCCCAGCGCCAGCCATGCACGTCGCCGTCGTCCGCCTTCATCAGGTTGAACGCCAGCGCGGAATACACCCAGTTCTTGCCGTACTCCCGGGTGAAGAACGCCCAGTAGACGCAGCTCGCCCCCTGGCACTGGCAGAAGCACGAGGTGAACGAGCTCGCATCCTTGCAGCCGGTCTCGCCGATCGCGCAGACCGTCCGGCCGCCGCTCCCGCCGAATTGTTCGATGCTGTACCCGGCGCGGCGCAACAGCTCCTCCCCGGTGATCCCGTCGCCGCTGTAGGCGATGCAGTACGTGGTTGCGACGCCGGCGTTTTCCACCACGAGCCCGACTTCGCCATCGGCGCGCGCCTGGTCCGGCCAGCCCGCGAAGATGGCCAGTCCCAGCGCCATGAACCCGCGTAGCCACAGGCTCCGGCTCATCCCGCCACCTCCTCGGCCGTGAGCGCCCCCGGGACAACGCGCGCAACCTGTACCGGGGCCGGGCCATCGTGCCCCAGCGCGTCCCGCGCCGGAAGGTCGAAGCGCACCGTGCCTCGTTCGAGTGCCACCACCCGGGTCGCGTAGCGTGCGGCCGATTCCAGGTCGTGGGTCGCCACGATGGCCGCGCCGCCGCCGGCGGCGTGCTCACGCAGTTGCCGGGCGAGCCAATCTTTCGCGGCGCCGTCGGCCCCCCGTGTGGGTTCGTCCAGCAGCCAGACCCGCGGTTCGTGCGCCAGCATCGCTCCGATCGCCACGCGCTGCTGCTGCCCTATCGAAACATCCCGCGGGTTGCGGCTTCCCAGGTGCGCGATACCCCACCGCGCCAGCGCTCCATCGACGCGCCCGCGTCCCGATCCCCGCTGCCTGAGCGTATCCCCGACCTCTTCCCGGACCGATTCGTGATACAGCGCGAGCGCGGGGTCTTGCGGCACAAGCCCGGCGAACGCTGTCCGTTCGCGCACATCTCGCGGCGCGGCTGTTGTTCCGAACCGCACCTCCCCGCTGCAGGACCGCGAAAGCCCCGCGAGCGTCCGGAAGAGCGTGGTCTTCCCGCTCCCGTTCGGCCCCACCAGCGCCACCACCTCGCCTTCCCGCAGGGTGAGCGAGGCATCTCGCAGGGCGACGTGGTTGCCGTACGCGACCGTCAGCCCGTCCACGCGCACCAGCTCCGCGCCCGCTGCGGGGTCTGGCGCCGGGTGGATGGCGAGCGCCCGGCCGGCCACCATGGCGCGCGCCTCTTCGACCGTCAGGGGGAGTGGGTCGAGCCCGAGCCGCCGCCCGAGTTCGCAGACCGGTGGGACCGCCGCAAGCCGCGCGGCTGCGTCCCGTGGTGTCATCGTCTCGGCCACGCCGCCGTCCACGCCGACCACGCGGCCGGCACGGGGAAGCAGCCGCTCCAGCCGGTGTTCGCTCAGGACGATGGTGAGCCCCCGGTCGCGGTGCAGCGCGTCGAGCGCCGCAAGCATCGCCTCCGCTCCCGCCGGGTCGATCTGCGATGTGGGTTCGTCGAGCAGCAGCAGCTCCGGCTCCAGGGCCAGGACGGAGGCCGCCGCAACTCGCTGCCGTTCGCCCCCGGAAAGCGTGGCCAGCCGCCGGAGACGGAGTTGGTCGATCCCCAGCGTTCCGAGGAGCCCATCGATCCGGCGCCGCATTTCGTCCGGGGCGATGCCCTGCTGTTCCATGCCGAAGGCGAGCTCATCCTCCACGGTTTCCGCAACGGCCTGCGACTCGGGCTCCTGGAACACCATCCCGGCCACTGCCGCCATCCGCCGCGATGGCGTCCGCGCTGGGTCCAGCCCGCACACCATCGCCCGGCCGCTCAGCCGGCCCCCGTGGAACTGCGGCGCCAGCCCGTTGAACACCCGCAGGAGGGTTGACTTGCCCCCGGCCGATGGACCCGCCATGAGCACGTACTCGCCCGCCTCAATTTCCAGGTCCACCCCGCGCAACGCAGGCTCACCCGCGCCGGGGTAGCTGTACGTCACGTCCGCGAAGGAGGCGAGTGCGCTCATCGCGTCACCTCTGGTGCGAGGTGCTGGTCCAGCGCTGCCGGTTGGCCCCGCTGCGGGTCGGCGGTCAGGAGGCGCAGCGCCGGCCAGGCTGCCAGCAGGGCGAGGCTCGCGCCCAGCGGTGAGAACGCCGGCGCAGGCAGCCCCGCGAACGGGTTGTAGGTCATCCCGCCCAGTCCCGCAGCCCGGCACGTGACCACTGCCGCGGCGACCCCCAGCGCCCCCCAGGCAAGCACCCGGTCGACCATCGGCAACGGTTCGGCGGTCAGCCTGGTCGTCCGGTGCAGCCGCGCCGCGGTCCGCCACCAGTAGCCGAGGCACAGGACCGCC
Organism: uncultured Anaerolineaceae bacterium; assembly: GCA_964603275.1. Lineage (GTDB taxonomy): Bacteria > Chloroflexota > Dehalococcoidia > Tepidiformales > Tepidiformaceae > Amarobacter. The sequence continues at coordinate 4,383 of CAZRUZ010000076.1, read as the reverse complement.
AGCAGCACGCATGCCCCGGCGATGGCCCGCCAGTCGTCCTGGTAGAACCAGCACCACGCGGCCGCGATTGCCAGCGGTGCGCTCAACGCTGCTGCGTACCGGGCCCGTCGCGGGAGCTCGGGCGCTGCCCCGTAGCCACGCGCCTCCATCGCTTCCGCCAGCCGCATCGAGCGTTCCAACCCACCGATGACCGCCGGGACAACCAGGGGCGGCAGACCCCGCAGCCCGCCGCGCGCTCCCCGCAGCGCCCGCATTTCGCGCACACGCCGCATGTCCTCGATGCTCGCCGGGAGCAGGGTGAGCCCGATCGTCACCACGAGGCTGGCCTGGAACAGGGCCGCCGGCGTCGAACGCAGCACCCGCTGCGGGCTGACCGCGCCGTTGAACACGCCAAATGCCAGCAGGATCGACAGGATCGCGAGTCCCCGGATCGCCGCCGCCGCGAGCCCTTCCGCCGAGACCGGGCCGCCGAGACGCAGGCCGCCGAGCCACGACGGGACATCCGGGCCGGGGATCGTGAAGAGGATGTGGTCGCCGTAGTTCCCGTTGATCGTGGCGATGACCAGCGAGATGCCGAACATCGCCACTCCGAACACGCCGAGTGCCCTGAAGCTCATCACCCCCGCCTGGGTCCGCGGGGCCAGGGCCGCCACCAGCAGCACGCCAAGCAGGATGACCGCGAGGTACAGCGGGTTGGTGGTGCTCAGCGCAAGCGCCATCACCATCGCTACCCACGCGCACCACGCGGCCGTGTGCATGTCCCCGCCTACCTTCGCCCGCGGGCCGCGAGCGCCGCGCCACCGGCAAGCAGGGCCGCCGCTATCAACAGGACGGGGAGTTCATCGCGCCCGCCGCTCGCGCCTGCGCTGTTCCCTGTCGATGGAGGGTTCGGCGCCGCGGGCGTGGTAACCGCCGGCGTAGCCGCCGGGCTCGGGCTGGACGTCGCCACCGGCGTCGCCACCGGGGCCGTGCGTGTCACCGCGGTCTCGGGCGCGTTGCAGAACGTGCGGCCCGCGAGCGCCGGCAGCGCCTGATTCGTCGCATAGGCCGGGTCGAACCCTTTGAACGATCCATCCGCGTTCTGCTGGCTCAGCAGGTAGGCGATCGGGGTGACGCCACCTTTCGCCCATGCCGCCGCCGATGGGTCTTCGCCCAGCGCGATCAGCGCCTGCACCGCGTAAGCGGTCGAGGAAACGTTCGATTCGCTCGGGTCGAAACCCCAGCCGCCGTCGTTCCCCTGCGTGGCCTTCAGGTAAGCAAGCGCCTTCACTACGGCCGGGTCCGTCTTCGGGACTCCTGCCGCGATCAGCGCCTGGATGGCGATCGCCGTCGTGTCCGCGTCACTTGCCCCAGCGAAGCCCCAGCCGCCGTCCTTCGCGACCTGCTTCCCGCGGAGGGCATCGGCGGCCTTCGCCCCCACCGGGTTGCCCGTGCAGGCCAGCCCGATCATCGCGATCGACTGGCTGAAGTCGTCATCCGCGTAGGCGCCGGTTTCGGTCTTGTATGCCGATGAGACCGCCGCGATAAGGTCGGTCCCGTTGACCGCTTTCGGGTCGAGCCCGAGCGCCTTCGCGGCGAGCGCCGCCTTCGCCGCCGAAGCGGCCGTCTTCGCGCCCGCCGCGTTTGCCTTCAGGTAGCCGGACGGGCTCGTCCCGCCCGCCGTCTCTTTCGCCGGGTCATACCCGGCGGCGCGAAGCGCGAAGATCGCGTCCATCGACTGGCCGGGCGAGCTCGCGTAGCCCCCGTCGGCCTGCTGGGTTGTCCGGATGTAGGCCGCACCGGCCTCGATCGCTTCGGTGCGGGGAAGGGCCGCACTCGCGGCAAGAGCTGGCAGGGCCGCCGCCGCGGCTGCCAGCGCCAGGAAGAGTCGTCGCATGGGAATCCCTCGATGTGCATCGGGCCCGCGGTTGCGCGGGCAATGGTTGGCAGGATGCGAGGGCGGGAAACAGAAAACCCGCCTGCGAGCGGCGGGTTAGGTGATGCGTACCACGTCCGACCCCTTTCGCGCGAAGGTCTTTCGGAATTGGAAGCGGGCGGGTTTTCTGGCTTCGCCCTCGCGGGCGTTACAGTTGCGGCACAGCGCCGGTCTCACACCGGACTTGCCCCGTGTCCTCTCGCCGCGGGCGGCGAAAGGCCCTCTTCACTCTTCGATTGTCAGTCCGCACTGTCGAGGTTTTCGGACCGGGCGTCAAGGCTCAGCCCGCGGTGGCGCCCGCCTTCAGAGCGCAGCGAACCAGCGACGCCCTTTGATCCGCACCACCGCGCCAAATCCCGGCGCCGGGAAATGCGCGGCCGCCACCTTCCAGCCCTCCGCCTCGATCCGCTCGACAAGCGCCACCCGCGTCCGGATCGCGGTCGCCTGGTCCAGGTCCGGACCGAACGGGCGTTCCGGTTCGGTCACGTACATCGGGCTGTTGAGCACGTCTCCGGCGATCACCAGCCCCTCGCCGCGCGAGCGGATCAGCAGGCTCATGTGTCCCGGCGTGTGCCCCGGTGTCTCAAGTGCCGTGACGCCGGGCGCGATCTCGCGTTCACCCTCGATCAGGTCCAGCACGCCCGAACGTTCGAGCGGCTCCACGAAGCGCGTGAAGTGCTTGGGCACCGGTGAACGCCCGCCGAACTCGTCCCAGTCGCGCCGGTGCAACACGTACCGCGCGTTCGGGAAGCGTGGTTCGCGCCGTTCTTCATCGAAGGTCCAGCCCACGTGGTCCGGGTGCGCGTGGGTCAGGAACACCCGGTCGAAATCGCCACGCCCCAGACCTTCCCGATCGAGCGACTGCATCAGTTCGCCCCGTAGCCCCGCGTACCACGGGTATGGCCCGATCCCGACGCCGCAGTCCACCAGTGTCGTTTCGCCGCCCACGCGGATGGCGTAACAGGAGTTGTGGATCCGCCAGCGATGATCTGGCCCGTGGAAGCCGCCCGGGTTTCTCTGCGCGTAGGTGTCCCACTCCACCGGGTCGCCCCCGGCCAGCTCCGGCGCCATCGCCCACACCGGCAGGTCCGCCGCCCCATCCGGAAGCGCCAGGAGCGTGATCTCCCCGATCCCCAGCGTCATCGGCGTGTTCGGCCTGCCCATCCGGGCCGGATCCTGCCAGCTATCACCCCCGGGCGCGAATGGCCGCCCCGCGCACCGCCCCGCTCGGCTACCATGCATGAAGATGACTGCCCCCGTGCCCCCCCCGCCCGGCAGCCCCCTCCCGGACGCGGAGACGCTGCGCCGCCCGATTGGCCCGCAGGTGATCTGTGTCCGGGGCCCATCGCGGGCTGGCAAGACCACCACCTGCGAGCTCATCATCAGCGACCTCAACGCGCACGGGCTCAAGGTCGCCTATGTGAAGCGCACCCACCACCTCCTCGACCTGCCCGAAAAGAGCTCGGGGCGTGTCTGGGAGCGCGGCCCCTCCGCCATGGTCATGTACGCCTCCGACCGCCTCCAGCTCACCCTTCCACCCGGTGGCGGTACGGCCGAGGAGCTGGTCGCCGCACTGCCGCTAGATGTCGATGTTGTCCTCCTCGAGTCGCACGCACCGGAGGCCTACCCGACCATCCTCTCGAGCCTGCTCCCGGATGAGCAGGAGGCCCCGGTCATCGCCCGCTGGGAGCTCGGCGCTATCGAGGCCACCGTCGAAACGGTCGCTCCGCTGCTCGTCTCCCTTGTCCCCGCTGACCGCGCACTCGACCGCCATCTGCGCACCGCCCTCGGTTTCCACGGTGGGCGCGGCTGCCCCGGACTTGTCCTCGGGACGCGGCTCGCGCTCCTCGGCGCCGGCGAGCTTGGGATCGCCCTCCCGGACCGCGAAAAGCGCCTCACCGTCGCGGTCGAAACAGCCCGTTGCGCTGCCGATGCCGTCCAGGCGATCACCGGCTGCCGCACCGGGCGGCGCAGCTTCAGCATCATCGACCACGGCAAGCTCGCCGCCCGCTTCCATGATGCCCGAAACGGCCGCGCAGTCCGGGTGGCTGCCCGCAGCGGCACCCGCGCGCTCGCCGCCGCGCGCTACCCGGGCATGGAGAGCCGCGATGCCCAGCTCCGCGCCTACATCGAACTCCCGCTGTCCGAGCTCTTCTCCGTCACACCGACGGATTGGACGCCTCCCGCCGATTCCCGCGATGCCGACCGGGTCCAGTGCGCGGCTTGCGGCGAAGAAGTTGTCGACGCGCGCCAGGTCCCGGGGCCGGATGGGCCACGCTGCCTCGATTGCGCGGGCCGCACATGACCGGCGCCCCATCCGCGACCGTCCTGGCCGTTTCCCTGAGCTCGGGCCATACCTTCAGCAAACCGAACGCCGCGGGCATCCGCCTCGTGGCCGGCCTCGGCGTCGAAGGCGATGCTCACTCCGGCGAGACCGTGAAGCACCGCTCCCGCGTCGCCCGCGACCC
>CAZRUZ010000075.1:0-12171 GCA_964603275.1 uncultured Anaerolineaceae bacterium | reverse complement strand
CGCATGACCCTCGCTCAGCTCGAACGCCTGCCCCCGCACGACATCGAGGCTGAAGAAGCCGTGATCGCGTCGCTCATGGTCGATCCCCAGGCCATGCTCGCCGTTGTTGGCATCCTCAAGCCCTACGACTTCTTCCGCGAAAAGAACGGCTGGATCTACGACGCCTGCGTCTCGCTCTGGAACCGCGACGAGGTGGTCAACCAGATCACCGTTGCCCACGAGCTCGCCACCCGCGACCAGCTCGAGGATGCCGGCGGCCAGACCTACCTCTCCGATGTCATCCGCCGCCTGCCCACTTCCCTAGGCGTTGAGTTCTACGCCCGCATCGTCAAGCGCGATGCGACGTACCGCGGCCTGATTCACGCCGCCACCGGCATCCTCCAGATGGCCTACGAAGCCCCCGCCGAAATCGAAACCGTCTTCTCCCGCGCCGAAGACCTTATCCAGCGCCTCCGCGGCGGCGAAAACTTCCGTGATTTCGTCCACATCCGCCAGATCCTCGAAGCGTACCTCGAACAGGACCCCGAGGAGATCGCCCGCATCGAGCTTTCCGCCATCCAGACGGGCTTCAGCGACCTCGATACCCTGCTCACCGGACTCAAGCGTTCCGACCTCATCATCGTCGGCGCCCGCCCGAGCGTCGGAAAGTCCAGCTTCGCCCTCGGCATCGCCCGCAACGCCGCCATCATGCAGCGCGCCCACGTCGCCGTGTTCTCCCTGGAAATGTCATCCGAACAGCTCGCGACCCGCCTGCTTTCGGCTGAGTCCGGCGTCGATAGCAACCGCCTCCGCCTCGGCCAGAACACCGAGATCGAGGAGCGCCGCGTGGTCGCCGCCGCTGCCCGCCTCTCCGAGGCCAACATCTGGTTCGATGACTCACCCACCCTCACCGCCGCGGAGCTGCGCGCCAAGGCCCGCCGCCTCGCCGGTGAGTCAAAACAACTCGACCTGATCGTCATCGACTACCTTCAGCTCATGCAGGGCGAGGGCGGCGGCAGCCGCGAAAACCGCGTCCAGGAAATCAGCTACATCTCCCGCACGCTCAAGGGTCTCGCCCGTGAACTCGATGTACCCATCATCGCCCTCGCTCAGCTCTCCCGCGCCATCGAGAACCGCCACCCGCGGACACCCATGCTCTCCGACCTCCGCGATTCCGGCTCCATCGAACAGGACGCCGACATCGTCATGTTCCTCAGCCGCGAAGACATGCACACCTCGCCCGAGCAGTGGGCTCAGCAAAACCCGGACCTCCCCGAAAGTGCGTACCCGAAGGGCGTCGCTCAGGTGATCGTCGCCAAGCACCGGAATGGCCCCACCGGCTCCGTCGAACTCCGCTTCCGGGAACGCCTCGCCAAGTTTGAAGACTGGGTCCTCCGCACCGATGACATCCGCGACTGACCCCTTCAGCGGCTTCCCCGGCATCGGCAAGGCGACCGCCATCCCGAACCTCTTCTTCATGGCCGTCCTGCCGAAGCTCGAATCCCCGGCCGCGCTCCTCGCCTTCCTCTGGGTCGCCCGTCTCGTCCAGGAACAGCGCACCGAGGCCCGCTGCGTCTCGGCCGCCACCATCTGGGACAACGGCTTCGCCCGCGCATCCTTCGAGCAGCTCGCCGAAGGCCGCGAGGGCCTCGACGCCGGGCTCCTCGAATGTGTCCGCGCGGGCGCCCTCCTCGGCCTCGACCTGAGCGGCGCCAGCGGCCGCGAGACCGTCTTCTTCGTGAACAACCCCGGCTCCCGCCGCGCCGTGACCCGCGCCCGCTCCGGCGCCCTCGAGATCCGTCCCGAGACTTCGGCGGCGCCCCTCGAGCTGCCGGAAGCGCGCCCAGGCATCTTCCGTCTCTACGAAGAGCACATCGGCACCATCACCCCGATGATCGGTGACCGCCTCGCCGAGGCTGAGTCAACCTACCCCGCGGAGTGGATCGAAGACGCCTTCCGCGAAGCCGCCGAACTCAACATCCGCAACTGGCGCTACATCGAGCGCATCCTGCGCACCTGGACAGAGGAGGGCCGCCCCGATGAAACGGCTGGACGAGATTCTTTCGAAGACCAGAAACGCCGATTCCTTGGAGGAAGCCTCGGCCACGTCGTCCGCTACCGCTGAGGCCGGCGCGCCCCTCTGCCCCATCTGTGGCGGCGCGGGTTTCGTGCGCCGTCCCTACCCGGTAGACCACCCCCGCTTTGGCAAAGCCGAACCCTGCGACTGCATCCTCTCGGAAGACGAAGGCGTCCGCCGTGACCGTCTCCAGCGCGTCAGCAACATCGGCGCGCTCCGCCGTTTCACGTTCGAAACGCTCATCCCCACCGGTCGCACCGGCGAAAGTGACTGGTTCGAACGCGCCTGCGCCGTTGCCCGCGACTATGCCGCCGACCCGGCTGGCTGGCTCGTCCTCACCGGCGCCTCCGGGAGTGGAAAGACGCACCTCGCGGCCGCCCTCGCGAACGAGCGCATCGCCCACGGGCACCCTGCCCTCTTCATGGTCGTCCCCGACCTGCTCGACCACCTCCGCGCCAGCTTCGACCCCGGCGAGGATGACCTCGGCTTTGACCAGTTGTTCGAACAGGTCCGCAACGCCCCCCTGCTCATCCTCGACGACGTCGATACCGGTGCCGGCAAGGCCTGGGCGCGGGAAAAACTCCTCCAGATCGTCAACCACCGCTTCAACATGGGGCTCCCCACCGTCTTCACCACCACCACGCGACCGCAGGACCTCGATGAGCGCCTGGCCACCCGCCTCTGCGATGAGGCGCTCTCGCGCGTGCTGGTCCTCGATGGCCCGGGCCGCGCCGGCTATGCCCAGGTCGGCGGAATGACCCGCGAACGCCTCGCCGAGCACCAGTTCCGCAACTTCGATGTCCGCGCGCCCGGCCTTCGCGCCGAGGAGCGCGAGTCGCTTGAAGCCGCCCTCCGCGCAGCCATGGCGTTCGCCGATGACCCCCGCGGCTGGCTCACTCTCCAGGGCGCCAATGGCTGCGGGAAGACACACCTTGCCTGCGCGATCGCGAACCGCGCCCTGGCCAGTGGGATGGGCGTCTTTTTCGCCGTCGTCCCCGACCTCTTCGATTACCTGCGCTCCTCCTTCGCCCCCGGCAAAGACGCTCCCTATGACGAGCTCTTCGACCGCGTCCGAAACGCCGACTTGCTCATCCTTGATGACCTCGGCGCACAGTCCACCACCCAGTGGGCCCAGGAAAAGCTCTACCAGATAGTCAACTACCGCCACGTCGCCGGCCTACCCACCGTGGTCACCACCGACCAGCCGCTCGAAGCGCTCCAGGCCGCCCATCCGCGCCTCGTCGCCCGGATCGCTGACCCCCACGCGGGCACGATCCTGGTCGTCCTCGCTCCGCACTACCGCCTCGGCCGTGCTGAATCGGCGCCCGCGCCCGCGCGCCAGTATCGCCGCCCGCGTTAGCACGCTCCCGGGTAGGATTCGCGAATGACGATGTTCCGGGCGCTGGCGCTTCTCGGGGTCTCGCTCGTGGTGTTCATCGCCGGCGTCGGCCTGCTCGCCATCAACGCCGAATCCGGCTTCCTCAGCTCCGAAGCGCACTCCATCAATTCGGGCGCCCGCACCGGTTCGAACCCGGCGCCCCCCGGGCCACCCGCCCCGACCCTCGACCCGGACCTCGCCGAGGAACTGACCGCCATCGCCCGCACGCTCACGGCGCTCCCCACCGTGGCGCGCTTGACCCCCACGCCTTCCGCGACCGTCTCCCGTCTCGGCGAGCCGGTCACGGCCGGGAACTCTGTCTACACCGTCCTCCAGGTGGTCGACCCCGAGCCCCCGGGCCTCTTCGTCACCAACCCCGGGATGCGCCGCGTTGCCATCGAAGTCCGCCAGGAGGCCTCCTCCGGGACCGCCCGCTACAGCTTCGCCTTCTTCCGCCTGCGGGATGACGCCGGGGATGAGCACAGCTGGGCGATCACCAACTCTGAACCCGGCTTCGAATCGGGCGATCTCCGGGCCGGCGAATCACGCACCGGCTGGCTCAGCTTCCAGGTCCCGGAGGGAAGGAAACCGGCCGCCCTGCTCGTCCGCGTCTCGACCGGCTACGTCGCCATCGCGCGCCTCGATTAACCCCGCCCACCTCCTTCCAGGTCATGAAGCGATGCCGCCCACCCGCGCACGGACCTTCAAATCCCAACGCCCGGAGCTTCCGGACGAGGTCGCGCTGCTTCCAGGGAGTCCACCGGCTCAAGGGCGGGCTCGCGATTCAGGTCGATACCCGCGAAGACCGGAAGCTGGTGTCCGAGCTTCAGCCCGAGCACGACCCATTCCTCGAGGGTTGAGCGCAGTTGGTCGCTGCACTCCTCCTCGGTCTCGCCGAAGACCAGCAGCCCGTCGCAACCGGGGATGCGCCCGGCGAATGACCCGTCTTCGAGAGCCTTCAAGGAGGCGCGCTCCATCGCTGACGCCAGGTAATCAGTCAGCAAGAAGTGGGGTGACGCCATCTGCTTTCCAGCGTACTCCGTCCTACAACCCTCGCTTCGCTGCCCACGCCCGCATCGCCCAAACCGTGCTATCGAAAGCCAGCTCGTCCCACGGGATCTCCGCCGGGGCGAACCACCGCACCTCGCTCGTCTCGTGGCCCGCCTCCGCCTCCCCCAGTGCCCGCGCCTCATAGACGATCACCACCACTCCCGGGCCCGTCCGTGTGAACACGCCGACCAGTTCGAGCTCTCCAACCTCCAGCCGGGCCTCCTCGACCGTTTCCCGGATTGCCGCTTCCTCCACGGTCTCGCCGACGTCCATGTACCCGCCGGGGAACACCCAGTAGCCCGCGCGCGGATCGATGCTCCGCCGCGTCAGGAGCACGTGCCCGTCCTCGCGCACCGGGATCACCCCGGCGACCGGCCTCGGGTTCAGATAGTGGATGAACCCGCAGTCCAGGCAGACCATCCGGCGCTTGTTGTCGCCTTCCGGGACGGCCGAACTAAGCCGCTGTCCGCAGTGCATGCAGTACCGGCTGAACGCGTGGGGGTGGCTTGCTCCGTTGCCCATCGTGTCCTCAGCGCATGCTCGCCGGGGCCTGTTGCATCCCCAGCGACTCCGGTCCCTCGACCCATGCCTCGCCGTTCTCCCACACTTCCTTCTTCCACACCGGGACCTTCTTCTTGATCTCGTTCACCAGCCAGTGGCCCGCCTCGAACGATGCCGCCCGGTGGCCGCAGCTCACCGCGATCAGCAGGCTCGCCTCACCGATCTCCAGCCGGCCGGTCCGGTGCAGCACCGCGCAATCCTCCAGCCCGAAGCGCGCCTTCGCCTCCTCGGCCAGCTCGCCCATCACCTTCTCCGCCATCGAGGGGTAGGCCTCGTACTCCAGGTACTGCACCTGCCGCCCCAGGTTGTTATCCCGCACCACCCCCAGGAACACGTTGATCGCGCCCGCCCGCGGAGATTCGACCGCCGCGACCGCCTCGGCGGTGTCCAGCACGTCTGGTGTCACTCGGATCAGCATCGGCTCAACCTCCGGAAACTGGTGGGATCAGCGCGATCGTCGCCCCCGGCCGGACCGGGTCCGTTGCCCGCGCATACACTTCGTCCACCGCATACATCAGCGTCGGGACGGACGCTGCCAGCGCCGGGTAACGCTCCACCAGCCGGTCGCGGATGTCGCCAACCGTGTCTCCATCCTGCCATGGCAGGCTCACCGATCGCGCGCCAGCCCGCTCGGCAACCGAGGCAAACAACAGCACCGTCACGTCCACCTCCCCATTGTAGGGATATTCTCCCCTTGCCCGCCCGCACCCGTACACTTCCGCCGTGCTGAAGCCGTTGGCCCGCGCCGTCACCGCCCTCCTCTACCCGCTCCGCTGCGCCGGCTGCGGCGCATTCGATACCGCGCTCTGTCCCCGCTGCGAGGCTGCGCTCCAGCCCGCAACCGGGCCCGGACGCTGCCGCCACTGTTCCGCCGCCTGGGATGGCTCCGATTTCTGTCCCCGCTGCTTCCACCTTCAGCACATCGCCGGCATCCATGCCGCCTTCGAAATGGCCGGTCCCGCCCGCCGCCTGGTCCACAACTTCAAGTATGGCTACTACACCGCCCTCGCACCGGTCATGGCCCGCCTGCTCCGCGATTCCCTCCCCGCCATCGAGGCCGGGGCGTACTTTGCCGTCCCGCTCCACCCCTCCCGCCTCAAAGAGCGCGGGTTTAACCAGTCCGAACTGCTGCTCCGCCAGGCCCTTGATGCTCAGCCTTCAACCGGGCTTTTCCGCACGCGCCGCACCGACCGCCAGGTCGGCCAGCATTTCGCCGAACGCCGCACGAACATCGCCGGGGCCTTCGCCTACCGGGGCCCCTCCCTCAGGGGCCAGACGGCCGCGCTGGTCGATGATGTGGTCACCACCGGCGCTACCGTGAGCGAATGCGCCACCGCCCTGCTCGATGCGGGCGCGCGTGAGGTCCGCGTCATCGCCTTCGCCCGCGCCAGCTACGACACAACCTCCACCGCGCCGATCGAGGACTGAGCGCCCGCCTTTCCCTCCTCTTGTCCACTGCGATCCGCCCCACAACCAATCGTTCCGCCCGGCCCGTACAATGGCAGGACAACCTTCGCCCCGGAGCACCCATTGGCCACCGGAGCCCTCGCCCTTTCGCCCGCCGCATCCCGAGCCTCAGAGACCCTCGCCCGCGTCCGCGCCGAGGTCCATCGCGTCATCGTCGGTCAGGACATGCTCATTGACCGGCTCCTCATCGGCATGCTCTGCCATGGGCACATCCTCGTGGAGGGTGTCCCGGGGCTGGCCAAGACACTCACCGTCTCCACCCTCGCCCAGGCGCTCGACCTGCGCCATGTGCGCATCCAGTTCACCCCGGACCTCCTCCCGGCCGACCTGATCGGCACCGAGATCTTCAACGCCGCCGAGGCCCGCTTCACCGTCCGCCGAGGCCCCATCTTCGCGAACCTGGTCCTCGCCGATGAGGTCAACCGCGCGCCCGCTAAGGTCCAGTCCGCGCTGCTCGAAGCCATGCAGGAGCGCCAGGTCTCCATCGGCGGCGAGACCTTCCCGCTGGATGAACCCTTCCTCGTCATGGCCACCCAGAACCCAATCGAGCACGAGGGTACCTACCCCCTGCCCGAAGCCCAGCTCGACCGGTTCCTCCTGAAGGTCCGGGTCGATTACCCCTCACGCCAGGACGAACGCCAGATCCTCGAGCTGGGGCTCAACGGCCGCGCCCCGCAGGCCAGCGTGGTCGCCTCTCGCGAGTCACTTGCCGAAGCCGTCCGCGCTGTCCAGGAAGTCGCCATCGACGATGTCCTCAAGGACTACATCGTCCAGCTGGTCTATGCCACCCGCCGTCCTGCCGCCTACCGCCTGCCCGCCCTCGAACCGCTGATTGCCTTCGGTGCTTCGCCGCGTGCCAGCATTGCCCTCGCCCAGGCCGCGCGCGCCCACGCCTTCCTCCAGGGCCGCGCCTACACCACCCCTGACGATGTAAAGGCGCTCGCCCACGATGTCCTCCGCCACCGCATCGTCACCACCTACGAAGCCGAAGCCGAGGAGCTCACCACCGATGACCTCATCGACCGTGTCCTCGATGGGGTCGATGTCCCCTAGCCCCCCGGTGCGGCGCCCATGAGGCTCAACCTCCGCCGTCCCGCGCGCTCCGCGTCGGCCGCTGCCAGGACGGCCCCTGGCGGGATTCCACCCGAGCTTCTGGAACGGGTGCGCGCCATCGAGATCCGTGCCCGCCGCCTCGTGAACAGTCTCTTCCTCGGCGAATACCACGCCGTCTTCCGCGGCCGCGGCATCGAGTTCGATGAGCTTCGCCCCTACGTGCCCGGCGACGATGTCCGCTCGATCGATTGGAAGGCCTACGCCCGCAGCGGCCAGCCCGCCATCCGCCGTTACCGCGAAGACCGCGACCTCACGGTCATCTTCGCCGTCGATGTCAGCGCCTCGCAGCGTGCCGGGGCGCTCCCGCGCTCCAAGGCCGACCTTGCCGCCGAGGTCTGTGCCGTGCTCGCGCTGGCCGCCATCCGCAACAAGGACCGCGTCGGGCTCTTGCTTTTCGCCGGCAAGCCCGAGCGTTACGTCCGCCCCTCCGGCGGCGCCACCCACGTCCTCCGCGTCGTCCGCGAAATGCTCTGGGCTCACCCGGAGACCGCCGGGACGGATATCGGCGCAGCGCTCGAATACCTCACCGGTGTCCAGAAACGCCGCGCCACCGTCTTCCTCGTCTCCGATTTCCTCGCCACTATCGAGCCCGGCCAGCTCCGCGCCGCCGCCCGCCGCCACGACATCATCGCCGTGCGCGTCCGCGAGCCGATCGATGAATCCCTCCCCGATGCTGGCATCGTCACCGTCCGCGACGCCGAGACCGGCCAGCTCGCCGAAATCGATTCATCCAGCCGTACCGTCCGCGAGGCCTACGCCGCCCGCACGGCACTCGCCGACCAGGACCGGAAGCGCCTCTTCGGCACTATCGGCATTGACGAGATCGCCCTCACCACAGGAGTCGATTACGTCCCCGCCCTGCTCCAGTTTTTCCGCCGCCGCGCGACGGGGGCCGCCTGATGCCGCGCCGCCACTGGGCCGCGTTCGCCGCCGGGCTGCTGGCCATCCTGCCGGTTGCCGCGGCGTCCACCCAGGCCGTCCCGGGGGACCGGGTCGAGCTCGCGCGCGAATCCGCGTTCATCGGTGAGCGCGTGCCGGTCACGCTCCATGTCATCGTACCGCGCGGGGCAACCGTCGAACTCACCCCTGGCACCCAATCCTGGGCCGGGGTTGAAGTCGTTTCCGTCGAGGCCCCCCGGGTCCTGGAGCGCGGCGAACAGTCCGAGTGGGTCATCGAGGCGACCGTCGCGCCATTCACCCCCGGCGCTGTCCAGTTCGCTCCCTCGGTCGCCGTCATCACCGGGGCCGAAGTCACCGCTCGCACCCTTCCTCCGGTCGCGCTCAACGTCGTTGAAACGCTTGGCCCGGACGACCCGCTGGAGCTCTCACCCCTGCCGCCGCCGGTCGCCATCCCCGGCGCCGAATCACCCCTACTCCGCCCGGCGCTCATCCTGGCAGCGACTGTCGTGGTCACGCTGCTCGCGCTGGTCGCATGGTGGAGCATCCGCCGCTTCTTCCGCCGTCCCCTCGGCGCCGGCCAACCGCTTGATGCCGCGCCCGGCGTGCCCGGCCTCGCCGCCGCCGAGGCGATCCTCCAGTCCGACCCTGTGTCCGCCTACCGGGTGATGTCTTCCGTCGTGAAGACCGAGCTAACGCGCCGCCACGCCATCCCGGCCACGGCCCTCACCAGCACCGAGCTCCGCCGCCGCCTTGAAGAGCGCGGAGTCGACCGCTGGCAGGCCCGTCTCGTTGGGGGCCTCCTCGAAGAGTGCGACGCCGTCATCTACGCCGGCTACCGCCCCGCCCTCGAACGCCGCCACGCCGACCTGAACATGGCCCGCGAGATCGTCGAGGTTGGCGCCTGATGGAGTTCGCCCTGCCCGCCGCCCTCGCCCTTGCGGTCCTTGCCGTTCCCGTTGCCCTGCTCGCCCACCGCCGCCAGCGCGGCTACGCGGTCCCATCCGCCGCCGCGCTCGTGACCATCCGCCCGGGCTGGCGCATCCGGGCTGCCCGCGCCCTCCCGGTGCTGCGTGTCGCCGCCGCCCTCCTTCTGGTCGTGGCGATTGCCGGTCCCCGCCGCGGCGACGCGCGGGCCGTGGTCCCGGGCGAAGGTATCGATATCGCCCTCTCGCTCGATATCTCGAGCTCCATGGGCCAGCGCTTTGGCGATTCTACCCGCCTCGATGTCACCCGCGAGGTCATCCGCGAGTTCGTGCGCAGCCGGACGAACGACCGCATCGGCTTTGTGGTTTTCCAGGAGGAAGCCCTCGCCCTGTCCCCACCGAGCCTCGACTACGCCGCCCTCGACCGCATCATCGCCGATGTCGAGAGCGGCCTCCTCCGCGATGGCACCGGCATCGGCGTCGGCCTCGCCGAGGCCCTCAACATGCTCCAGGGTTCGACCGCGGCCAGCCGGGTCGTCATTCTCCTGACTGACGGCGAACATAACGCGCGATCGATTTCCCCGGAAGAGGCCGCGCAACTGGCGGTTGCCCTCGGGATCCGTGTCTACACCATCGGCGTCGTTTCGGATTCCGCCTTCGCCAGCCGCCGCGGGATCGATGAGGCCCTCCTCCGTGAAATCGCCTCCCGCACCGGCGGCCGCTACTTCGAGGCCGATAGCCCCCAGGCGCTCGCTGATGTCTACGAGGAGATCGGCAGCCTCGAGACCAGCCGCATCAACCGGGAATCGTTTGAACAGTTCACGGAGTTCGCGCCCTGGTTCGCCGCTGCCGCCGCTGCCCTCCTCCTGGCCGAGCTCGCCCTGCGCGGCACCCTCCTCCGGAGGTCGCCCGCATGAACGGCCTCACATTCGCCCACCCCTGGGTCCTCGCCCTGCTTCCGCTGATGCCGCTCGCGGCCGGCGCCTGGTTCGTCGGCGTGCGCCGCGGAGTGCGCGCAGCGCGCCACGTTTCCCGAATACCCCTCGCGCCGCCACCGTACCTCGCCGCCACCCTGTTCTCCATCGCCGCTGTGAGCGCGGTCCTTGCGGCGGCCCAGCCGCGCTGGGGCACGGTGGAATCGCGTATCCCCCGCACCGGCGCCGACCTCGTGATCGTGATCGACGTCTCCCGGAGCATGGACGCGCGCGACCTCCAGCCCGGCCGCCTCCAGGCCGCGAAACTGGCCGCCATCGCCACCCTCGACCGCCTCCGTGGCGACCGCGCCGGGCTCGTTGTCTTCGCCGGTAGCGCGCGCACCCGATTCCCGCTCACCACCGACTTCGCCGCGGCCCGCCAGGTCATCGATGCTCTCGTTACCGGCACCATCTTCGTCGAAGGCGGCACTTCGGCCGGGCTCGGCCTCGAAGAAGCGGTCGCCCTGCTCTCCGGCCAGTCCACCGGCGGCCGCCTGATCCTCCTCCTTACCGATGGCGATGATCTCGGCGGCGATCCCGCGGCGGCGGCAACCCTCGTCCGTGAGTCGGGCGCCGAGCTTCTCATCGCCGGTGTCGGCACTCCCGAAGGCGGGACAATCCCGGTTATCGATCCCGTCGCTCGCGCGGAAACGTCGCTTACCGATGGTGCCGGTGTCCCAATCGTCACCCGTCTCGATGAGCCCTTCCTCCGCACCCTCGCCGCGGCGGCGGGCGGCCGCTACCTCGGTTCCGACCTCGCGCTCGTCCCCGCCGCCGTCGATGGCCGCCTTCGCGCCCTCGAGCGGACGCAGTTCGATGAGCGCCCCACTACCCTCCCCGTCGAGCGCTACCGCTACTTTGCCGCCGCCGCCCTTGTCCTGCTCCTGCTCGGCTCCCTGGCCGAACGCTACCGCCGCCTGCCGTGGCGGCGCGGAGCTGCCGTCATTGCCGCCGCCGCCATCTTCTCGGGCTGTGCCACCGCCGAGTACAGCGCCAACGAGGCCGGCCGGTCCGCACTCCGCGACGGCGACCCCGCCACCGCGATCGAGAAGTTCAATGAGGCCCGCCAAGCTCGCCCTGACGACCCCCGCGTTGCCCTGAACCTAGCGGCGGCATACCACGCCGCGGGCCGCTTCGATGAGGCCATCACCTCAGCCCGGCGCGCGCTCCTCTCCAACAGCCCCAAAACACGCGCACGCGCCCAGTCCTCCATCGGGCGCCACCAGTTCGCCGCGGGCCGCCTCAACGAGGCGCTCGATGCCTTCCGCCGCTCGCTGCTCGAACACCCCACCGACGACGCGCGCCACGACTACGAAGTGGTCCTGCGTCTCCTATTGCCCCCGGACGCCTCACCAACGCCAACCCCTACCCCGACACCAACGCCCGGCGACGGCCAGGAGCCGGGCCAGCCCTCACCGGGTGCGTCGCCATCCCCGGGCGCCCAGCCCGGCACAACCCCGTCGCCGGGGGCAGGCGGTCAGGGGCAGCCCACTCCGGGCCAGGGCACTCCGTCTCCCGGCCAACCCGGTACGGCCACGCCCGGCACTGCCACGCCCGGTCCCGGAGGCTCGCCAGGGCCCGGGCAGTCGTCGCCGACCCTCCAGGAGCTTGAGCAGGCGCTCGATGACATCGATGACGAGATCACCCGCCGTCTCGAAGAGGCCGGCGCAACCCCGACCACCGCCGAGGCGCTCGAAATCCTCAACCTGCTTGCCGAGCGGAGCCGCATCGCCGCGCTCCGCGATGCCT
>CAZRUZ010000074.1:2702-12197 GCA_964603275.1 uncultured Anaerolineaceae bacterium | reverse complement strand
GCTCGCGGTCGTGGTCGCGGCGGCGTGGCAGACCATGCTGGCGCCGCGGCACCGTTCGCACCCGGCATATCCGGTCAGCGGCTGGTACCTGGCAGCCCTGGGGGCCGTGGCCGTCGGCATCGGGATCAGCCGGGTGGGGATGGTTGTCCCGCCGCCGGGGCTGGTCCTGCTGGTGCTCGCCGGGAGCCTCTTCGCTGCCGCCGAGGCGGCTGGCGCCCGCTGAGCAGACGCCTCGACCGGGGAGCCGGGCTGCGGTAGCTTCAACCATCGTGAAGGTGTTGCGGCTCGCGCTTAGCCATGACCTGCGGGCCGATATCCCGGTGGAAGGGCGGCAGTACGTGATTGCCCAGCGGGTGCTCGAAGAGGCCACCGGGGAGACGTGGGAAACCGCCGTCCGGCCAATCTGGCCGAGCGAGAAGCTCCCGGGCCTCGTCGCTGGCTGGATCGAGGAGGAGCAACCAGATTTGGTGCTGGTGTGCATGGCGGGCTACTGGCCGTTGTTCGGCTCGGTGGCCCTCCGGCTTGAGCGAAGGGTCCCGCTGGTGGGACATTTCGCTGCCCGGGCTGCCCGCCGAACAGCCGAAACCCGGGTGGCCGCCAACCACCGCCTTACGGAAGTGGTCCGGAGCTTTGCAACGCGGCTCATCGGTGTTGACTACTACTTCGAGCCCCCAGAGCTGCTGGAACGGTTCGACGGCATTTTCCGGCAGCTTTGCCGGGATGAAGCACTGGTGGTTGCGGTCCGCGGCCCGGGGCCGTCCCCGCAGTCCGTCCCACCGCGGATTCAGCGGGAACGCGCCCGGCGCTACCGGGCCTGGCGCGAAGGCGTCGAGCAGATCTGTGAACGCCTGCACATCGTCCATCTCCCGTTCGCGGAGGAGCCAGCCGGGACACGCCTCCCCGGCGACCCCTCGCACTACACGGCGGAGGGAACCCTTACCCACGGGCTGCGCGAGGGGCAGCTGATGGTGCGCGCGTGGGAACGGACGCACGGCGGACCAGCGGGCTCACCGTCGTGAAGGTGTTGCGGCTCGCGCTCAGCCATGACCTGCGGGCGGATATTCCCGAGGAGGAGCGCCAGTACATGGTTGCCCAGCGGGTGCTGGAGAGGGAGACCGGAGAACCGTGGGCAACCGTCCTCCGGCCAATCTGGCCGAGCGAGAAGCTCCCCGGGCTTATCGACCGCTGGGTCGGCGAAGAAGAGCCTGACCTGGTGCTGGTCAACCTCGCGGCGTACTGGGTGTCATTCGCCTCCGCTGCGCTGAAGATCGAGCGGCGCTGGCCCGGCGGGACCAGGCGGCTCGGACCGGCAGCCCGGCGCACGGCGGAGACGCGCATCGCGGCCCACAGCCCGCTGACGGAGTTCGCGCGGGACATCGCGACACGGTTCGTGGGCGTGGAGTACTACTTCGAACCAGACGCGATGGTGGCGTTGTTCGAGACGATCATCCGGCGGTTGTTGCAGCCGGAGCGCCTTGCGGTGGCCGTGCGCGGCCCGGCCCTCATCCCTCAGCGGAGTTCGCGGGCAATCCTCAAGGAGCGCGAGGCGCGGTTCTGGGCGTGGCATGACGGGATACGGGACGCCTGCGAGCGGCTGCACGTCGCATTCCTCCCGTACGACGCGGAGATGGAAGCCCCGGGCTCCGGGGTGCGGATGGAGGGGGATACCGCGCACTACACGCTTGAGGGCACGCGCCTGCACGGGCTGCGCGAGGGCGAGCTGATGGTGCGGGCGTGGAGGCAGGCGCAGGGCGCTACGGGATGAGCACCACCCGGCCGAAGGCGCCACGGCTTTCGATGTAGTCGTGGGCAGCGGCGGCTTCGCTAAGGGCGAACGTGCGGTCGATCACCACGTTCAGGTCGCCACGGGCAACATCGCCGATGAGCGCCTCGATCATGGGGGTGCAGCGCGCCGGGTTGGCGTTGAGCTCGGCGCCGAGGTAGATGCCGGTCACGGTTGCATTCTTCTGGCTGAGCCCGCCAAGGTTCGGCGCGCGCCCTTCGCGGCCGGCGTTTCCGACCCAGCTGATGCGTCCGCGGTAGGCGAGCGCAGCGACACTGCCTTCCAGCGTCTTGCCACCGACGGAATCGACGACGAGGTCGGCTCCGCGGCCGCCGGTGAGGGCGAGGGTACGGGCCGGGAAGTCC
This sequence comes from uncultured Anaerolineaceae bacterium, assembly GCA_964603275.1. Lineage (GTDB taxonomy): Bacteria > Chloroflexota > Dehalococcoidia > Tepidiformales > Tepidiformaceae > Amarobacter. The sequence goes on along the minus strand of CAZRUZ010000074.1, from coordinate 10,049 downwards.
TCCGTGCGGTAGTTGATGCCGTGGTCGAGGCCGAACTCCTTGAGGCGGTCGAGCTTCTCGGAGGTGGATGCGGTGGCGAGGACGGTCGCCCCGGCGCGCTTGGCGAGCTGGATGGCGGCGATCCCAACACCACCACCTCCGGCCTGGACCAGGACGGTCTCGCCCGCCTTGAGGCGGCCGAATTCGAAGAGGCAGTCATGGGCGGTGCCGAACTCTATGGGGATACAGGCGGCGGCGGCGAAGTCCAACCCTTCCGGGATGACCCAGGTGGCGTTGGCCGGCACCGAGGCGAGCGAGGCATGCGAACCGAAGGGCATGGTCGCGACGACACGGTCGCCGGGCTTGCGGTCCGTCACACGCTCGCCGGCCTCGCGGATGATGCCGGCCGCCTGGTAGCCAACGATGTGGGGGCGGGATGCCAGCACGCCACCCTGGCGGTGGAGCGTGTCTCCGCCCTGGATGCCGATGGCACGAACCTCGATGATCACCCCCGCCGGGTGGCACACAGGGTCGGGGATTTCTTCGTAACGGAAGACAGAGGGGGCTCCGGTTTCGTAGTAGACAGCAGCTTTCACGGGGTACCTCCCGGGGGTATCTTGCCATCGTAGCCGATGGGCGCGGGATGTGCCGGGGCTGTTCGTCCCGCGGGTCGCGGACCGGTGGCCCTGACGCGGGCGCACGCGAGCCGGTACGGTGGATCGAACTGGAGGTACGCACACATGACTGCCATCGAACAACTGACGTTTGGACTGCGGGCGGAATCGGCGACGGGATATGCCGAGACGATCGAGCGGGTGAAGGCCGCGCTGAAGGAGCAGGGCTTCGGCGTGCTCACAGAGATCGACGTGAAGGCGACGCTGAAGGCGAAGATCGGGGAAGACGTGCTCCCGTACATCATCCTCGGGGCGTGCAACCCGCCTCTGGCGCACCGGGCGATCAGCGCGAACCCGGAAGTGGGGATGCTGCTGCCGTGCAACGTGGTCGTCCGCGAAACCGCGGACGGCGGCGTGGTGGTGGAAGCGATGGACCCGGTGGCGGCGATGGGGATTGTCCAGGACGAGGCTGTCCGGGCGGTTGCCAGCGAGGCGCGCGACCGGATCGCCCGGGCGCTTGCCGCTTTGTAGGCGGTAGGCGGTAGGCGAGAGGGAAGAGAGGAGGGCGGTCTGGCTTAGACCGCCTTTGCGCAGGCCCAGCGGAAGAGCTCGGAGGCGGTGGGGTAGGGGTGGACGGTGCTGGCGACCTGGCGCGCCGTGAGGCCGTGCTGGATCGCCAGGCAGGCCTCGCCGACGAGCGTGCTGCCGCGGGCGCAGATGAAGTGCGCGCCGAGGAGCGCGCCGGTTTCGGCATCGGCGATGACTTTGGCGAACCCGTCCGGGTTGCCGGTGGTGCGGAACCAGTCGAGCTCGGCGGCATCGAGCCGGGCCACCTTCATATTGCGACCCGCGTCCCGCGCCTGCTGCTCGGTCATGCCGGCGTGGCCGATCTCCGGTTCGGTGAAGATCGCCCAGGGGACGAGCGTATCGGGGATCGGCTCGCAGACTCCGGACTCGATGTGCTTCGCGATGTGGTGGGCCTGGTAGCCGGCGTAGTGGGTGAACTGGAACTTGCCGGTGATATCGCCCGCGGCCCAGAGGCCATCCAGGTTCGTCTTGCCGCAGGGAGAGATGGTCACAAAGCCCTTCCTATCACGCTCGAGACCGAGTTCCTCGAGGCCATCCGGCACCTGGGGCGTGCGCCCCGCCGCGACCAGGATGTCGTCGAACTCGAAGCGGCCGCGGTTGGTCACCACCGTGACGCGGCCGTCTTCGGCGCGGTCAACGCGCTCGATCGAAGCGCCAGTCTCAACGCGGATGCCCTCGCGTTCGAAGAGCTTTGTGAGCTCGAGCGAGACTTCGGCGTCCTCAGTGGCGGCGATCCGGTCAAGGGCTTCGAAAACAGTGACGCCGGCGCCGAGGCGGTGGAACGCCTGGCCGAGCTCGAGGCCGATCGGCCCCCCTCCGATGACGGCGAGGCTGGCCGGGAAGCGGGGCAGGGTGAAGATGGTGCGGTTGGTCTGCGGGCGCGCCTCGGCGAGTCCGGATATGGGCGGTAGGCCTGGCCCGGTGCCGGTGGCGACAACCACGTTGGGGGCGCTGAGCAGGTGGCCATCGGCTTCGACTTCGGTCGGGGAGCGGAAACGGGCATCGCCCCAGACCAGGTCGATGCCATCGGCGGCGAAGCCTCCGTTGGGGTCAGTGCCGCGCACGAGGAGCTGGACGGCATGGACGCGGGCGACCACCTCGTCCCAGGAGAGGCCTTCCTCAGCGGCCCGCTTCGAAAGGTCGATGAGCGCCTTGCTGGGCACGCAGCCATCGTTCAGGCATTCGCCGCCGAGGTGGGCGCGCTCGATGACGGCGACGCGCTGGCCCTGGCGGCCGAGGGTGCGGGCGATGTTATCGCCGGCAGAACCGTTGCCGATGACGATCAGGTCGTGGGTTGGGGCCAAGGGGCGTCCTCCGGTGGTGGTACGCGATACAGCGTAACGAAGTGTGGAGGACAAAGTGCGAGCTAGTAGGCGGCAGGCAGGGGGGTCGGTGTCTTTGCCGGGGGTTTCGGTGTGCGCGTGGGCGTGGGGGTCCAGGTGGGGGTGGGGGTGATCGTGGGCGTCGGGGTGATGGTCGGCGTGTTGGTGGGGGTCGGGGTGTCCGTGGGCGTGGGCGTGATCGTCGGCGGGTCAGCCGGTGTGCTCATGCCGGGGAACCAGATCGGACCATCGGAGAGCGGTGTTCCGGGTGCGATCTTGAAGTCGAGGTAGTCTTCCGGGTTCACCGGGGTGTCGTTCCAGCGGATCTCGAAATGGAGGTGCTCGCCCGTTGAGAACCCGGAAGAACCCGTGATGCCGATGGCATCCTGGCTGGCGACGCGGGCGTCTTTCTTGACGTCCAGCCTGCTCAGGTGGGCATAGACCGTACTCCAGCCGCCGCCACAGTCGATGATGACGTGGTTGCCCAGGGCCGAAGAGTACTCGGCGGCGGTGACAGCGCCCTCGCAGGCGGCGTAGACCGTGGAGTGGCTGAGCCCTTCGAGGGCGAGGTCGATACCGCCGTGGATACGCCCGGGGCCGCGGTTGGTGGCGCCGTAGCGATCGGTCACGCGGCTCCATTCCCGGAGCGGCATCGAGAACCGGCTGGCGGCGGCGGCGGCGTCATCGCTCTGGGGGAGGAGGGCCGGGTCGGGCTTGAGGATGGCGCCCTCAGCGGAATCGGCGGGGGTGGGCGATGGGGCGCTGGTCGTGCCGGGCGCTCCCGGGCTTGAACCGCCGGCAGCGCCGCCATCGAGGACCGAGGCGGCGGCGAACCGATCCTCGGCGCCGGAGTGGTGAGGCGTACGGGAGACGATCACAGCTCCGAGGCCGGCGAGAAAGGTGGCCCCCAGCAGGATCCGGACGGCGTGGGAGGCCTGAAGGCGTGGCACGCGAAGGGAACGCATCGATCTGTACCATCGGCGGAATGAGGGCTAGTCGCCAGCCCCCGGCTACCGGCGCAGATTCAATGGACGGCGCGAGTTGGCCCGGCCTTTACTTCCACGTGGTGAGGCGGATTCGAAAAGAGGACGGTTCGCTGTTAGCATGCCGCTGTGGCGCTCATCGAGACGCAGCAACTGACGAAGCGGTATGGGGACAGCGTGATGGCGCTCAACGGGCTGGACCTGGCACTGGAGCCGGGGATCATCGGCCTGGTCGGCGCGAACGGGGCGGGCAAGAGCACCATGCTCAAGATCCTGCTGGGGCTGATCGCCCCGACCAGCGGGGGCGCCACCGTCCTCGGCTATGACATCGACCGCGAGGGGCCCGAGCTGCGGCAGTTCGTGGGGTATATGCCGGAGCACGATTGCCTGCCGGGCGATGTGAGCGCAACGGAGTTCGTCACACACATGGCCCAGGTCAACGGGCTGCCGCGATCGGCGGGTCGCGAGCGGACGGCCGAGACGCTCCGGCACGTGGGGCTCTTTGAAGAGCGCTACCGCGAGATCCGCGGCTATTCGACCGGGATGAAGCAGCGGGTAAAGCTGGCCCAGGCACTGGTCCACGACCCCCGGCTGCTCTTCCTTGATGAACCGACGAACGGCCTGGACCCGGCCGGGCGGGACGAGATGCTCGACCTGGTGCGGCGCACGGGCAAGGAGTTCGGCATCTCGATCGTGATGGCCTCGCACCTGCTGGGCGAGATCGAGCGCGTTTGCGACTACCTCGTGGTGATCGATGCCGGGCACCTGCTGCGGCAGGGGCCGATCGGTGACTTCACGGCGGCGACGGGTGTGCTGGCGGTGGAAATCGAAGGCGAGCCAGCGCTGCTCGCCGCTCGGCTCCAGGAGGCTGGCTACCGGGCCGAGGTGGAGCGGCGGCTGGTCCTGATCGCGCTGGACGGGAACGAGCGGGTGTTCGACCTGATCCGGGATGGCTGCGCCGAGCTGGGGTTCGGGCTGGTGCGGCTGGAGCGGCGGAGGCAGAACCTGGAAGACCTCTTCAGGCGGAGCGAACAGGAGGCGGCCAGTGGCGGCAACTGAGCCGCGTGGCGGAGAGATCTATGACCTGGGCTACCGGGGCTATGACGGGCCGCGGCTGGGGCGACCTTACGCGATCCTTTCGCTGTACCTGTACACGCTGCGGGGCGCATTCGGCATCGGCCGCCGGGCATCGAGCAAGGTCATCCCGATCGTGATCACGGTGATCGCCTTCCTGCCGGCGCTGGTGCAGCTGGGGGTCGCGGCGATCGTCTCGGAAGAAGTGGACATCATCCGGCCGGAGAACTACTTCGGGTTCGTGCAGGTGCCGGTCGCGCTGTTCTGCGCGGCAATCGCCCCGGAGATCACCGGGCGGGACCAGCGGCAGCGCACGCTCTCGCTGTACTTCTCGCGGGCGCTGAGGCGGCGGGACTATGCGCTGGCGAAGCTGGGGGCGTTCGCAACGGCGCTAATGCTGCTGACGCTGGCCCCGCAGGCGTTGCTCCTGGTGGGGAACGGACTGGCGAGCAATGACCTGTTCGAATTCGTCGGCGACAACTGGCGGGACATCCCGCGGACAACGATCAGCGGGGTGGGAATCGGCGCGGCGCTGGGGGCGGTTTCGCTGGCCATCGCGGCGCAGACCGGGCGGCGGGCCTATGGGACCGTGGCGGTGGTCGCGTGGTTCCTGGTGACGTGGCCGATTTCCGGGATCCTGGTGTCCGAGGTCGGCGGCGCGGGGAAGGCGGCGGTATTCCTGGCGCCGTTCGATGTGGTGTACGGGGCAACCCTCTGGGTGTTCGGCGAGGGGGCGGATAGTGATTCGGTGCAGGACCTGGCGGACCTGCCGATGTGGAGCTATGCGGCGGCGTTGATGGCCTATGGGGCCGCCGGGGCCGCCGTGGTGCTGCGCCGGTTCGAGAGGATTGCGGCATGAGCGGGACTCCGGCGATCGCGGTGGAAAATGTCTCGCGGTGGTACGGGAACATCGTGGCGGTGAACGACATCTCGTTCAGCCTGAACGCGGGGATCACGGGGTTGCTCGGGCCAAACGGGGCGGGCAAATCGACGATGCTGCACATGCTGTCAGGGTTCCTGAAACCTTCGGCCGGTGGAATCCGGGTGTTCGGCGAACCGGCATGGGAGAACCCGGGGATGTATTCGCGCGTGGGGCTTGTTCCCGAGCGGGAAGCGGTCTACCCCTTCCTGACGGGCCACGAATTCGTGGCGCTCGCCGCACAGTTGCACAAATTGCCCGATCCGGAATCGGCGGCGCGGCGGGCGATCGCGATGGTGGAGCTCGAAGGGGCAGCGGACCGGGCCACCGGCGGGTATTCGAAGGGGATGAAGCAGCGAGTGAAGATCGCCGCGGCGCTGGTGCACGACCCGCAAATCCTGCTCCTGGATGAGCCATTCAACGGGGCCGACCCCAGGCAACGCCTGCAGATGATGGAGATGTTGCGGGACATGGCGGCGCACGGCCGGACAATCCTGTTCTCCTCGCACATCCTTGAGGAGGTTGAGCGGCTCGCGGAGGAGGTCCTGGTCATCGTCGCGGGGCGGCTGGCGGCCTCGGGCGACTTCCGGGAGATCCGGAAGCTGATGACGGACCGGCCCCACACGTTCATGCTGCGTTCGAGCGACAACCGCGCACTCGCCGCGGCGCTGGTGGGCAACCCGGCGGTGTACGGGGTGGAGCTGAGCGATGGGATGCTGCAGGTGCGGACATCGGAGTTCGCGGCGTTCACGCTGGCGGCGCCAGTGGTTGCCCGCGAGGCGGGGGTCTCGATCTACGAACTGCGGCCGACCGATGAGTCGCTCGAGAGCGTGTTCTCGTACCTGGTGCGGCGATGAACCGGGCGATCATGCGACTGACCGCGCGGCAATTGCTGGGACAGAAGCGGACGATCCTGATGCTGCTGTTCGCGCTCATCCCGGTGCTGATCGCATCGCTCTACCGGATCAGCGATGCGGACGAGCCCCAGCGCTGGGCGGCATCGGGTTTGAATGCGCGGCTGATCGTGGGCACATTCCTCCCGCTGGCAGCGCTGATCTTCGGGACGGCGGCCCTCGGCACGGAGTTCGAAGACGGCACGGCCGTGTACATCCTGAGCAAACCGGTTTCGCGGCGGGTGATTGTGCTTTCGAAGCTGGTTGTGGCGTGGGCGGCGACAGCCGGCGTGGTGCTGGTCCCCACCATCCTGGGAACTGGCCTGGTGCTGCGGGGTGAACCGCACGACGGCATTGTCGCCGGGTTCGCCCTGGCGGTGGTGGCAGGCGCGCTGGTGTACTGCGCGGCGTTCGTGTGGCTGAGCGTGGCGACAAGCCGGGCGCTGATCGTTGGGCTGCTCTACGTGTTCATCTGGGAAGGTGTGGTGACGCGGCTGTTTTCGGGCGTGCGGTACTTCTCAATCCGCCAGTACACGCTCGGGATCGCGGACTCAATCATCGATGCGCCGCGGCGGGTGTATGACCCGAAACTCGAGCCGGCGACCGCGGCGGTGCTCGCGGCGGTGGTGACGGCGGTGATGGTGGTGATGGCAATCCGCGCGCTGCGGCGGTGGGAGATTGGCGAGGCCTCGTAGTGCCCGGATGCGCGGTCGGGATGGCGGGAAACTGGCGGCCGGGAGCTTGCCTCTTAGGCTACATGCGGGGGCGCGAATGGGATTCCCACATAAGCGCGACGGGGCGTGAAAAGTCCGTGCGAAGGCCGCGAATAAGAACATAAGTACGTTGAATGCGGGGAGCCGGGGGACTACCTTACCGCCTACGCGCCGACAGGCAGGCGGCCGGGACCACCCGGCCGGCCAGGTCTTTCGACTACCAGGAATCAGCTGCGACAACGCATTGAAACGAAACCCCGCA
>CAZRUZ010000074.1:0-2602 GCA_964603275.1 uncultured Anaerolineaceae bacterium | reverse complement strand
CTGCTGGACGAGGGAAGCTACCGGGCGACGCCGGTGGTCATCTTCGGGAACCCCGGCATGGGCAAGACCCATTTGCTGCACGCGGTGGCGTGTGCCGCGGCGGAGCGCGGGCGGGCGGTGGTGTGCATGGGCGCCGGGGACTTCACCACACGGTTCATCACCTCGATCAAGGACAGGCGGGCGGAGGACTTCCAATCGGCGGTACGCGGGGCGAATCTTCTTGTGATTGACGACCTCCAGCAACTGGTAGGGAGGAGCGGCACGCAGGAAGAGCTGGCAGACACGATCGAGGCGATCCACAACGCCGGCGGGCACGTGGTGATCGCGAGTGAGCGGCACCCGCTCGAACTCAACCTGCTTGACCGGCTGCAATCGCGGCTGGTGGCGGGGATTGTGACGCGGGTGGAACCGTTCCGGAACGCGGAGCGGCGGGCCTTCATCGAGCGGGTGGCGCGGCGGGCGCGGACCGCGCTGCCGGCGTGGACGGCCGAGCGGATCGCAGGGTGCGAAGTCGCCTCGGTCCGCGTCCTGCTGGGGGCGGTCCACGCGGCGATTGCGCTGGAGCGGAGCGGGCGGCTCGACCTTGGCCGCCTGGACCTGGAGCTTTCACGCGTGGCGCTCGCCGACGCGGCCAACGGCGAAATCGGTGAGCGGGAGTTGCTGGAACGCATCGCGCGGCACTACGCGGTGAGCCTGGATGACATGGCCGGCCGGTCGCGGCTGGCGAAGGTGGCGGCGGCGCGGGCGGTGGCGGTGGCGATGCTGCAGGAACGCGGCCGCAGCCTGAACCAGGCGGGGACCATCCTCGGCGGGCGCGACAAGAGCACGATGAGCGGGCTCGCCGCGCGCGGCCGGGATCTCATCGCGGCGGAGCCCGGACTGCGCGCGCTGGCCGGCTGAGCGCGGCAGCGCCGGGCCGGTGTTCCGAACACGTTTGACGATAACCACTTGCTTTTGCTAACGTTCGGCGCGAACATGCGTTCGGAAGGCGCCGCACAATGAAAGATCTCTCGCCCAAGCAAGACCAGATCCTCGAGTTCCTGCGAGCATTCATCGAGGACAAGGACTACCCGCCGAGCATCCGCGACATCCAGGAGGGGTGCGGGATAAGCAGTACCTCGGTGGTGGACTACAACCTCCGCAAGCTGGAGGAGAAGGGGTTCATCCGGCGCGACCGGGAGATCTCGCGCGGCATCGAGGTACTCGGAGCGCGGGGCCGGCGCGCGCGGATCGTGGAGATCCCCGTGCTTGGTGCGATTGCCGCGGGACAACCGATCCCGGTGCCGACAAGCGACCGTTTCGGCAACGACACGCAGGACATGGTGGCGGTGACCGAGGATATGGTGCGCGGCAAGACCAACGTCTTCGCCCTGCGGGTGAAGGGCACTTCGATGATCGAGGACCTCATCGACGATGGGGACATCGTCTTCCTCGAACCGGCGCGGACGGCGAGCGACGGGGATAAGGTCGCGGTGTGGCTGAAGGACCGGGAGGAAGTGACCCTGAAGCGCTTCTATCGCGAAGGCGGCCAGATCCGCCTGCAACCGGCGAACAGCACGATGCAGCCGATCTACACCACACCTGAGAACGTGGAGATCCAGGGCAAGTTCATCTCCTCTTTCCGCCCGAGCGATTAGACTGCTCTGAACGAGTTGAGAAGACAGGGCGAGGCGGACCCGTCTCGCCGGGCTGGGGCATGGCAGACCCGATCATCAGCGTCCGCGACCTGAGCATCCGCTACCGCACCCGCGAATCGATGACGTACGCGGTGGACGGAGTGTCGTTCGACCTCGAGCGGGGGAAAGTGCTGACGCTCGTCGGCGAATCGGGTTGCGGCAAATCGACCGCGGGGATGGCGATCATGCGGCTGTTGCCGCAGGAAGCCGACGTGCTCTCCGGGTCCGTGACCTTCGACGGGACGGACCTGCTCGCCCTGGACGAACGTTCGCTCCGGCACGTGCGGGGGCGGCGGATCGCGATGATCTTCCAGGACCCGATCGCGGGACTGAACCCGGTGCTCGACATCGGCACACAGGTGGGTGAGCTGCTGGTGAGCCACCTGGGCATCGGCAAGAAGGAGGCCAGGGCCCGCGCCGTGGAGGTCCTGCGCGAGGTCGGGCTGCCGGAACCCGGGCGCGTGGCCCGTTCTTACCCGTTCCAGCTTTCGGGGGGCATGTGCCAGCGGGTGATGATCGGGATCGCGACCGCCCTGGACCCGGACGTGATCATCGCCGACGAACCGACGAGCGCGCTGGACGTGACCGTGCAGGCGCAGATCCTGCACCAGCTGGATGACCTGCGGAAGCGGAAGGGCACGGCCGTGCTGCTCATCACGCACGACTTCGGCGTGGTTGCACAGATGGCCGACGACGTCGCGGTCATGTACGCCGGACGGGTGGTGGAATCAGGCGGGGTGCGGGACATGCTCAAGGCGCCGTTGCACCCGTACACGCACGCGCTGCTGGCGAGCCTCCCCCGGGTTGATGGGAAACACGGCCACCTGGCGCAAATCCCGGGTCACCCGCCGGAGATGACCGAACGGGCGGAGCGGTGTCCCTTCATCCCGCGGTGCGGGAAGGTGATGAACGTCTGCCGGAATACG
>CAZRUZ010000073.1:0-12217 GCA_964603275.1 uncultured Anaerolineaceae bacterium | reverse complement strand
AGAAGCTCTGCGAGGGGGCCTGCGTGGTGGGCTTCGCCATCCGCCCGGGCGGCCAAAAGGAGCCGCCGGTGACGATCGGCAAGCTCGAAGCGTTCTGCACCGACTACCAGCGCCAGCAGCACAGCGGCTACCCCATGCCGGCGGAGTTGCCGGAGCCAACGGGGTTCAAGGTCGCCATCATCGGCTCCGGGCCGGCCGGCCTGGCAGTCGCCGAACAGCTGGCGATGCGGGGGCACAGCCCAACGGTCTTCGAGTTCTGGCCGGAACCGGGCGGCGTGCTCGTCTACGGCATCCCGAACTTCAAGATGCGCAAGAACATCGTCGATGAGTACATCGCCCACCTCGAAGCGGTCGGCGTGACCTTCCAGTGCGACACCTACGTCGGAAAGGACGTCACCATCGATAGCCTGATGAAGTCCGGCTTCGATGCGGTCTTCCTCGGCACCGGGGCGGGCGTCGGCAACCAGATGGAAATCGAGGGCGAGGACCTCGCCGGGGTGTACAGCGCGACGGAGTTCCTGGTCCGCGGGAACCTTTCCGTGGACCAGTTGCCGGAGCACTTCCGCGAGCCGCTCCCCCGGCTGGAGAACGTCGTCGTGATCGGCGGCGGCGATACGGCGATGGACTGCGTGCGGACGGCCATCCGCCTTGGCGCCGAGCACGTGAGCTGCGTGTACCGCCGGACCGAAGCGGAGATGCTCGGCCGCGGCGAAGAGCGCAAGAACGCCCGCGAAGAGGGCGTGAACTTCGAAATGCTGACGCTGCCCACCCGGATCATCGGCAACGGCGAGGGCCATGTGATCTCCGTGGAATGCCAGCGGATGGAGCTGGGCGAGCCGGACGAATCGGGCCGCCGCCGGCCGATCCCGGTGAAGGGCAGCGAGTTCACCATCCCGGCGGATGCGGTGGCCATCGCCATCGGCTACGGCGCCGACCCGGTTGTGCCCCGGACCACCAGCGGCCTGAAAGCGGACCGCAAGGCGTTGATCCAGGTGGACCGGAGCGGGCGGACCTCGCGCGCTGGCGTGTTCGCCGGGGGAGACAACGTGAACGGCGCCGACCTGGTCGTCACCGCGCTGGCCGCCGGCAGAAAGGCCGCGGCTGCCATCGACGGCTACCTCGCGACGCTCCCGCCACGGCGCCGCCGGTAGCAGGTGGCCAAAGAATTACACACGGTTTACAAATGGGGGCTGTAGAGGGAACCGCCAGCGTTCGACCTTCATAGTGAGAACGCCAGGGGAAGCCCCATGAACAAGCCGCCACTGCTGAACGCCTTCCTCGTGCCTTCAGCCGACCAGAGGGAACTCGGCTCTGTTGAAGCGCCGCTCTTTGTGCGGCTCATCCGGCCCGTTACGTTCACCCTCTGGGTCATCGTGTTCTGCGTCGAGGCACAGCGGATCATTTCGGGCGAGACCTCCAACTACCTGGTGGTCGGGCTCTCGACGCTCCTCTTCGCCGGCGTCCATGTCCAGTTCTGGTACGAAGAATCGGAACAGGGACGGCGGTTCCACCGGGCGCTCGACCGGATGCGCGGGGGCATTTACGAAGACGACCAGACGGGGCTCCCGAACAGCCGCCACTTCGTCTTCGAACTTCGCCGCCAGATGATGCGTTCCGTGCGGAACGGCCGCGGCTTCTCACTGGTCCTGACGGACCTCGGCGGCACCGAAAAAGTGAAGCTCCCGGAGGAGCGCCTGCTGACCGCGATCTCCCGGGCGATGCGCCAGTCGCTGGGCGAGGGCGCATTCGTCGCCCACCTCCAGGGCTCAGTCTTCGCCGCCGTGATTGCTGATGACCATGAGCGGACGGCCGCGGAAAAGGCGGATAACCTGCTACCGGCCCTTGGCGCCTGCATCCCGCTCGAGCACGCGAACACCGTGTTTCCCGTGGTTTCGCTGACCGGCTACGAAGGGGAACTGGAAGTGCGGGACTTCCTCCGCCGCGCCCAGCGCGACCTCGCCGGCGTCCGCGTCAGCGGCCCGCGGGTGATGGTGGCCGTCTCGCCGCGCACGAACCGGGACAAAGCCGCCGCTTGAACGAGATTCTCCTCCCACCACTCGCCTGGATGGGATAGACAAAGCCCGCCTGGTCTGGCCACCGGCGGGCTTTTCGCTTTCCAGATGGTGGGCGGGACAAAGAGAAAGAGGGTTTCCCGGTGTGGAGCGGACACGACCGGGAGAACCCTCGCCTTCCATCATGCACTACCTGTAAAGAGGTGTCAGCATCATCCCCGGCCACTACCTTCAGGAAGGGTAAGGAGCTTCCACCGGCTCAGCGCCGCATTGACCACCAGATCACGGCCGCCATGGCCACCAGCACACCGGCCGCCAGCCGGAACCCGAGTTCGTAGGCCTCCTGGCTCGTACCGATGACCCCGATGACCACCGGCCCGGCAGCCCGCGCCGCCGCCACGAACAGGGCCTGCAGCCCGATGACACGGCCGAAGTAGGGGCCCGAAAACTGCTCCGAAACGACCAGGGCACGTAGGGGGTAGACCGCGCCGAAGACGGCGCCGAACACTGCAATGTAGACCCAGACCTGCCACCAGGCCCCGGCGATGCTCGCCAGCCAGGCGGCAACCCCAACCAGGGCGAGGCAGGCCGCCAGCAGGGTCGCGCTCGGGGCCCGGCCCGAAAGCATCGGCAAGACCAGCCGCGCCGGGAGGCTGACGATCCCGGTGAGCGCGATCGCGTTGGCAACGGCCGCTGCTTCGAAACCGCGGGTTTCGAGCTGCGAAATCATGTGGAACGAGAACCCGCTGAAGGCGACCGTCGCCATGACGAACGCGGCCGTGAACCCCCAGAACGCGGCGTCGGCCTGGCGCGCCCCGGCCCGCGCCTCACGGACGAAGCTGCGCGGGGTGAGCCGTGGCGATCCGTCGCTTTCCTCCAGCGGCTCGCTGACGATCGCCGGGACGATGGCGCCGACGGCCAGGAGGATGACCCCCAGCACCACCACCGCCTGGCGCCAGCCAAGCCCATCGACCAGCCAGCGGGTGAGCGGCGTGAAGATCGTGATGGAAACGCCACTGAGGAGCGTGAGCACACCGTAGGCGCGGGGACGTTCTTCGGGCGGGAACCAGCGGTTCATGAGCACGTACACGGGTTCGTAGAAGGTGGCCGCCATCGCCGGCCCGAGGACGATTGCCATGACGAGGATGAACTGCCAGGTCTCGTGCACGGCGGCCAGCAGGGAGAGCCCGGCGCAACCGGCCACGGCCCCGGCCGCCATCAGACGGCGCGTCCCGAAGATATCGGCGATGGTGCCCGCGAAGATGCCGGCCGCCCCGGATACGAGCAGCGCGAGGCCAAAACCGAACGAGACCACACCCGTGCCGAACTCCCCACCCGGCCCGGAATCCGTGACGAGCACGTTGAAGGCGTAGGAAAGCGTGCCGTAGCTGGTGTTGATGAACATGGCGGCAGCGGCCACATGGAGCCAGCGCCGGGAGAGCGCCGCATGGAGTCCGGCGGGCAGGGTTATCGCCACGGGGCTATTCAACCACGGGGCTACAGCTTATCGCAATTTTGCGATGCCGATGGCCGGGGCGAATGCACCACCGGCAAATCACGACACGGAGTTCCCTAGACCCTTCGCGTTATACGGCCGATGCTCGGGATACGAGGCGGCGCCTTCCGGGGCGCAGCCGGCCGAATCCGCGAGCGGCGGAGCGGGGGACCCACCACCGGGGTGAATCCTTCCTTCCGGAAGGACGGGCACTTCCGCCCGAACCCGTCAGCTCACCTCGCAGGCCATGGAAGCGAACCACTGACCGGGGTAGTGATTCGTGAGCATCTCCGCGCCCGCGGCAGCGCAGGCTTCCCGCTGGTTCAGCCCCCCATCCGCATCCGAACTGCGTACGAACGCCATCGCCGGGCTGGTCGCCGGGATCATCGCCCTGCCCCTTTCGATCGCGCTCGCTGTGGCCGTCGGAGTGGCGCCGATCGCCGGGCTCTACACGGCGGTGTTCGCCGGGGCGGCCGCATCGATCTTCGGTGGCTCACGCTTCAACATCACTGGCCCGACCGCGGCACTCGTCCCGTTGCTCAGCCACGTCGTGCTCGAACATGGGGCCGCGGCGCTGCCGATGGTGGGGTTGATGGCCGGCCTGCTCCTGCTGGCGATGAGCCGACTCGGCTTCGGCGCACTCGTCCGGTACATGCCGGGGACGGTCATCATCGGCTTCACCGCCGGCATCGCGCTCTCGATCATCTTCGGCCAGGTCAACACCTTCCTGGCCGTCCTCGGCACCGACCCGACCCTCGAACACTTCCACGAAAAGACCTGGGACACCCTCCAGCACCTCGACTCCGTGCGCTGGACCACACCGCTGGTCGGCGTGGCGGCACTGGCCATCCTCATCGGCTCGCCAAAGGTTCTGCCGAAGGTCCCGCCGGTGCTGGTGGCGGTCATCGCCATCACGGCCGCGACCTGGGGGCTGGACATCGACACGCCCACGCTGGCGAGCAAGTACGGCGAACTGCCACGCGAACTCCCGCGCCCCTCGCTCGGGTTCTGGGAGATGGACCTCTTCATCGACCTGCTCCAGCCGGCTATCGCGATCGCCATCCTCGGCGCGGTCGAATCGTTGCTGAGCGCGGTTGTCGCCGATGGTATGTCTTCCGAACGGGTGCGGCACGACCCGAATGGGGAGCTCCGCGGGCAGGGCATCGCGAACATTATCGGGCCGCTCTTCGGCGCGATCCCCGCGACGGCGGCAATCGCGCGCACGGCGGCCAGCATCCGCGCCGGCGCCACCTCGCGCATGGCGGGGGTGTTCCATTCGCTCACCGTCCTCACGCTGACACTGGTGCTGGGGCCGATGGCCGGGCACATCCCGATGACGGCCCTTGCGGCGGTGCTGTTCTACACGGCCTGGCGCATCGCGGAAGTACCGGAGGTGACGAAGCTCATCCGGCGCGCGCCCCGCGAAGACCTCGTGGTGCTCGTCTCGACGATCCTGATCACTTTGTTCTTTGACCTGACGTACGCCATCGGGTTTGGCGTGCTCGCCTCGACCGTGCTGCTGGTGCGGCGGCTGGTGCAGGTGCCGGCGGCGGCGGCCCTGCTGCCCGATGCGACGGGCCGGATCGCGCAGGTTTCGCCGGAACTGAGCGAGCTCATCAAGTCGCGCCCGGATATCGACTTCTTCACCGCCCAGGGGTTGCTGTCATTCCACAGCGCGTCGGCGTTCGAATACCAGTTGCAGGGCGATGAGCACCGGCCGCTCATCCTGCGGATGAAGGATGTGCACCACATCGACACGTCCGGGATGCTGACCCTCGAGGGGATCATCGAGCACCGGCGGAGCCATGGCGGGCGGATCCTCCTGACGGCGATCCAGCCGGAAATCCGGCCGGCCCTGGAGCGGTTCGGGATCCTGGACCTGCTGGGGCCGGGCAACGTGTTCGAACACACGAAGTGCGCCATCGCCTCGATCGATCAGCCGGGCACCCCGCCCGAGGACGAAGACGCGGCGGCGTAGACCACCGGTCGCCCGAGACGCCCCCGTTCCGAGGCGCGCCAGGGCTGGCGCGCTGGGATGTCAATCCCTCGCACGCCGCAACCGCCCCGGCCAACATGCCGTGACGCCGCAAGCCAACGACCGTACTGACGCCGAGGCTGCAGCGCGCCATCCCTGGCGCGCCTCGGAATGTTCTGCTTGCGCGAAAACGGGGGCAGCTTGCGCCACCCCCGCGTTCGTCAACCAACGGCCACCGCCCTCTCAGGGGCGGACGCCCGCCAGTTTCGCCAGCTTGACCGTGTTGAAGAGCGCGAGGCTTGCGTACCACTTCACCCGGATGCGGCTGGCGTCCTTCGTTTCGAGGCTGCCGACCCGCTCGACGGTCAGGCCGCCCGGGGCGGTCAGCCCGCTCAGCGCGCCTTCGCCGAACTGCATCGCGTAGATGGTGCTGCAATCGCTGCTGCTTCCGACCGTCCGGGCATCGCTGATGTAGTCGTTGATACCGATCGGGATGCCGTCATAGAACTGGAGCATCTGGCCGAACTCGTCGCGGTCGGCTTCGAGGAAGCCGCCGGATGCCCGCGCCAGCTCGTTCAGCGTCCGCCGCGAACGGCGGCTCATGAGCAGCAGGTCGGGCTTGCCGCCGCGCACGCGATCGATGAGCTCGTCGAGCTTTTCGAGGGAGAGGGTGGCGCCGTTCGCCCCCATGCTCACCGTCTGCCCGCCGCCGCAGAGCAGGTCGATGCCGTCAAAGCTCTTCGGGTCGAGGCTGTCGTCACCGTTCACGAAGGTGTCATCGAAGAGCGACTGGACGGCCTTCGCCTTCAGTTGGACAACGGCGGCCTCCAGGTCCTGGATGTTGGAGCGGGTGCTCTTCAGGAAGTTATCGATGTCGGCATCGCCGCCGAGGATCTTGAGGGTTGCGGTGGCCTGGGTGAACGTCGGCGTGCTTTCGTCCCAGTCGTCACCGACATCGTAGAACGCGGCAGCGGGGGCGGTGTTTTCGCGGTTGTAGGTCAGCCCATTGCCGACGATCTCGATGAACGGCAGGCGCTGAAGGACGGGGCTTTCCTGCGCGATGGTCTCGATCACGCCGGAGAGCAGGGTATCGTTGCTGAGTTTCGCCGCCTCGACGAGGGTGAGCGACATGGGCGTTACCTCCCTGGAGTTGGGGAGGATGGTGGGCCGCCCTGCCGCCCATCTCGAAGCCCCGGATGGCACCGTTGCGCCTTCCGGCCCCCGGCGGGATGGCCGGACGTACCTCGCGGCGGGCCGGCGGATCGGGCACGATGGAAGCATGGAGCCTGACGAACTCGCCAGGGCACTGGCCGCCACGATTGCGTCCGAAGGGCCCTCGCATGGGCACATCCGCGTCCTCGTCCGGGGCGGCAGACGCGACCGGGCCGAGTTCGATGCCGCGTTCCTCGAGGCGCTGGCCGAGGCCGCCCCGTGGGCGCGGACGGCCCGGGTCGAGATCGTCCACCCCCCGGTGACGCGGGTCTGCTCGGAGTGCGGCCACCTGTTCGAATCGGCCGAGCCTGACCCGCCCTGCCCGGACTGCGGGGGCGAGCCGTTCGAGGCGTGGCTCGAAGAGCGCATCGCCTATGAAATCGACTGAACGGCGACCTGCGCTGCGTCATACCGGCAATCGGCGCAAGCCTGTTCTTGTTCGCCCGTGGAACGTGATTGGGATGTCATCGTCATCGGCTCCGGGCTCGGCGGGCTGAGCGCCGCCGCGCACCTCTCCGCCCTCGGACAGCGCGTACTCGTCCTCGAACAGCACTACCTCGCAGGGGGCAACGCGGGTGTCTTCCGCCGCAAGCGGATGTTCGAGTTCGATGTCGGCACCCATTACCTCGCCCAGTGCGAGCCGGGCGGGGTGATCCGCACCATCCTCCACGGCCTTGGCATCGAGGACCGCGTCGAGTTCCTGGAAATGGACCCTGATGGGTTCGATACCATCCTTTTCCCCGGCATTGATGTCCGCATGCCGAAGGGCTGGGAGCACTACCGCGAGCGGCTCGTCGAGGCGTTTCCCGGGGAGGCCGAAGGTGTCGCCCGCTGCGTGACCACGCTCCAGGCCATCGCCACCCAATCGGAAGCACTGCGAGGAGCCAGTGGACCGGCCGACATGGCCCGGCTGGCGGCCCTCGCGCCCGACCTGTTGCGCTGGGGCATGCAGCCCGTCACCGCGCTCTTCGATGACTGCGGCATCGGGCCCGGCCCGCGGGCCGTCCTCCTTTCCCAGAGCCCCTCGTACGCCACGCCGCCATCCCGCACGCCTACAGCGGTAGCAGCGGGGTTCCTCGATGGCTACCTGCGGGGCGCCTATTACCCGAAGGGAGGCGGCCAGGTGCTCCCCGCGCGCTTCCTCCAGGTGCTGCTGGCGAACGGCGGCGAGTTCCGGGCGCGCGCCAGGGTCGCCAGCGTCCGCATCGAAGACGGCGCCGTCCGCGGCGTCGAACTCACGAACGGCGAACGCTTCCGCGCGCCCGTCGTCATCTCCAACGCCGACCTGAAGCGCACGGTCTTCGAACTGGCCGGCGAGGAGCACTTTACGGCGGCGACGGCCGAGCGCATCCGCAACTACCGGATGGCGCTGCCGTTCTTCGTCGTCTATCTCGGGCTCGATATCGACCTCCGCGATCGCCTGCCAAAGACGAACTTCTGGGGCTCGGACTCGCTGGACCTGGAAGCGACGTACCAGCAGACGTTCGCCGGCGAGCTGCCGGAACACCCACTCGTGTTCATCTCCGTTGGCTCGCTGAAGGACCCGGAATCGCCGTGGATCGCGCCGAAGGGCTACACCGCGATGGACGTGATGACCCTGGTGCCACCCCACCCCGCGCTCTGGGAGACGGACGAAGGGCCGGCCCACGGCGAACGCTACCACCGCAACCCCGGCTACCGCGGCATCAAGGACGAGTTCGCCGAACGGCTCATCGATGCCGCCGAACGGATGATTCCCGGCATCCGCGAGCACATCGTCTGGAGGGAAGCCTCGACGCCGATCACGCACGAGCGCTACACGCTCTCGACGGGTGGCACATCCTACGGGATCGAGATCGCGCTCGACCAGGTGGGGCCGAACCGGCCGGGCTACAGCACGGAGGTGCCGGGGCTGTACCTGGTGGGGGCGAACACGCAATCGGGCCACGGCATCTCGGGCGCGATCAAGAGCGGCGTGGGCTGCGCCAGCGTCATCCTCGAGCGCGATCTGGCGAAGGAGGCAGCCGAGGGCGTTGTCTTCAGTCCGCCGGAACGGCTCGCACCGGACCCGCCAGACTGGGACCCGTGGGAGGCCAGCCGCCGTTAGCCGCCCGGCGCGCACGGAGGCGGACGTCTGCGTACACTCGGCTGATGCGCATCGGTCTCATCTCCGATACCCACATCCCCGAGGCCCGGTACGAGCTCTGGCCGCAGGTCTTTGATGCCTTCCGCGGGGTCGATTGCATCCTCCACGCGGGCGATATCCACGACCTCGTCGTGCTCGACCAGCTGGCCGATATCGCGCCCCTCTGGGCGGCGCGCGGCAACGGCGAAGATGGCAGCGGCGGCCGCCCCATCCAGCCCGACCACCCGCGCCTGCGCGAATCGTGGCTTCTGGACCTGGACGGCCTGAAGGTGGGCCTGACACACGATGTGCCCATCCCGGAGTATCCGCCGAACCTGACGCTGGAACGCGCGCTCCTGCGCTATTTCGGGACGACTGAACTGGACGTGCTGATCTATGGCGACACGCACGTGGAGGCGATCGACCACATCAATGGCGTGCTCTGCGTGAACCCGGGCTCGCCCACCTACCCGCGCAATCTCGATACCCAGCTCGGCACGATCGGGTTCCTCGAAATCAGCGGACGGTCGGCGGAAGCAACGATCTGGCAGCTCACGGAAGACGGCATCGAGCCGTTCAACTGGAACAAGTGGAAGCGCCCCTGGTAGGACCACCCAGGACCGCCCCCGGCCCCACCGACTCGCGATTTGCGATTCGCGATTCCACCCGCCCTCGTAGCGACTCAAATCCGAGGCGCGCCAGGGATGGCGCGCTGGGATGTCACTCCACCGAACGCGGCTGGCTCCCCGGGCGCCGGGACTGATCCCTGTACGCGATACCACCGTGCCGGGCGCCTGCGCTGCAGCGCGTCATGCCTGGCGCGCCTCGGATGATCGGCGGGGCGCTCATGGCCGGCCTGTCACACCGGACCGCCTCCGTTCGTCTTCCTTCCAGGCGGCGCCTGTGCCGCAGGGAGAAACCAGTGGAACACAACGGAAAACCAGGGGATGCGGTCGTCGTCGGAGGAGGGATCGCCGGACTGGCAGCAGCGGCCTACCTCGCCCGCGATGGCCACCGGGTCACCATCGTCGAACGCGCCGGGCACACTGGCGGCCTTGCGCGGACAACCGGGCACGAAGGCGTCCTCTACAACATGGGACCGCACGCCTTCTTCCGGGGTGGCGCGGGGGAATCGGTGGCCGGCGAGCTCGGCGTACATTTCAACGGGAACAGCCCCAACGGGATGGGTGTCGCGCTCCGCGGGGGTCACGCCTCCGTGCTCCCGCGCGATGCACGGACGCTGCTCGGAACGCGCCTGTTCCGGGTGCGCGACCGGGCGGAAGTAGCGAACAGGATGATGATCCTGCGATCCGGCGACCCGGAGCGGCTGCGCGGGCGGACGGTCGAACGGTATCTCCAGGAGGAGCTGGCGTTCGACGTCTCGCGCGAGTACATCACCGCAATCATCCGGCTCGCGACGTATGCCCATGCCCCGCACCTCGTCGATATCGCCGATGCCGCGGTCCAGATGCGCTGCGGCTTCAGCGGCGTCACCTACATGGACGGGGGCTGGCAGACGCTGGTCAACGGGCTCGAATCGGCGGCCGGGGCCGGTGGTGTCGAGATCCTGACGGGCGCCCCGGCGGCGAGGGTGGAGCCCGGGCCCGGCGGCGCCGTGATCCTGCGTGACGGCCGCCGGCTGCCCGCAGACGCGATCGTTCTCGCCGTGCCCCCCGCGGTGGCGGCCGAACTGTTGCCAGTGGCCGCGACGCGCCAGTGGGCCGATGCCGCCATCCCCTCCCGGACGGCCTGCCTGGACGTCACCCTGCGGGGGCTGCCCCGGCCGCGGCGGCTCTTCGGCCTCGGGGTGGATGAGCCGCTCTACCTCTCGGTGCACACCAGCTTCGCGAAGCTCGCGCCGGCGGGACTGGCGACCATCACCGCGGCGCGCTACCTTTCGCCCGGCGAGCAGCCCGGGGCGGATGCCCTCCTGCGGCAACTCGAAGGCTTGCTCGACGCCGTCCAGCCCGGCTGGCGGTCGCGTGAAGTTCACCGCCAGTTCCTGCCTTCGATGACGGCCGCCACCGCCATGCCGCTGGCCAGCGCGGGAGGCATTCCCGGGCGGCCGGGCCCGGCCGTACCCGGGGCGGATGGCGTCTTCGTGGCCGGCGACTGGGTGGGCCCCACCGGCTGGCTGGCCGATGCCGCGCTCGGCAGCGCCCGCCTGGCCGCGCGGCAGGCAAGCCGCTGGCTTTCCACGGCGCCCCGGCGCGAGCCAGTGCTGGCGGGGGATTAGGATACTTGCCATGGAAGCCGCACTGGCTGGCCGCGATGCCACCTTCCAGGAGCACCGCGGCCTCATCTTCGGCGTCGCCTACCGCATGCTCGGCTCCGTCACCGGGGCCGAGGATGCGGTGCAGGACACCTACCTCCGCTTCCGCAATGCCGCCACCGAGCCCCTCAACCCCAGGGCGTTCCTGGTGACCGTGGTGACGCGGCTCTGCATCGATGAACGCAAGTCGGCCCATGCCCGGCGCGAGCAGTACATCGGCCAGTGGCTGCCCGAACCGCTGGTCACGCGCCCGGGTGATCACCCTTCGCCCGAGGACGTGGCCGAACGCGAAGACGATGTGAGCATGGCCTTCCTGGTGATGCTCGAAGCACTGAGCCCGGTCGAGCGCGCGGTCTTTCTCCTGCGCGAGGTGTTCGATTACGACTACCCGGATATCGCCCAGGTGGTGGGACGTTCCGAATCGGCCTGCCGGCAGGCGTTCCACCGGGCCCGGGGGCGTATCGCCGAGCGCCAGCGCCGCTTCCCGGCGGACTACTCGCAGCGGCGCGCCCTGACCCTGCGTTTCCTGGAGGCCGTGAACGAAGGCAACCTGGCCGGGCTGATGGAGATCCTCGGCGCCGACGCGATCGCCGTTGCCGATGGCGGCGGAAAGGTCAGCAGCGCGCGGCGCATCGTCCACGGCGCCGACCGGGTGGCGCGCTTCGCGATCGGTGTGGCGCGAAAAGAGCCGCCGGCCCGGGTGGAGCTGGTGGACGTGAATGGACAGCCCGGGTTCGTCACGTATACCCGCTCGGGACGGGTCCAAACGGTCATCGTGCTGGATGTGGCCGATGGGCGCGTGAGCGCGCTCTACTCGGTCCGCAATCCGGACAAACTCACGCGCGTGCCGGCCTGAACGAACAGGGTCAGGCCTGCTCGCCGCCTCCACCACCCTTGCCGCGCCGGTTGCGCCGCCGGCGTGAGCGCTGTGCTCCGCCCTCGGCGGCCGGGCTGGGAGCCTCGGTGGATGGCGCGGGCGGGTCGGCCGGAGGCGGGGCGCCCGTACCACCTCCGCGCAGCGGGCGCAGCGGGCGAGTCGATTCAGCGCCACCCTGGCCGGCCCGGCGGAAGACGCGACCTTCGGCGGCATTGGCTGGCGGCGCGGCCGGCCGCGAAGGCCGTTCGGGACGCGGTTCCTGGCGCGGCT
>CAZRUZ010000072.1:5389-12264 GCA_964603275.1 uncultured Anaerolineaceae bacterium | reverse complement strand
CCGAGGAAGTAGTGGAGCGGGCGGTTGAGGATGCGGGCGACGCTGAGCAGCATATCGATGCCCACGGAGCGCTGGCCGGCCTCGTAAAGGCTGATAGCACTCTGGGTGGTGTTGAGCGCCTGGGCGAGCTGGCCCTGGCTCATGCCGGCGTCACGGCGGGCGGTGCGGATGCGGTTTCCGAGGCCCGCAGAGACAGGCGCCTTTCCGGTTTCGGACGTAGCTTTGATCATCGGTGTGTTGACTCCAGGTGGGGACCGATTGGGCGACCCGCGAACATGGGGCCGATGGTCCTCGTGCATGAACGAGGTTACGAAGGGATCCGCTTCGAGTCAATCAGACTGGGGGGTTGCGTTAATTTCGCAACGTCAAACACGCCTGGAGGATTCGGCAGCTGATCGATGGCCGGGCCGGGGGCCGTTATGGCATAACCGGGGGCGTCCCTATACTGGAGGGGATGGAAGAAGCGCGCGAACTGGAACTGGGATCGGCAAGCGAAGAAGAGACGCGGAAGCTCGGTGAGCGGCTCGGGCAGCTGCTTCGCAGGGGAGACATCGTGCTATTGAGCGGCGACCTGGGGACGGGGAAGACCTGCCTCACCCAGGGCATCGGGCGCGGGCTGGCGTGCCAGGGACAGGTGAACAGCCCGTCCTTTGTGTTAATGAATGAGTACGAGGGCCGGGAGCGGCTTTACCACGTTGACCTGTACCGGATCGAGGATGTCGAAGAACTTGACGACCTCGGTCTGTGGGATTACGCCGAAAAGGGTGTCCTGGTGATCGAGTGGCCAGAGCGCGGCGCGGAACTGCTGCCCGGCGACGGACTGGTCATCGAGCTGCGGGCGGGCAACCTCGGGCCGCGCAGCCGGAGCCTCCGGTTCACGCCCCGTGGCCCGCGCGGAGAAGAGCTGGTCGAGTCACTTGGGGCCGCGTGAGCACCATTCTCTGCATTGACACGGCATCGGACCGATTCGCGGTTGCGCTCGACCGGGATGGCAGCGTGAGCGGGTTCGAAGCGGAGGCGTCACAGGACCATTCCCGCCTGCTGCTGCCGGCCATCGCCGCGCTTCTCGGTGATGGCGGCCAGATTGACGGGATCGTCGTGGTGACCGGCCCGGGGGCCTATGCGGGTATCCGGGTTGGGATTGCGACGGCTGAAGGCCTGGCGCTGGCGCACGGGTGCGGCGTCTTCGGTGTGGGGACCCTGGAAGCGGTCGCGTTGACTCCGGGCGGAAGGAAGGCATCGCGAGCCATCCACCCGGCGGGACGCGGAGAGTTCGCTGTCCAGGCCCTGGAGGATGGTGGACCGGCCGGCGCCCCGGTGATCGCGGCACCCGCCGACCTTGATGCGCGCTGCATCGGAGAGGGCGCCTCGGCATTCGGCGGGCAGGAGATTGCACCGCTGGAGCGAGCGGAGGCGGCGCTCCGGGCGTTGGCCCCCCGCATCCGGGCAGGCACGGCGCAAGCAGGGGCCGACGCGTTCTACCTGCGCGAGCCCAACATCACGATATCGCGGCGGCGGGAAGCCGCCGCTTCATGAACCCTGGAGGAACCCGTGGAACCACGTGAACGCACCCTGATCCTTGTGAAGCCCGATGCAATGCAGCGCGGCCTGGCCGGAGAAGTGATCGGCCGGCTGGAACGGCGCGGCCTGCGCATCGCGGCGATGAAGCTCATCCACATCACCCGGCCACTGGCCGAGAAGCACTATGCGGAGCACAAGGGCAAGAGCTTCTACGACGGGTTGGTGGACTACATCACGAGTTGCCCGGTGGTGGCAGCGGTCTTCGAAGGCACGAACGCCGTTGCGGTGGTGCGGGCGACGATCGGGTCAACCGACCCGGCGACGGCGGCGCCGGGCACCATCCGGGCCGACTTTGGCCTGGAGCGCGGGCGCAACCTGGTCCACGCCAGCGACAGCCCGAAGAGCGCGGCACGCGAAGTGAAGCTCTTCTTCAAGCCGGCGGAAATCGTGGACTGGAGCCGCGACACGGACCGCTGGATCTTCGAGTAGGCGGGGCGGTCAGGCGCCGGCTGGAGCGAGCTGGCCTTCGACCAGGCGCAGGCCGAACTCGACGCCGAGCGCGAGCGCATCTTCGTCGATGACGAATGCGGGGTCGTGGTGGCGGCCAGCGATACCTTTCACCTCGTTGCGCGCGCCCAGCCAGAAGTAGCAGCCGGGGCGGGCTTCGAGAAAGACGCTCATGTCCTCGGCGCCCATGGTGGGTGCGGCGGTGATGGCCGCGGGGCCGAAGTAGGCCTCGGCTTCGGCGCGGACGAAGCGGGCAATCTCCGGGTCATTCACGAGCGGCGGGCAGCTGGTGGTGTGCTCGAAGGTGAAGGATGCGCCGAAGGCCGCGCAGACACCGGCGAGGATCTCCTCCGTCCGGCGCAGCATGGCTTCGCGCACCGGGTCGGTGTAGCTGCGGATAGTGCCGGTCATGGTGGCGGACTCGGCGATGACGTTGCCGCGGAAGCCACCTGACACCTTGCCGATGGTGAGGACGGCGGTCTCGGAAGGCGGCAGTGAGCGGCTGACGACGGTCTGAAGCGCGGTGATGGCGTGGGCGGCAACCACGACAGCATCGACGGACTGATGGGGGGCGGCGGCATGCCCGCCGCGCCCTTCGATCTCAATGCGGAAAGCCGTGGGCGCGGCAAAGAAGGGCCCGGGGGCAACGTTGACTCCGCCCAGCGGGACATCCGCGCTGATGTGGAGCCCGAGGGCAACATCGACGCGGGGAGCCTCGAGGACGCCGTCATCGATACAGGCCTGAGCGCCGCCCGATGCCTCTTCGGCGGGCTGGAAGACGAAGCGGACCGAGCCGGGGAGTTCATCCCGGCGGGCGGCGAGCACTTCGGCGATACCGAGGGCGATGGCCATGTGGGCATCGTGGCCGCAGGCATGCATGACACCGTCGGTCTTCGAGGCGTACGGCAGCCGGCTCTTCTCGGGCACGGGCAGCGCGTCCATGTCGGCGCGCCAGAGGACACAGCGTCCGCCCTTGCGCCCTTCGACCAGCGCGGTGGCGCCCGTCCGGGCGATGGCGCGAACATCGGAAAGGCCGAGGTCGCGCAGTCGTTCGAGGACGCGTTGCTGGGTGCGGGACTCCTGCCACGAGAGCTCGGGATATTCGTGCAGGTCCCGGCGGATGGCGACAACGCGCTCGCGTATGGCCTGGACTTCGGGGCGCAGCGGGAGGCGTTTCATCCCGGAAGCTTAGCAGGAAGGGAGCCGGGGGTTCAGTCTCCGCCGGCAGCCATGGGGGCCGGAGAGGCGGATTCGGCCGCCCCCGCCTGGCGGTCCGGCAGGCCCTGGACAAGCCCCACTCCGCCGAGGATGCAGACGAGGCCGGCGAGCATGTTCCAGCCGATACGCTCATCGAGCACGAGCCAGCCCGCGAGGACCCCAACCGGCGGGATCAGGTACGTGACGAGTGACGCGCTGACCGCGCCGGCTGACTGGATGAGCCACATGTAGGCCGCGACCGCGACGCCTGAACCGAAGAACCCGAGGGCAAGCGCAGTCGCCACCACATTGGGCTGCCAGTCGCCGGCATAAGCGCCCGACGCGAGCGCCAGCGGGGCGAGGTAGACGGCCGCGAAGCCAACCTGGCCGGTCGCCAGGATGATGGGCGGGACGTGGGCCATGTGTTTGCGGATGTAGACCGCCGACGCCCCGTAGGAAAGGGTGGCGACCAGGACGAGGGCGATGCTGACTGGCGATGAGCCGCGGAGGTTGGCGAGGTCTTCGACCATGAGCAGGATGACTCCGAGGAAGCCGAGGGCCAGGCCGGCGGCCTTCAGGCCCCGGACGCGCTCCTGGCCGAGGAAGGGGACGGCGAGGAGGGCGATCCACAGGGGAGCGGTCGAGTTAGCAATGGAGGAGACCCCGCTGGGAATGCGGCTCCCAACCACGCCGAAGATGGTCCAGGGGACGGCAAAGTTCATGAGGCCGAGCCCGGCGAGGGAGAGCCAGGTGCGGCCTGACTGGCGAAACCCATCGCGGGAGAACCAGGCGAAGGGGAGCAGGCTGAGGAATCCGAGCAGCGTCCGGAGCGAGGACATACCCATAGCCCCTACTCCAGCATCGACGATGACGCGGATGAAGAGGAACGAGCATCCCCAGATGAGGGCAAGGATGCCAAGGACGGCAAGCTGACGGCTGTTCACTGGCTGGCGACGCTACCTGGCTTCAGGGTAACCCACCCGAGGGCCACGGGCTGCGAAGGCGGTCACAGATGCTCGTGCTGGAGGCTGGATGTGCGGTCCATGAGCACGGCCCATCCGTCAGCCGAAAGCGGGGGGCCGGTGAAACCCGGGCATTCGACGTGACCGAGGAGGAGCGGGATGAGATCCGGGACAGAGCCGGCAAGCGCGGACACTACATGCGCGCGCGCCTGCTCGGCCGGGGGCGTGGTGACCCGGCCGGTTGAGGGGTCGACGAAGACGACAAAGTGCGGGTAGAGACGGCAGGCATTGGGGCGCCCGGCATAGACGGTGCAGGCGAGGTCGCTGCCGAGGAAACGGCAGTGACCGCCCTCCCGGGCAAGCAGGAAGGGCTGGGCGAGGGGGAGGGCAATCGGTTCGCCATCCTCGCATTCGAGGAAAACGCCGGGGCGCATGCCGGTCTCGTGGGTCATGCGGCTGACCTCGGGCTCACCCATGCTTACGCTGAAGGCATGGCAACAATGCGCGGTGCACAGGTCCGGCTGGCAGACGAACGAGGGGCTCCCCGGGAGGACCAGGACATAGGCGCCGAAGCGGGAACTGACGGTGTGCCACGCTTCGGCCATGGCCCGGTGCAGGGGAGACGGGGGCATCGAAGCGATGGTAGGCTCCGGGACGATAGCGCGCATTGACGAATCCTTGCCATGAGTCTGTGTTCCCGCATTGCCTCAGGGGGCCGGGAGACGTATTCTGTCGCCTCGCCGGGGCGGGGCAGGGGCACCAAAAACATGAGCAACGAACCCGATATTGAATCACTACCGCTGGAAGAGCGCACACGCCTGAAGAAGCAGCTTGCAGACCAGGCGGTAAAGCTCGCGGTCAACAGCCGCTGGCTCGAGGCGGCAAACCTGAACCGGGAATACCTGCGGAGCTTTGGCGATGAGGCCGAAGCGCTCAACCGGCTGGGGAAGGCGCTCACCGAGCTGGGGCAGATTAGCGAAGCGCGAGACTGCTACGCCCGGTCGCTCGACCTGGACCCGGCGAATACGATCGCGCGGCGCAACCTGGACCGGCTTGCATCGATGAAGGACACGGCCGTGGCCGCCGCGGCGCCGAGCCAGCTCGATACGCGGCTCTTCGTGGAAGAGACCGGCACTGCGACCGCCGGCAAGCTCCAGGCGATCGACCCGGAGGTTGCCGCGCTGCTGGACGCGGGCGATATCGTGAACCTCGAAGTCCAGGGGAACGCCGTCAACGTGCTGACCGTTTCGGGGCAGTACGTTGGGATGGTGGAGCCGCGGATTGGGCTTCGTCTTTCGAAGATGATGACGGGCGGTAACCGCTACAGCGCCGCGATGGTGACGACCACGGGCGAGCTGAAGGTGATGCTGCGCGAGACGTTCAAACACCCTTCACTCATTGACAAGGTGAGCTTCCCGACGGGAAAGACCGCGGATGTGCGTGCGTACACGCGCAAGGGCCTCCTGCGGCGGGAGGATGACGACGACATGGAGTTCGGAGACGACGAATACGTGGAAGAGGAGTCGGACGAGGGCTGGAGCGAGACCAGCGACGACATGGACTCCAGCGGCAGCATCGATGTCGACACGGACGACGAGGGCTTCGACTAGACCCGGCGAATCGAGGGCGCGTGGGGCCGCCAAAGCCGCGTAGAATCGGGATCCACAACAGGAGGGTCCCGTGATCAATAAGCAGGAACTCGTCGACGGAATCCGGTTCGCCGGGAAGCGGGCGGCCGCGGCCGCGGAGACCACGAAGGACTGGGACCACCAGCTGGCGCACCAGTGGACGAGCGGCGATGCGTTCCGCCACATCGCGGGGACGGCGGGCGCCGCATCCGGGTTGTATCCGCTCTTCGATGCGGGCGTGCTTTCGGGGATCGGTTCGGACCGGATCGCGGAGAGCAATGCCGCCACCATCAGCGGGATGGCCGGGAAGAGCCGGGAGGAAGTGATCCAGGCGATCCTGGACGGGCAGAATGCCTCGGCAGATTTCGTCGCGAGTCTCGATGAGGCCGACCTGGCGAAGGTGGTGAAGCTGGGCGGGTACGAAATGGAGAAAGCGGAGATCGTGGCGCAGATCTGGATCCACCACGCGATCGCGCATGCTTACGAGGCCAGTGCCCGCTGGCCGATCACCTAGGGATCGCCGGGAAGGCGACCCAGCACCTCGATCCCCATGGAGAGCCCCGCCGAGCCGACGGCAGGCCAGCTCGCGATGCGGTGGCCGCCGAGGAAGACATCGCCCCGGGCATCGCCCTGCGCGGGCGCGATACATGCCGGCTGTACAACGCCCCAGCGAGGGAGCACAGGCTGATCGGGCGCGGGACGGTCGCAGATCACCTCCACGAGACTGTCGCCGTACCAGGATCGGTGGACTTCGGAGAGTCCGGGAAGCGTCCGCTCCGCCATCGTGTCCAGGTCGAGCAGGACGAACTCGGGGTCGGCCTCGGCCCATGCACAGGACGAGGTATCGCCGGGGAGGAAGAGGTAGATCACGCTGGCGCCATCGGGGGACCACTCCCATGGGGCGTAGGCGCCGGGACGGCCTTCGCGGGTGATCAGGGTGTCGCCGGTATCGAGGTCGACCAGTCGCACGGACGGCCCGCCGATGTGCATGCAGCCCAGGCCCTGCGGGGCTTCGAGAACAAAGCGGCCATCAGGAGAGATGTTCCCGTAGCCCCGGGGC
>CAZRUZ010000072.1:0-5289 GCA_964603275.1 uncultured Anaerolineaceae bacterium | reverse complement strand
GCGATGCCGGCGATCGACAGCTCATCGGGGTGGGAGAGCAGGACGGTCGGCGCGGAGCCATCGAGAGCGTAGCGAGTCACACGGGACGGGGTGGCCACGATGATGTGGCGCCCGGCGAGGGCGGCGCCGACCGGGAACACCTCCTTGCCGTCGATGATGCCGCTGTACTCAACGGTGGCCTGGATTGCCCCGGTGGCCAGGTCCTGGACGATGACTGCTCGCCGGGGGACGTCACTGTCGCTGGAGGTGTCGCGGCCGAGGGGGACAGTGTAGACAACCAGGCCGGATACTCCGGGCAGCGGATAGGTGGCGGGGCGGACCAGCGGGGACGTGGCCGATGCAGCCGGTGACGTAGCCGCGGAAGGAGCGGGAGTTGCCGGCGCCGGTGAAGGGGTGGCCGTTGGCCCGGGCGATGGAGATGAGGATGGCGCCGGCGCGGGTGTGGGCGTCCCCCCACCGCCGGAGCAGGCGGCCCCCGCGGCAAGGACGAACGCGCAGGTCAACACCATGATGGAGGTCCGCAGCCTCATACCCGATAGAACGCCGGCGCTGGCGAAAAGGTTCCCGCCGCTGGCGCGTGATTCCCGTAGACTGACGAAGCCCGATCCAGGCCAACCACTCTTTGCGAGGTGCGACATGCAGATTTCCCCGGTACCGACCCTCGACCCTGAGATCAACCAGGTCCGAGAAGCGACGGCGAACATCGTCAACCGGTACATCATCCCGAACGAAGAGCGGCTGGGGATGTGGGAGAACCCGGACACGCAGCGGCTCCGGCTGGAGATCCAGGACGTGGTGAAGAAGGCGGGCCTCTGGGCGCCTCATCTGCCCACGGAGTACGGGGGCATGGGGATCGGCTTCATGAAGCACGCGTACATGAACGAAGTGCTGGCCTGGAGCCCGTATTCGAACCCGCTTTTCGGCGTAGTCGCGCCAGACTCGGGCAACCAGAAGATCCTGCTCCAGTACGGGACGGACGAACAGAAGAAGCGCTGGCTCGAACCGCTGATCGCGGGCGAGATCCGCTCGTGCTTCTCGATGACCGAGCCCGATGCTCCGGGTTCGAGCCCGTACGCAATCCAGACCCGCGCCGTCCGGGACGGCGACGAGTGGGTAATCAACGGGCGGAAATGGTTCACCACAGGCGCGGACGGGGCGGCCTTCGCGATCGTGATGTGCCGGACGGAGGAGGATGACGGCGTCGGCGGCGCCCGCGAGAAGATGACGCAGATTATCGTCCCGACCGATACGCCGGGCTTCAAGATCGTGCGGCGGATCCCGGTGTGGGGTCACGATTCGAACCACTGCGAGATCGAGTACCGGAACGTGCGCGTGCCGGTGACGAACCAGCTGGGACGAACCGGGAGCGGGCACCAGGCGGCCCAGGACCGGCTCGGCGCCGGGCGGGTGTTCCACTGCATGAACAGCGTGGGCCAGATGTGGCGGGCGTTCGACCTGATGGTGCGGCGCTCGATCGAGCGGGAGGTCCACGGCGGCAGGCTGGAGACGAAGCAGTTCATTCAGGGGTTCATCGCGGACTCGTATATCGACATCGTGACGGCGCGGTTGATGACCATCCACACGGCCGAGGTCATCGATAGCGGACTTGACCCGCGCACGATGATCTCGGCACTCAAGGTGTACGTGCCGGCCGCCCACGAACGCGTGGTCGACCGGGCGATCCAGGTGCACGGCGCGATGGGCGTCTCCGGGGACACGCCCCTTTCGGGGATGTACACGGGGGCGCGGACGCTGCGGATCGCCGATGGGCCAGACGAGGTGCACCGGATTGTGATAGCGAAGAACGTGCTGAAGACCTACCACGACGGCCAGAGCTGGGACTTCGGCGTGTAGGCCCGTCTAGCCCTTGCGCCTTGAGGGCTTGCCGGCCACGACAAGTTCGTAGCTCCGCGCTATCCACAGGCAGGTGATCTCGAATTCGGCTTCGTTGCTGACCGTGGCCATGACCCAATGGTAGCGGGCGAGATACGGCGCGGGGCGCACGAAGGGGATGGTGAGCGCCTCCTCGGCTTCGACCGGGGTGAGCTTGAGCGAGACGCGCACTCCATCCGGCTCTTCGGAGACGATAGCGAACATCTTCCCGTTGGGTGCTTTGGCCACCGCGGACTCGGGCCCGAACGGGAACTCCTCGCGGGCGCCATCGAAGGATTGCGCGAAACGGCGCAGTGCAGGCTCGAAGCTGGTGGTCACATGCCGATCTTAGCCGGTACGCGGCGCCTTTTTCGGTGGCCGTGGGATGAACCCGCTGGTGCGGGCGATGTAGTCGTCGTAGCCCTCGCGCCGCTTCTTGAGTGACCGTTCGAGGAGCGGTACTCCGGATACGCGGGTGAGGAGGACGGTCATGACGACGGGGCTGAAGATGACCGCCAGGTTTTCGGGCCGGGCGGCGGCGACGATGAAGAGCCCCCACCAGACGACGGCGTCGCCGAAGTAGTTCGGGTGGCGGGTGTAGCGCCAGAGGCCGCGGTTCATTACCTTGCCGGCGTTGGCGGGATCCGCCTTGAAGCGCGAAAGCTGCCAGTCGCCAACCGCCTCGAAGGAGAGCCCGACCGCGAAGATGGCCGCACCGAGGTAGTCGACCCAGGTCAGGCCTTCGGGCATCCCGGACAGCTGGGCCACCTGGAGGGGCATGGAGATGATGAACATCAACACGCCCTGAAGCCCGAACACGGTGAACAGGCTGACGACCGGGAAGCGGGCGCCCCACTGCCGGCGCATCGCCTGGTAGCGGTAGTCCTCACCTTTGCCGCTGTTGCGCAGGAAGAGGTAAATGGAGAGCCGCAGGCCCCATGCCGAGGCGAGGAGCGTGATGAGCCATTTCCGCGCCTCATCGCCATCGCCAACGGTGAAGGCAGTCCAGGCGACGACGACGAATCCGAGTCCCCAGACGATATCGACGATGCTCGCGTCTTTCCTGACGAGGCTCACGAGCCAGGTCGCGAGCATCAGGACCAGAATTGCGACGGCCGAAGCCAGGAGTACCGCCGGAAGATCATCGGGCATGGGTCACCTCACTGTGGTTGCTGGTTGGCGGTGACCCAGTTATCGAGCTGCTGCCATTGGTCGAAGAGCCATTCGGTGCGCTCATCGCGGGAAGCGGGGACCTGGGCCGCCGGTACACGCCAGATACGAAGGCGGATGGTCCGGCCGATCAATCCGCCGTTGAGGATGTTGCGGTACTCAGTCGCGCCTTCAAGGCCTGTGTGAGCGAGAAAGGCGACATCGACTCCCCGCGCGGCCTCGAGCAGGGCGGTTGACCCGCCAAGGCGCGGTGGCAGCAGGTTCTGGTAACTCTCGGCGCGGAAGAGGAGGGCGGTGTCATCCGAGTCCTGGAGGCGGGCAATGACGCGGGCCCGCCGCGCGCGGCTGAAGAGCGCGCCTTCCGGGAAGATGAGGACGCCATCCCTGGGGCCGAGGTCACGGCCGAGCGCTTCGACGCGGCGGATCTCCGACTCGGAATCACTGGTCCCGGCGGCCACGAAGCAGTTGGGGAGACGGTTGCCGACGATATCGAGGCAGGGGTCGCGGAGGAGCGAGCGGTTGATGACCCAGCGGAGACGCAGGCCATGGGCGCCCGAGATCAGCACCGCGGGCAGCAGGTTGTCGATCGGGCTAACGTGGCGGGAGAAGACCAGCAGCGGACCGTTCGCGGCGAGCTCCGTGCCTTCGATTTCCTCGCGCAGGCTGAAGATGCGGACACCGGCCCGGTAGAGGGCCCCGGCCCACCAGCACTGGAGACGGAAGTTGCGTTGCAGGTAGCGTTCGCGATCGCTGCCCCGGGTGACCCAGATCCAGGCGGTGACCAGTACGCCGGCGGCCTCGCAAGCCAGGAAGACATGGACCATGGCGATCGCGCGGACGGTGGCGAACCGGCGCCGGGCGGCCAGATCAACAACGGCGGCGACGGGGTAAACCACGGGAGCGGTGACCAGCGCCAGGAGCCCGGCCAGGAGGAAGGCAGGGACGGAGACAGCGCGCCGCGCCAGGACGTGGAGGCGCGACTCCTGTCGCGGGAGGCTCCAGATCGAGATTGTTTCTGCTCTGGGCGAAGTAATTCCCATTCGCCGCGCATCCTACGCCTTTACGGCGGGCATGGGTGTAGGCCAGGCGAGGAGACCCGCCGGACCTACTGCGCGGGAATGGGAACGATATAGGTGCAGGGCCCTTCGCCCGCGGTGCGGAGGGCGATTCGGCGCACGCTCTCGCCACCGAGGGCAAGCATCAGACAGCGGCTTTCAGCTTCGCAGATCGCGGGGTGTTGCTGGGCGACGCTGATCAGCGGACAGTTGAGGAACGACACCCGGGCGATGGAGTCCTCGTACGTCACTTCGGGGTAGTAGCCCGATTCTTCGAGGCTGGCAATGGCTTCCTTGAAGCGGACCGCCGGGTCGACGGATTCGAGGCGGATGAGGGTCTTGCGGAGGAGGGCCTGTCCAACCTTCTCGAAGACGCGGTCGCGGACTGCGGGGTCTTCACCTTCGACAGCGGCGACGACCGCCTCGGCGACATCTTCGTAGACCTGGGGGAAGAGGGTTTCGCCGGCCTGGGTGAGGCTGAACAGGTGCCGGGGGCGCCCCGGGCCACGGCGTTCAAGGTCGAACGCGGCGAGCCCCTGGTCGACGAGCGCCTGCATGTGCTGGCGGGTAGCGCCGATGGAGAGGAATGCCTCCGTGGCGAGTGTTTCGGTGGATGCCTGACCATGCCGCTTCAAGATCGTCATCAGCACCCTGCGTGTTGGGTCGAGCAAATCGAGACTGGAGCGGCGTGCCATGGCCGAATCGTACCTTTAACACTTGTGTACAGGTTGTGACCAAAGTCATGTCCCGTGCGGTTTAGCCGTTTGTCTCCAGATTTCAAACACAATTCTGTCGCGACGCAAGGCTCTCGGCCCTAATCTTTACGCATGACTAACCAAATCGACGAGGCGGTGCGGGCGCTGATCGATGCCGAGGGGTTGGTGGTAGCGGGGATCACGCCTGCGGAACCGCTGCTGGAGGCACGGAAAGCGGCGTTGCGAGCGCTGGACGAAGGCCGGCTCGAGGGGATGGCGTGGATGACCCCGGAATGGATCGAGCGGGCAACGGACCCGGAGCGGTTCCTCAACGGAGCGCGCTCGCTGCTCGTCCTCGGTCTGCCGTACCACTCGCCGGAGCCGGAACTGCCGGCGGGGGACGACCGGGCCCGCGGGAAGATTGCCCGTTATGCGCGCGGGCGGGACTACCACCGGGTGTTCGAGAGCAAGCTTCGACGCATTGTGCGGGCGATCCG
>CAZRUZ010000071.1:0-12338 GCA_964603275.1 uncultured Anaerolineaceae bacterium | reverse complement strand
AGCGCCGCCAGATCCTCGATGGAGTGAAAGCCCGCCTCGGCGAGGGCTGACCGCGCGTCTGCTTTTCCCTGCCGCCACATCTGGTACGATGGCGTTCTCCCTCGTGGCGGGCGTAGCGTAGTGGTTAACGCGTCTGATTGTGGCTCAGAAGATCGTGGGTTCAAGTCCCACCGCTCGCCCCACGTGAACAAGAACGAAGGGCGCCGCCTCTCCCAGGGACGGCGCCCTTCGCGTTGTCCTGCCTAGTTCGACCCGTCCTTCGCCAGCATGGGCAATGCACGCGAGAACTTCACCTGACCACCGCCCAGGAACCCGCTCGAGACCTCGAACCCGCCGCCGCTCGAAGTCCCCGAAAGCCCCTGCCCGATGACGCCCTGCTCGCCGTAGTTGCCGCCGCTGCTGCTCCCTCCACCCACCAGCGCCCGCCACGACAGGTCGTACGTGCCACTCGCCGATTGCGCGACGACCGCCGCCACCATGCCAATGGCGGCCACTCCGCCGAGCATCAGCCCGGACCCCTTGCGTTTCCAGCGCCCGCTCACTTCTTGATGACCAGGACGTTGTACTTGGCGCCGAGCGGCATGGCCGTCAGGTCTTCGTTGAAGATCACCCACTTTGTCAGGCCCGGCTCGTACCAGACGCCGACGACCTTTTCGTTGTAGACGCCTGAAACGCTGGCGCCTTCGTTAAACCGCGCGGTGACGATCAGGATCGCGTTCGGGTCACCGTTGGTGAGCGGACTGTCGATGGCCGTGCAATGGCCCGCGCATGCCGGGACCGTCATGTTCGCCGTGGTGGCGGTATGCACGAACGCCGCCGGGCTGCTCCCCGAGACCTTGACCGCCCCATCGACCTCCAGCGCCACACCGGCGCTTGTCGATGCGACCGCCTTCAGCCCGGTCGGTCCCCAGAAGTACCCGCCGTTGCCGGCAGTACCGGTCGCGAAACCCGCCACGCCAAGGCCGGTGTCATTGGTGGTCTCGCCCTGGACTCCCGCGCCGCCACCGGCATTCATCCCCAGCACCGCCGGGTATTGCGCCGCATCCGTCGAAGTCCGGTTGCCCGCGATCGCGATCCCGGTGCCGCCCTGTTCCACCGTGATCAAACCCTCCGCCGTCGATGGCGCGCCCGCGCTCGAACCGGTGGCCGTGAACGGCACCGCCAGGCTCCCCGCCGCCACGGCGTAGAGCGCGTACGGCGTCGGGCTCACCGGCTGCCGCGGGGAAAGCACCGTGTAGCCGCTGCTCCCGCTCCCCGATCCCGGCCGCACCGCGATCTCTACCCAGCGCGCGTCGCCGTTGAACGCCCCGGCGCCGAAGTCGAGCGATGTGCTGAAGAGCCCATTCGTGACCGTCACGTCCTCGGCGGCCACCGTCGAACCCACCTGTGCGCCGCCGGTCTCGGCGTCATAGAGGATAAAGCGCAGGTCGTACACCCCGTTCGCAGGGCTGCCACCATCGGTCAGCCGCCCCTGGTAGGTGATGGCCGTTGAAAGCGCTGTCACAGCCTCGATCGAGCGGCCGCCGCCATCCCCCGAGTCGTCGCCGAACACGGTGGCAACCGGCGCAAGCGCCGCCACACCAAGCGCTCCCGCAACCATCGCAAGGATCCGTTTCCGCTGCATAGCTCTACCTCCTGCCCATATGGGCGCGCCTAGTATAGATCACATGATCAAGCATCTTCATCGTTTTGCTCTCGACGTGTTAACGGGCCGCGATTGACCCTGCCAGACCCCCGGCGTACGTTCCCTCTCGTGCGCAACTCCGCGTGCCCGGAACCTCCCCAACGAAGGACTGAGCAGTGCCCGAAGATACTGCTGCCCGCGAAGTCCTCGAAGACGCGCGCTCGCTTGCCCATGCAGGTGAGTGGGCGAAGCTTGTCGCCCTCGTAACCTCCCTCCACCCGGCTGACCTGGCCGAGCTCGTCCTCGACCTCCCCGAATCCGAACGCCGCGCGCTCCTCTCCCACCTCCCCACCGATGTCGTCGGCCAGCTCTTCGAATTCGTCGAAGACGATGAGCTCCGCGACCTCATCCGCGGCGTCGGCATCCAGGAACTCCCCTCCGTCCTCGGAGAAGTCGAAGACGATGTCGTTGCCGACGTCATCCAGCAGCTCGAACCCGAACAGCAGGCCGAAACCCTCGCCCAGCTCGACCGCGGCGATGAGGTCGCCGAGCTCCTCCAGTACCGTGACGAATCCGCTGGTGGTCTCATGTCCCGCGGCTTCGTCGCACTCAACGAGGACATCTCCGTCCAGCAGGCCATCGACTACCTGCGTGTCCTCCGCCCCCCTTCGGACCGCGTCTATTACCTCTACGTGGTGGATTCCGCCGGCCACCTCCAGGGCACCGTCTCGATCCGCGACCTCATCGTCTCATCGCCGCGCACTTCCCTCGCCGAGATCACCCGCCGTGATGTCCACGCAGTCACCGCCAATACCGACCAGGAAGAAGCAGCCCGCACGCTGCAGAAGTACAACCTCCTCGCCATCCCCGTGGTTGATGCCGATGGCGTGCTCGAAGGCGTCATGACCGCCGATGACCTCATCGACGTCCTCCAGGAAGAAGCCACCGAGGACATGTACCGCATGGTCGGCCTCGATGAGGACGAGCGCGTCTTCAGCCCCGTCCGCACCAGTGTCCGCCGCCGCCTCCCCTGGATGCTGGTCAACCTGGTCACTGCCTTTGTCGCCGCTGCCACCGTTGGCCTCTTCGATGAGACCATCGGCAAGGCCGCCGTCCTCGCCCTCTTCATGCCCGTCGTCGCCGGCATGGGAGGCAACGCCGGCACCCAGACCGCCACCATCGCCGTCCGTAGCATCGCTCTCGGCGACCTCGACGTCGCCGACGTCTTCCGCGCCTGCCGCAAGGAGATCATGGTGGCCATGGCGAACGGCCTCGCCATCGGTCTCACCGCCGGGCTCGGCGCCTACGCTTGGAAGCAGAACGAGACGCTCAGCATCGTCATCGCCGCTGCGCTCTTCCTCAACATCTGTGCCGCCACCATGGGCGGAGTGCTCATCCCCCTGGGCCTCAAGGCCGTCCGAGTCGACCCGGCCCTTGCCGCCAACATCTTCGTCACCACCGTCACCGACGTGATGGGTTTCGTCTTTTTCCTCGGCCTCGCGTCATTGGTCGTCGACCAGATCGGCTAGCTCACCGCGCCGGGCCGCCGAAAACGCCGCGATTGCTCGCTCCCTCGCCAGTCGGTGGTCGACGATCGGCGCCGGGTAGTCCAGTCCGATGGCGCAGGCCGCCTCGCGCTGGACGTCCGGGGGCATGGTGTGTGGTTCGGGCAGGTACCGAATGGGGACACGCCCCAGCTCCGGTACCCACCGCCGGAGGTACTCCCCGCCGTGGTCGAACTTCGCCGCCTGCCGCGCAGGACTGAACACGCGGAAATAGGGCTGCGCATCCGCTCCCGTCCCCGCCGACCACTGCCAGCCCCCGTTGTTGTTCGCCACATCTCCGTCCACCAGGTGCGCCATGAAGTGCGCCTCCCCCAGGCGCCAATCGATTAGCAGCTGCTTCGCCAGGAACGACGCGCAGACCATCCGCACGCGGTTGTGCATGTACCCCGTGGCCAGCAACTCGCGCATGCCCGCGTCTACCAGCGGGAAACCCGTCCTGCCCGCCTTCCACGCGGCAAGTGCATCCGTGTCGTCTCGCCATCGCATGCCCGCGAACTGCCGCTGGAACGGCTCGCGCAGCACGCGCGGGTGGTGCCAGAGCAGGTGGTGGTTGAAATCCCGCCAGGCGACCTCCGCGGCGAACTTCGCGCCAGCCGGCCCCGCTGCCTCGCAGCGCTCGAGCACCTCCACCGGCGAAAGCAACCCCCAGCGCAGGTCCTGGCTCAGCCGCGATGTCCCGCCGGATGCCGGGAAGTCCCGCTGTTCGGCATACATCGCCAGTCCGCCGTCCACCCAGCAATCGAGCCGCCGGCGCGCGGCCGCCTCGCCGGGTTCGATGATCGCCGCCGGGGAGAGACCCGCCGGCGGAAGCCCTCCCGGCTCAATCCCGTCCACCCGGGCTATCCTCCCGGGGGCGGGTAGCACGTTCCGCCGGGGCAGCGATTCCCACCCCCGGCGGAACGGCCCGAACACCGTGAACGGCGCGCCCTTTGCTGTCAGCACGTCCCCGGGCTCCTGGGCCAGCACCCCGGCCATCTCGATCAGCTCCACGCCCACCGCGCTGAGCGCCCGGCCCGTGCGCGCATCCCGTCTCCGTCCGTAGGGCGCGTAATCCCCGCTCACGTACACCGCGCCCGCGCCGCACGCCAGTGCCAGCTCCGGGATGACCTCCTCGGGCCGGCCCCGCCTGATGTGCAGCCGCGTGCCCCGTTCCCGCAGCGCCGCGTCGAGCGCCCGCAGTGACTCCAACAAGAACCAGGTGCGGTTCGCCGAGGCCCGGCGCCCGCCGAGCAGCCGTTCGTCGAGCACGAACACCGGCAAGACCGGTCCCTGTTCGGCTGCCGCGGCCAGCGCGGGAAGGTCATGCACCCGGAGGTCTCGCCGGTACCAGAGGATCGATGTCACCCGCCCATCTTCCCACCGGCCGCGGTCCCCCGCAGTCAGGCAACCGCGCCGGAGGTTGCCCGGTTCACGTCCCGCCCCGCATCCTGTCGCCATGCGCATCGTCTCCCTCGAAGAGGCCGCCGGGGTGGTGAAGTCGGGTGACCGCCTCTACATCCACGCCGGCGCCGCCACCCCCCACGCGCTCATTTCCGGCCTCGTTGGCATCCGGACGGACCTGCGCGATGTCGAGATCGTCCACCTCCACACCGATGGCCCTGCGCCTTACGCCGAACCGTCCATGGCAGGCCGCTTCCGCCACAACGCCCTCTTCATCGGCCCGAATACGCGCCAGGCGGTCCAGGAGGGCCGGGCCGATTACACACCCGTCTTCCTCTCCGAGATCCCCTCCCTGTTCGAGCCCGGCGGCTCGCTCCCGCTCGATGTCGCCTTCATCCACGTCACGCCGCCCGACCGTGATGGCAACTGCTCTCTCGGCGTCTCCGTGGATTGCGCGCTGGCAGCGGCCCGCAACGCCCGCCTTGTGGTCGCGCAGGTCAACCCGCGCATGCCCCGGACCTTCGGGCACACCATCCACTCCTCGGTCATCGATCTCGCCATCGAGGTCGATGACGACCTCCCCGAGGCAGCGCACGAAGCCCCTGGTCCCGAAGCCGCCGAAGTCGGCCGCCATGTTGCCGCGCTCATCCGCGATGGCTCCACCCTGCAGATGGGTATTGGCGCCATCCCCAACGCCGTCCTCGATGCCCTCTCCGGCCACCGCAACCTCGGCATCCACACGGAGATGTTCACCGATGGCCTGCTTCCCCTGCTCCGGTCCGGCGTCGTCAACGGCGCGCGCAAGACCATCCACCCCGGCAAGGTGGTCACCGCCTTTGCCCTGGGCACCCGCGAACTCTACGACTTCGTCGATAACAACCCGGCAATCGAGTTCCATCCGGTCGACCACACCAACAACGTCGATGTCATCGCCGCCAACGATGACATGGTCGCCATCAACTCGGCGCTCAGCGTCGACCTGACCGGCCAGGTGGTCGCCGATTCCATCGGTCCACGCTTCTACAGCGGCATCGGCGGCCAGGTCGATTTCATCCGCGGGGCCGCGCGCTCGCGGGGCGGTGTCCCCATCATCGCCCTGCCATCGACGGCGAAGGGCGGCGAAATCTCGCGCATCTGCCCCGAGCTGCTTGCCGGCTCGGGCGTGGTCACCACCCGCGGTGATGTGCACTGGGTGGTCACCGAATACGGCGCCCGCAACCTCCACGGCCGTACCATCCGCGAACGCGCTTCCATGCTTATCGAGATCGCCCACCCGAAGTTCCGGCATGACCTCGCCCGCGCGGCGGTTCGCCTCGGCTACCTGGGCCACCGCGAGGCTTAGTCCGGCCCGTCGTCCTCGCCGTCGTCGAACCGCGGCGCCGTCGAACCGCGCAGTGCCGCAATCAGGTCGGCCGCGTCCTGGGGAGTGATCTTGCCCTGTTCGAGCAGCTGCAGGACGCGCAACTCCTCGGATTCGCGCCGCCGCTCCGTCGCCGCCCGTGAGCCGCGTTGTGGCCGGGGCTGGCCCGCCGGAGCGACCCCATCCGTGCCCGCCGGGGCGCCCTCGCGCGCCTTCACCACCACCTCGCCAATGCCGCTGGCGAGTTTCACCCGCGTCTCGGCATCCTCGCCCGCCGAGGGGTATTCCAGCCTTGTCTTCCCCATCCCGCTCGTCGCGCGGATCATCACTCGATGCCCGGCCGGCAGGCGCACTTCGGCCCGGCCGAGCCCGACATCCACCTTGTATTCCCCGGGCACGAGTTCCGCGACGTCGAGCAGGACGTCGCCGGTCCCGCTATCCGCCCGCGCGAGCCCTGCGTGCGCCAGGACGGCGATCTTGCCGGCGCCGACGTTCACATCGAGCCGCCCCCGCGTCTGGATGCACTGCACGCTCCCGGCTCCCACGCTCACGCGCAACTCGCCGGCCGAAACCCCATTCAGCTCGGTCTCGCCGTACCCGTTGTCCACCCGGATGCTCGCGAGCTCGGTCTCGTCGAGGCGGACCACCGTGGTCCCGCCCTGCCGCCTGCGGAAGAGCCAGCCCTTCGCCAGCTTCACCTCGACGATCAGCCGGTCGCCGTCGCGCTTCACCACCATCTCGGGCGTTGACTTGCTCCCCGTCGATACCACGCCTGGCTGCTCTCCGGGCGAACACCGCCGCACAATCACCTTCCCGGCGGTACTGTCCACCGCGATCTGGCGCACGCCATCCATGCCGAACACCTGCTCCGAACGCACGCCCGCCGGGTCAATCTCCACGGCCCCTACGGGCATGGCATCCCGTCTTCCGCGGAGGCGCGCCTCGCGGTCGCGGCTCCGCTCCTCCTGCCCCGCTCGCCGTGCTTCATCGCGCAACCGCCGCGCCTCCTCTCGCGCCTGGTCCCGCAGGCGCTTTGACTCCTCTCGCGCCTGGTCCCGCATGCGCTTTGCCTCCTCGCGCGCCTGGTCCCGCAGGCGCTTCGCCTCCTCTCCCGCCTGGTCCTGCATACGCTTCGCTTGTTCCCGGAGCCGTTCGGCCTCGTCCTGCGCGCGTTTCGCGGCATCGAGCGCCCGTACCAGTTCGTCACGCGGATCAGCCATCGCGCGCACCCAGCTCTCGCAGCTGTTCTGCCGCCTCAGCGGCGCTCAAGCGGCCCGCAGCCAGGTCGTCCAGCACGCGCTGGCGCCGCTCTGCCTCGCGGGGGTCCTCACCCGCCTCGAAGCCCAGCGCCACCAGCACGTCGTTCAACCGCGCGACAACGGTTGGATACGAAATCCCCAGGTCTTCCTCAACGTCCTTGATCTTCCCCCGCGCCCGCAGAAACGTTTCCACGAACGCGAGTTGCTCCCGGCTCAAGCGCGCCAGCGGGCCGGCGTCGAAATGTCCGTCCACACCCACGCCGCACATCGGGCATTCCAGCCGCCGGATCTCCATTGGGCTGTCGCAACTCGGGCACGCGCCTACGAACCGGGCCATCCAGGTGTCTCCTTATCGCGCTGAACGCGCCTGCGGCAGGCGGCACTCCGGGACGTCTTTTTCTGTTCCTCGAGCCCAGCGTTCCACCCGGGCCGAAGCCCGGCGAATGCCTGACGCAACCGCCGCGATCATAACGACCGTCAGCGACCCAGTCCCTGCCCGGTACAGCCCCGCCGACTCTCGCCGGCTCTTCATGTACAGCTCGGGGTACTCACTCAGGAAGCGGATATTCAGGTCCATGTCACCTTCTCCTTTCTGGGCACTGGCCGTGCCCACGGTGC
Source organism: uncultured Anaerolineaceae bacterium (assembly GCA_964603275.1). Lineage (GTDB taxonomy): Bacteria > Chloroflexota > Dehalococcoidia > Tepidiformales > Tepidiformaceae > Amarobacter. Next base: position 4,532 of record CAZRUZ010000071.1, on the reverse strand, counting down.
CTGACACGACAAATATCGTCCACCAAATCAGAAAAGTCAAGGCCTAACTTAAAAAAATTAAGGCCAACCTTGAACTGACCCGCAGATCGGCTCGAGGTGACGCGCCCCGCGCCGGCCGGCCGGGGGCTCGCCCATGGCTTTTCCCAGGATCTCAGGGGTTGAGAAGTGCCCGCACCCGGGCCGCCGCATCCGCGGGTCCGCAGCTCGCTACCTGCACGCCCCGCCCGGCATAGGTCGCCTGGAGCCCCGCCACCGCTCCGGCAAGCGCCCCGTTAATCGCATGGCCCGATGGTGTCCAGTCGGCCGGCTCGGCCGCCAGCATCAATGCGCCGTTCCCACCCGCCCGTTCAATCACCCGCCCGAAAGCCTGTGCGCAGAAGAGCCACGCCGTGACCGTCCGCTCCACGAGGGGGTCCCACTCATCCCGCGAAAGCTCGTCAAACGGGATCTCCGCCACCGCCCCCGGCAAAAACACCAGCGCGTCGCAGCGTCCCATCCGGTCGCAGACCTCCGCCGCGAACGCCGCGACTGCGACCGGGTCCGCCGCATCGATTACCAGGTTCATCTGCTCGCGGCCGATTGCCCAGATCTCGTTCGCGATCGATGCCGTCCGGAACTCCTCGTCCTGTGCCCGCGTCACCGTCGCAAGCGCGATGTCGGCGCCCGCCTCCGCGAGCTCCACCGCGATCGCCCGGTCAGTCTCGCTCCCCCGGCACACCAGCGCCACGACCCGCCCGCCCAGCCCGGCGCTCATCGCGTGAGCACCAGGAACATCGGGATCACCAGCGAGGCGATCACCAGGATCGCGACCCCGACCCCCACCGCGTTCCAGTCCCGCGTCCGGATCTGGCCCGCGTAGTACTCCTGCTCCCAGCTCCCATCCATCAGGTCCAGGTCCCGCTCATCCGGCCCTGGGGCCGTCCCGTCAACGTCGTCGTCGTACTGCTCACCCATCCTCCCAATCCTAGCGCACGATCTTCACCCGCTCATCGTCGCCGTCCCGGTCCCAAAGGTCCCATTCGATACCGGAGGGGAACGAGAAGCTCCCTACCCCGAGCGAAACCGCCGTCAGCAGGAACGCGATGACGCCCAGCCAGGCCCAGCCCGCGCCCGCTGCCACCACGATCAGGCCCGCGGCCCCCCACCAGATGACGGCGGCCAGCCCGCGGCCGCGCTCGCCCAGGCTGTTGGCGACGGCCCCGGCCGTCAGGAACGCAAAGATGCTCATCCAGGCCGGGCCCGCGCCATGCTCGAGCACCGCGGCCCCGACGGCGGCCCAGGCCACCGCAATCCCCACGCCGTTGAGCCATGCATCCCGCTTCATCGTGCTGTACACCACCGCGCTCGTCGTCAGGAAGGCGAACACGCCCACCCACGTCGCCCCCGGGTCGCTCCCCGCTGCCAGCCCCGTCGCCCCCCAGGTGCCGGCGATCGCGATCACCCGCGATATCCCCAGCCGCCGCCAGGCCGAGGCGCCCACGGCGGCCGTCGTCAGCACCGAAAAGATCAGCAGCCACCAGCTCCCGCCATCCGCCATGACCGCGCCAATGCTCGCGACCCAGATGGCCAGGATCGAAAGCAGCGATGTCGCCTTGATCGTCATGCCCGTGCCCCTCCCGGCCGGGGGCCCTCCCCGGCCATCGCCGCGCATTCTAGCCGAACCCCGGGGCCCGGCACGCATCGCTTCCCGCCGCTGGCCCGATCACCCCTTCGCCGTCCCGGTGTGATACGCTGAGTGCCTGAAGGTCATGGTGACTGTGCACCCCGCCAGGTCAGCCCCCGCGCCAGCCCGCGCGATCGAGCGCCGCCCCGGCTTCACGCTTGCCCGGCCCGTCTGCTTCGCCGCCGGGCGCCATGCCCCAATTCTTCCGGCGATGACCAGGAAGTGATTCTGAGTCCGTTGATTTCCGTCCTTTCCCGCCCGTTCCGGCGCCGCAATGCCGTGGCGTCCCCGGAACCCGTCACCCCGGTGCTGACCCCAACCGCTGAGCAGCCCGCCTCCACGTCCCGGCCCGCTGCCACCAGCTCGCAACTGCGCCGCGAACTCCCGGCCGCCCCGGGCGATGCTCCTCGCCGCCGCTCCCGCGGCGGCCGCAAGCGCGGCGGCAAGACCGCTGACTCCGGCGGCGCCCAGGCGCCCACAACCCTTGCGAAACCGGCAGCCGGTCTGCCTCCCGCCCTCGCCCCCCTGTCCGAGTCCTTCCGGGCCCTGGGCCTCGATGATGTCGCCCTCCAGGCCATCGCTGCCCTCGGCTACACCGACCCCACCCCCATCCAGCGCGAGGCGCTCCCCGTCCTCCTCGACGGCGAAGACGTCGTTGGCCTCGCCCAGACCGGCACCGGCAAGACCATCGCCTTCGGTCTCCCCCTCTCCCGTTCTATCGATCCCACGCGCAACGATGTCCAGGCCATCGTGATGGTCCCCACCCGCGAACTCGCCAACCAGGTGCGTGACGTGATGCTCCACCTGGGCAAGTTCTATGGGTTCATCACCCTCGGCCTTGTCGGCGGCAGCAGAGTCAAAACCGACCTTGATCATCTCCAGCGCGGCGCCCACGTCGTCGTCGGCACACCCGGCCGCGTCATCGACCACCTGAAGCGCGGCACGCTCAAGCTCGGCAACGTCCACTTCGTCGTCCTCGATGAGGCCGACCAGATGCTCGATATCGGCTTCGCCCGCGATATCGACTACATCCTCCGCTCCGTCCCGAAGGACCGTCAGACCGCCCTCTTCAGCGCCACCATGCCCGAAAGCATCGGCCGCCTGGTGTACCGCCACATGCGCCGCGCCAACCGGGTGGCCGTTGACCCCGAACAGCGCACCGCCGAAGGCGTCGAGCAGCTCTTCTGCGAAGTGTCCGAACGCGACAAGTTCGCCGCCCTGCGCTTCATTTACGAAGAGCACGGCCTCGGCCGTTCGCTCATCTTCCGCAACACCAAGATCGGCGTCGATCGGCTGACCGCCCAGCTCCAGTCCGCCGGTGTCCCCGCCCAGGCCATCCACGGCGACCTTCGCCAGGGCCAGCGCGACCGCGTCATGGCCGACTTCCGCTCGGGCGCCCTCGAATTCCTCGTTGCCACCAACGTCGCCGCCCGCGGCCTCGACATCCCCGATATCGAACACGTCATCAACTACGACGTCCCCCAGAATCCGGAAGAGTACATCCACCGCATCGGCCGTACCGCCCGCGCGGGCCGGAGCGGTTCTTCGTACACCTTCGTAGGCGAATGGGACCTCGATGCCTGGGATGCCATCGTCCGCGAAGTTGGCGAGGAGAACCTCACCCACCTCAAGCTCCCGGCCCGCTGGGACTAACCAGGGCCGACCCGGGAACTCCGAAGGGCGAAGGATTGCGTCCGCGCGGCCCTGCCCAGGCTTCACCGGTGCTTGACCGCAGTCGTTGCGACCAAAACGGCCCGTTCATACACTCCTTAGGCGGCCTGTGGACTCACGAACCTGCCGCGAAGGATCTGCTGATGCGACGCACGTTTTCCGGGCTGCTCATCGCGTTCGGTCTCACGGCCACGGTCCTTGCGTCCGCATCCTGTGGAGGTGAGGATGGTGGGGAGGATCACGGGGCGGGCGCGCACGATTCAGCAGGGATGAACGGCAGCGCTCCCCCGGAAGGCGCCATTCGCGTCAGTCTCCTGAACTGGGCCGTCGAACCTGAACAGACCTCGGCCAGGGCGGGCGAAGTAACCTTCTGGGCCGTCCACGACATGCAGCACAGTCACGGCGCAAACGAAGGCGGCGACGTCCACGACCTCCAGGTGCTGAAGAAGACCGCCGCCGGCGGGACCGAACTCGTCGGCCAGGTCCAGGGACTTCGGATGGGCGAGGCAAAAGCCCTCACCCTCACCCTCGAACCCGGTGAATACGAACTCGCCTGCACCGTGGTCGAAGTCGTCAACGGCGAGGCCGTCGGCCACTACAGCAAGGGAATGCGGACCGCCTTCACCGTCACCGCCTGACCGCGAATTCCGCACTTCCCGTTTCGAACTTACGCGACCTGGTTTCGCAGCACGCCCACGCCCGTTACCTCGACCTCCACCACGTCGCCGCTCGTGATCGCTGGCGGCGACCCGGGCGTGCCGGTGTAGATGAGGTCGCCGGGGAGGAGGGTCATCACGGCGCTGACATAACGCACGATCTCAGGGATGTCGCGGATGAGCTCGGTCGAGTGCCCGCGCTGCACCTCAGCGCCGTTCACGCGGGTTACCACTTCAAGCGCGTCGTGGGCCACATCAGTCGTGATCGTCGGCCCGAAAACCCCGAACGTGTCGCTACCCTTCGCCCGCCACCACTGCCCGTCCTTCTGCTGCCATTCGCGCGCTGAGATGTCGTTCCCGGCGGTATAACCGAAGATCCCGGCGATCGCCTCCTCGCGGCTCGCACTCTTCAGCTGCCGGCCGATGACGATGACGATTTCGCCCTCCGGGTCCACCCGCCCGCAGCCCGCCGGGAACACGATCGCGTCACCCGGCCCGGCAATGCTCGAAAGCGGCTTGAAGAAGAGCGTCGGCGGGTCGGG
>CAZRUZ010000070.1:0-12579 GCA_964603275.1 uncultured Anaerolineaceae bacterium | reverse complement strand
GGAGTGGTTCGGTCAAACCAGACCGTCCTTCTGCTACCAGGATTGGACACGGGGGAGCAACGCCGATGCCGCCTGCGCAGGATTGCAACAGGCCCCCGCCAGCACCGAACAGTCACTATACCACCCGGTTTTGGGAGTAGAGCAAGGGTGGGGTGAATCTGTCGTTCGGGGTTTTGCCGAATCCGGGGAGGAGGAATCCCCGAGGTTCAGGGGGGCGCGCTCAGCCCCGCGCCAGGTTGTCCAGCGCATCTCCGCTCACGCGATAGGTGGTCCATTCGTCCATGGGGCGGGCGCCGAGCGAGCGGTAGAACTGGATGGACGGCTCGTTCCAATCGAGGACGGCCCATTCGAGCCGGGCGCAATCGCGCGCGACGGCGATGCGTGCGAGCTCGACAAGCAACGCCTTGCCGTAACCATGACCGCGCAGCTCGGGGCGGACGAAGAGGTCTTCGAGGTAGATGCCGGGGCGGCCTTCCCAGGTGCTGAAGTTGTGGAAGAAGAGGGCGAAACCGGCGCTCTCCCCGGCGGGTGTCTCCGCGAGCAAGACTTCGGCGAAGGGGTGGGGGCCGAAGAGGTGCCGGGCAAAGGTATCGCGGTCGAGCTTGACGGCGTCAGGCTCGCGTTCGTATTCGGCGAGGCCGTGGACAAGCTGGATGATCGTATCGAGGTCGGATGGTGTGGCCCGGCGGATGGCCATCTTAATCCCTGGCGATTTCGACTCTGGAGATAGTGGCGCCTTCACGGGCGATGCGGGTGACGAGCGAGCGGCCCGCGTAACCGGCGGCCTCGGAGGTGGCGACCATGGCGGCGGCGACGGTACGGGCGGTGTCTTCCGGGCAGATGGCAGCGATGGAGCTGCCGGCCCCGCTCAGCCAGGCCGCATGGGCGCCGGCGGACCGGGCGGCGGCGAAGATATCGAACATCGGCGGGAAGAGGGAGGCGCGCTGGCGCTGGTGGATGCGGTCATCGGTGGCCTCGCTGAGGATGTCGAGGCGGCCGGCAGCCATGGATGCGACAAAGAGGGCGGCGCGGCCGGTGTTGTGGACGGCATCGGCGCGCGAGTAGGAGTCGGGAAGGGCCTTGCGCGCGTCCTTCGTCGCCATGGAGTGGTCGGGGATGAGGATGGCGATGGCGGCATCCTGCGGGTAGCGGCACGGCACGTGCACGTAGGGGCCGACGGCGGACTGGACACAGACCTGCATTCCGCCGAAGAGGGCGGGGCAGGCGTTATCACCGTGGCCTTCCAGCTCGCTCGCGAGGTCGAGGACCTGGCCATCGCTCAGCGGCTTGCGTTCGAATTCGTTGGCGGCGACCACACCGGCAACGCGGGCGACGGCGCTCGCCCCGAGGCCGCGGCCAAGCGGGATGGCGACGTTGTAGGCGGCGCGCAGGCCGTGGGGCGGCTGCTTGCCCATGCGCACATAGGCCTGGCGGACAGCGGTGAGGACCATCTTCTCGCCCACGTCCTCGGTCGGGGCGGCTTCCGCCTCGCTGAAAGTGACGGTAATCGAGGCGAAGAGGTCGAGCGCGAGGCCGAGGCAATCGAAGCCGGCGCCGAGGTTGGCGCTGGTGGCGGGCACGCGGACGGTGATTGCGGTTGGTTCCATGAGTTCGCGATCCGGGCTGCCGGAGCGTCGATGATAGCAATGGATGAGTAGCGGGCCAGTCCGGGCTGATCTTTCCGGGCGGTAAGCATATTCTCCCAGAGAGTTTGCCGTGCGATAGTTGCGGCGACTTTGAGGGAGGTCACTGGAATGTACTGGAAACGGAAGACCATGTTCGTGATCCTTGGCGCGCTATCGGCGACAGCGCTGATCGCGGGCGCCTGCGGCGACGACGACGATGATGACGACGCGAACGGCGGGGAAGGCGGCAATGACCTGACCGCTGCCAGCGTGGACTGCAAGGACCTGGGCCTGGCAGCCCCGGCCCGGATCAAGGAGGCGGGGAAGTTCGTCGTCGCCTCGGACCTGAGCTACGCGCCCATGGAGTTCGTGAAAGAAGGGACGAACACGCCGATCGGCGCCGATGTGGACTTCGCGAACTGCATCGCGGCGGCCTGGGGCGTGAAGGCGGAGGTGCAGAACACGCCGTTTGACGCGATCATCCCGGCGCTCACGGGCAAGAAGGCCGACGTGATCATGTCGTCGATGACGGCATCGGACGAGCGCAAGAAGCAGGTGGACTTCGTCGAGTACTTCGAGGCCGGTTCCGGCATCCTGGTGAAGGAAGGCAACCCGGCGAAGATCAAGACCGTCGCGGACCTGTGCGGCAAGAAGGTCGCCATCCAGGTGGGCACCGTACAGATCGACGAGGCGGAAGAGCAGAACGGCAAGTGCGGCGACAAGAAGATCGAAGTGCAGACGTTCGAGCAGAACACCGACACGATCACTGCGGTGAGCACCGGCCGGGCCGATGCCGCGCTGATGGACTTCCCGGTTGCCGGCTATGGCGCGGCGAAGGTGAAGGGTGTTGAGGTGGTCGGCGAACAGTACAACACCGGGCCGTACGGCATCGCCGTCCGCAAGGACGACGGCGAGGTGAAGACGGCGCTGGAGGCGGCGGTGAAGGCGATGATGGAGAAGGGCCAGTACGACGCCATCCTGAAGTACTGGGGCCTGGAGGCGGGCTCCATCAAGTAGGTGGGGACGAAGTAAGTACCAACGGCGGGCGGGGGGATGCATCCTCCCGCCCGTTGTACTGGAGCCCGCGTGGTATTTCTGGCGGTCGACTGGGGTTACATCGGCGAGAACCTGTTTTCGGACATCGTGTTCGAAGGGGTGTGGATGACGCTGCGCCTGACGGCGGTGGCGATGTTCTTCGGCATCGTGCTCGGGACGGCGTTCGCGCTGATGCGGCTTTCGCGGGCGTGGCCGCTGAAGGTGCTGGGACTGGCCTATATCTGGTTCTTCCGGGGCACGCCGCTGATTGTGCAGATCGTGTTCTGGTTCTTCGCGCTGCCGCAGGTGTGGCCGGAGTGGGCGCCATGGAACGGGCAGATGTCGCCATTCACGACGGGCGTGTTCGCGCTGGCGATCAACGAAGGCGCATACATGACGGAGATTATGCGGGCGGGCATCCAGAGCGTGGACGCAGGCCAGATGGAGGCGGCGAAGAGCCTGGGGATGACGTATCCGAAGGCGATGCGGCGGATCATCCTGCCCCAGGCACTGCGCGTGGTGATCCCGCCGACGGGGAACGAGTTCATCGCGCTGTTGAAGAACTCGTCGCTGGTCTCCGTCATCTCGGTGAGCGAGCTGTTCCTGGTAGCGAAGCTGCAGTACTCGTCGAGCCTGCTGTACTTCGAATGGCTGATCATTGCCTCGGTGTGGTACCTGGCGCTTACGACGGTGGGGAGCCTCGCGCAGGCGTGGGTCGAAGGGAGGTACGGGGCGGAGAGTTACGGGGCGGGCGCGGGGGGAAGCGGGTGGACGCGGCGACTGATGCTGACCGGGCCGAGGGATTGAGAAGTGGCGAGTTGCGAGAGATGAGATGCGAGTGAGACAGGGTGCGAGTCCCTCCCTGACGGTCGGGTCCCGCCCGGGGACCGGGTTTGCGGCGCACCTGCACCGCGGGGGCGTGTGGCATGACTGACGCGCAACTCGAAACTCGAAACTCGCCACTCCTCCAGGTGCTCGACGTGCACAAGCGGTTCGGGCGGAACGAGGTGCTGCGCGGGATCACGATGGCGGTGGAGCAGGGCGAGGTAGTGGCGATCCTCGGGCCATCGGGTTCGGGGAAATCGACGTTGCTGCGCTGCGTCAACCACCTGGAGAAGATCGACGGGGGGCGGATCCTGTTCGAGGGCCGGCTAGTGGGCTACCGGGAGGTTGGCGGCGAGCTGAAGGAGGAGCGGGAGGGCACGATCGCAAAGATGCGCGCGCAAATGGGGATGGTGTTCCAGCGATTCAACCTGTTCCCGCACCTGAGCGCCCTGGGGAACGTGATGGAAGCGCCGGTCCAGGTGCTGGGCAAATCGAAGGACGAGGCGCGGGCAACCGCGGTGGCCACGCTGACGCGGGTGGGGCTGGGGCAGAAGCTCGATGCCTACCCGGCGCAGCTTTCCGGGGGGCAGCAACAGCGGGTGGCGATCGCGCGGGCGCTGGCGATGAACCCGAAGCTGATGCTGTTCGACGAGGCGACGAGCGCGCTCGACCCGGAGCTGGTGGGCGAGGTGCTGGCGGTGATGCGGGACCTGGCTGCGGAGGGCATGACGATGCTCGCGGTCACGCACGAAATGGGGTTCGCGCGCGAGGCAGCGCGGCGGGTCGTCTTCATGGATGAAGGGGTAATCCAGGAAGAAGGCACGCCCGCGGAGTTCTTTGGCGCGCCCCGCACCGAACGGGCGCGGAGCTTCCTTCGGCGGGTCACCCAGCAGGGATAGGGCGGAGCTAACCGGTAACCGCGAGGGCGGGCATACTGCGTCTGTGACAACCGGGACGATGGCGATGCGGACACCGGGCGAGCGCAGCCTCCGGAGCTCGCTGGAGCTGGTGGCGGCACTAACAGGCCGGGACCTGAAGCTGCGCTACCAGGGCAGTGTGTTCGGCTGGCTGTGGTCGATGGGGCGGCCACTCGCACTGGGGCTGATCCTGAGCTTCGCGCTGGACAAAGTGCTGGGGACGGGCATCACCGCGGAGTTCTTGCTGGCAGGGCTCTTCCCCTGGTTCTGGTTCCAGGGTTCGGTGCAGGCAGCGACGACAACATTCGTGGGCAATGGCGGGCTTTTAAAGAAGGTCCGCTTCCCGCGGGCGGTGCTGCCGGTGAGCGTGGTGCTCGGGAATACGCTCCAGTTCGTGCTTTCGCTGCCGGTGCTGGCCGGGTTTCTCATCTTCTCGGGGCACGAACCGGGGCTGGCGTGGCTGGCCCTGCCCCTGGTGTTCACGTTGCAGCTGGCGCTGATCCTCGGGGCGGCAATGCTGGTCGCAAGCCTGACGGTGTTCTTCCGCGACCTTGAGCACATCACTGATGTGGTGATGAGCATGCTGTTCTACGCGACACCGATCATCTATGCCGCTGACCGGGTGCCCGAGCGATACGACTGGGTGACGAAGGTGAACCCGCTGGCGCCGTTGGCCGAAAGCTGGCGGACGATCCTGCTGGACGGGGACTGGCCGGCGGCGGACCTGGTGAGCTCGGCGGGGCTGACGGTCATCCTGCTGGTGGCCGGGTGGTTCACGTTCCGGAAGCTCGAGGATGCGTTCGCCGATGCAATCTGAAGCGCCCGTGGTGATGTCGGTTCGGGGCGTCTCGAAGCGCTTCCACATGGTTGGGCCGGGCCAGGAGCTGAAGACGACGCTGGTGCATCCGCTGCGGGCGTGGCGGGAGAGCCACCGCGCGCGGGACCTGTGGGCGGTGCGGGATGTCTCGTTCGATGTGCGCCGGGGCGAGTTCTTCTCGATCATCGGCGCGAACGGGAGCGGCAAGAGTTCGCTCCTGCGGCTGCTGGCGGGGCTTTCGAAGCCGACGGAGGGCAGCGTGGAGACCCTGGGGCGGGTGAGCACGCTGCTCGAGCTGGGGAGCGGATTCCATCCGCAGGTGAGCGGACGCGAGAATGCCATCCTGAACGGGCTGCTCATCGGGATGACGCGGGCCGAGATCGAGGCGCTCTTGCCCCGGATAGTGGAGTTCGCCGGGCTGCAGCAGTTCATCGACCAGCCGATGCGCACGTACTCCTCGGGGATGTACGTGCGGCTCGGGTTCGCCATCGCGGCGTTCATGGAGCCCGAGATCCTGCTGGTGGATGAGGTGCTGGCGGTGGGCGACGCGCGCTTCCAGGAGAAGTGCTACAACCACATCGCCGGGCTGCAGGAGCGCGGCGTGACGATCATCATGGTGTCGCACGACCTGGGGGCGGTTGAGCGGTTCAGCGACCGGGCGGCGCTGATGGAACGCGGCCGGATGGTGACGATCGATGAACCCAGGCGGGTGGTGACGGACCACCTGGAACGGCTGTCGAACACCTCGCCGGAAATCCGCAGGGCACTCGAAGAGGGGATCGAAGAGGCGATCGCGACATCGCCGGAGGCACTTGAGCGGTTCAACGAGGCACTCATCCACAACCCCGACTTCCTGCGGATTCGCGCGGAGAAAGAGGCGGCAGAAGCGGGTGGCAGGGCGGAGGGAGACCCCCCGGCGACATGACAGGCTTGCCACACGTCGCCATCCTGACCGTGACCACGAACGCGGCGGCGCACCTGGACGCGTACCTCGGCGCGCTGGCGGGCGTCACGTACCCGGAATGGTCGCTGTGCGTGGTGGACAACGGTTCGCGGGATGGTTCGGCGGCGCTGGTACGCGGGCGGCGGCCCGGGGCGAAGGTCATCGAAAACGGCGAGAACCTGGGCTTCACGGGGGCGTGCAACCGGGCCCTGCGAGAGCTGCGCGAGCGGGATGACATCGCGTACGTGCTCTTCCTGAACGATGACACGGAAGTGACGCCGGGGTTCCTGGAGCCACTGATCGCGCAGGCGGACGCGCGGACGATGGTCGCGCCAAAGACCTATTTGGCCGGGCAGCCGGGGATCCTGGACGACTCGGTGGGTGAGTTCGACTGGTGGCGGGGGACGTGGAAACGGCGTGTACTCGGGCACCAGGAGGGGCCGGCCGACCGGTACGCGCACGAGGTGGAGACGGCCAACCTTTCGTGCCTGCTGGTGCCGATCGGGGCGTTCACCGAGGTGGGGCTGCTCGACGACGCATTTTTTGTGTACTACGACGACACGGACTTCTGCCGGCGGGCGCGGGATGTGGGCTACCGGCTGATGTACGAGCCGGCCTCGGTGGTGTTCCACCGGAAGGGGGCGACGCTTGGCGGGCAGATGTCGGCCTTCGGGTGTTATTACCTGTCGCGGAACCGGCCGTACCTGATGCGGAAGCACCTCGGGAAGGCGCGATTCGGGGTGTTTTTCGCGTATTACCTGGCGACGCGGTTGGCGCGGATGGGGTTGTGGGTACGCGAGGGGCGGCGTGATCTGGCGGGTGCGACGGTGGCGGGGGTGCGGGATTTTTTGTTGGGGCGGGTTGGGCGGCGGGGGAGTTCGTAGGTCCTGACGGGGGGCGGCGGGTTCGGGGTGGTGACAGTGCAGCACGCCATCCCTGGCGTGCCTCGGATGGGTGAGTGGTGGTTCCGGGTTAGTCCGTGAGGGCGGAGTAGACGATGGCGCGGAGTTCGCGGCGGATGTTGTAGTGGGACGAGGGCATGAGCTGGGTCATGAAGATGAAGACCAGCTCTTCCATGGGGTCGATCCAGAAGGCGGTGCTGGCGGCGCCTCCCCAGGCGTACTCACCGGGGGTGCCGGAAAGCTGGGACTTGGCCGGGTCGAGGGTGACGGAGAAGCCGAGGCCAAAGCCGACACCGGCAAAGGCCGATTCGGCCCAGCGGCCGACGGCGTGCGCGGCAAGATCCTTGCCCTCGGGCAGGTGGTTCGAGGTCATGAGCTCGAGCGTCTTCGAGCCGATGATGCGCTCGCCTCCGAGTTCGCCGCCGTTGATCAGGGTGGTGCAAAAGACCAGGTAGTCCTGGAGGGTGGAGACAAGGCCGCCGCCGCCGGAGAAGAAGGTGGGCTCGCTCAGGTAGGGGCTCTTCGCCGGGTCATCGATGAGGCGGATGCCGGCGCCATCGACGACGTAGTTGGCGGCGAGGCGGTGGGCCTTTTCCGGTGGGACGTGGAAGCCGGTATCGGTCATGCCGAGCGGGTCGAAGATGTTGGCCTGGAGGTAGCGGTCGAAGCGCTGACCGCTGATGACCTCGACGAGGTACCCACAGACGTCGGTGGCGACCGAGTAGTTCCAGGCATCGCCGGGGGAGAACTCGAGCGGGAGGGCCGCGAGCGCTTCGATCATGTCGCGGAGGGTGCCGCGGGTTTCGACCTGGCCGATGCCTTTCGCACGGTAGAGGGCATCGACGTTGGTGCGTTCGAGGAAGCCATAGGTGAGCCCGGACTGGTGGGAGAGGAGGTCGCGCACCGTCATCGGGCGGGATGTGGGTTTGGTGACCATGCCGGGGCCGCTGCCCATGACGTAGACGCGGAGGTTCTCCCACTCGGGGATGTAGCGATGGACCGGGTCATCGATCTGGACGAGGCCGCGTTCGTAGAGCTGCATGAGCGCGATCGAGGTGATCGGCTTGGTCATCGAGTAGATGCGGAAGATGGTGTCCAGGTCCATGGGGACGCCGCGTTCGCGGTCTGCGTGGCCATAGACGGAAACGTGTCCGACCGAGCCGGCGCGGGCGACGATGGCGGTGGCGCCGGCGAGCCGGCCGGAATCGACGTAGCGCTGGATGTGCTCATCGAGGTAGCGGAGACGGGTAGGGTCCAGGCCGAGGTCTTCAGGTGCGGTGGTTTCTTCGATCATGGCGGACTCCCCCGGTGTGCAGTTGCGGGCGGAGATTACCAGAGCGGACGGCAAGGATCAGACGGCTTCGACGATTTCGGGGAGGATTTCGCCGAGCGGGCCGCGGATGATCTCGTGGGCGTTGCGGTCGTAGGGGGTTTCCTGGGCGTTGAGGATGACGAAGCGCGCGCCGGCGCGGATGGCGATCTCCGGGAGGAGGGCGACCGGGTAGACGGTGAGCGAGGTGCCGATCGCAAGGAAGAGGTCGGAGCGGGCGGCGGCGCGTTCGGAACGTTCCAGGTCTTCGCGGACGAGGTCCTGGCCGAAGGAGATGGTGGCGGACTTGAGGATGCCTCCGCATTCCAGGCAGGGCGGGTCGTCGTCGCCGGCGCGGACCCGGTCGAGGGCCTCCTCCATGGGACCGCGGAGGCCGCAGCTCATGCAGACGTATTCGCGCACGTTGCCGTGGATCTCGATGATGCGGCCGCCGGAATTGCCGGCGCGGTGGTGGAGGCTATCGATGTTCTGGGTGACGAGGGTATCGAGGTGGCCCCGGCGCTCGATCTCGGCGATGGCGTGGTGGCCGGGGTTGGGGTGTGCGTCAGTCCAGGCGGTGTTGAGCAATCGGTTCTGCCACGAGCGGACGCGGGCATCGCGGTTGGCCATGTAGTGCTGGAGGGTGGCGAGCTTTTCGGCGCCGGGGTTCCTGGTCCAGACGCCCTGGGGGCCGCGGAAGTCGGGGATGCCGGACTCGGTGCTGATGCCGGCGCCGGTGAGGATGACGGTGCGGGACGAGGCCCGCAGCCAGCCGGCAATGCGCCCGATCGAGTCGCTGCTCATGCGATCAAGGCTACGCGGACGGCAGGGAATTGCAAAGATTTCGTCGTGTGAGGTTGACCGGGAACGCGGGGATTTCGTACTTTGCGGGCCGGCGCGGGACGCCATTCCGCTCGTGGCTCCCGCCGTAGATTTGCCGGATGACAACGTCTCCGGCCGCGAAGGCCCGGTGTCCGCTCCACCGGGCCTTCCCTATTGGCCGGGAATGGGCGCCAACCGGCCCGTAGAACCGGGCCCCGAGGTCCCTGTACGCGCTGGTGCGGGGCGGACCACCATGGGGCGGTATCCACACCGACGGGAGGTGGCAGGTGGACCACAGCTTCGAGATCGAGCAACAACCCCGGCAGCCGTATGTCGCGGTGCGCGCCACCATGCCGATGGTGGAGATCGGCCAGCGGATGGGGCCGATGTTCGGCCAGCTGTTCGGCTGGCTTGGGGCGCACCAGGTGGCGCCAGCGGGGCCGCCGTGGACGCGCTACCTGGGCGTCGGTGAGGAGGAAGTCGAACTGGAGGTCGGTGCTCCGGTGGCGGCGCCGGTCGAGGCATCGAACGGGGTGATCGCGGGCGTGCGGCCCGCGACGCAGGTCGCAAAGGCGCTGCACATCGGCCCATACGATGCGATGGAGGCGACCTACACGGCGCTGCTGGACTGGGTCCGCGCGCAGGGCAAGGCGGTAACGGGCGCGATGTGGGAGGTGTACGAAAGCGACCCGGAGCAGGAGCCCGACCCGGCGAAGTGGCGGACGTGGATCTACATGCCGATCTGAGCGGGGCGCCCTCCGGCTAGTCCGGCCTTGGGAGCGGGAAGCCGAGCGCTTCTTCGAGGGCATCGATCGCGCTGGTGGTGTGGTCGACCTTGATGGTGTGCATGCCGAGGGCGCGGGCGCCCTTGAGGTTGGGGCCCATGTCATCGAGGAAGACAGCCTGGTGTGGCTCGATGCCGAGCTGTTCGCAGGCGATCTGGTAGATGCGGGGCTCGGGCTTGCGCACGCCGACGATGGCCGATTCGATGACGATATCGAAGAGGTTGTGGATGGGGACACCGGCGGTACGGCGTTCGGCCGGCTCATCGCGGGCAACGTTGTTGGTGATGGCGCCGAGGCGGACCCGGCCGCGCAGGTGTTCAACGACGGCGATCATCTCGGGGCGGGGGCCAAAGCCGCTGAAGAACCAGCGCAAGAACTCCTGGCCGCCAACCTGGCTGCCGCCGGCGCGGGCGTGTTCTTCGAAGACGGCTGCGAACTCGGCGGGGCTCAACTCGCTCCGCTCGAAGCGGGACCACGGGCCATCTTCGGGGCCGAAAATGGCGATGCGCGTCTCATCCGGGATGTTGTGGGTGCGGCAGAAATCGATGATGGCGGTGACGGGCGAGTGGGTGAGCACCCCGCCGATGTCGAAGATCGCGGCCTGGAAACGGGTCATGGGAGAAGTGTAGCGGGGTAGACGTTTCGTTTCAGAGCCAGGGGCTTGCCCGGGAAATTACCGGGCAGGGGGATGGCAAACTCGCGATCGAGTGGGAATATGGTTCGGCTCCCGGAGAACCGGGCAGGGAGGAATCATGAAACGACGATGGTGGTTGGGCGTGGCGCTTGCGGCCACGCTGGCGATTGGGGCCTGTGGCGGCGACGATGATGACGATGGCGACGACGACGGTGGGGATGCGGCCGGCACCCCGACGGCGAGCACGACGGACAGCACGAAACCTGCGGGCGACGGCGATGGCAAGGCCACAGCAACCCCCGGGGGCAAGGCCAGCCCGACTGCTTCCGGCGGGGACCTCAGCGACGTGTTCGCCGATGCCTCGAAGCTGACCTACCTGGTCAAGTACGAGATGGAGTACGAGGCCGACGGCACGACGCAGAAGGGGACGATGGCCTACGCGCAGAAGCCCCCGAAAGTGCTGACGCGGATTTCGATGGGCGAGAGCCTCGGTGTGGGTGAGATGATCTTCATCGAGGACGGCACCAACTCATTCATGTGCACAAAGTCCGGGGCGATCGGCCAATGTATGAAAAGCGCCGGAACGAACGGACTGGGCGAGACATTCGCCGTGATGGACATGAAGAAGCTGACCGAGCGGGTGAAGAACGACAAGAACATCAAGGAAGTCTCCGGGCAGAAGATCGCGGGGCGCGATTCGCGCTGCTTCGAAGGGAAGCTTGAGGCGACCGACAACAAGGACGCGGTGTTCTGCGTCGACAAGAAGGATGGGATCGTCACGCTGGTGGAAAGCGAGGGCCTGAAGATGCGCGCCACCGAGATCGCCACCAAGGTGGACGACAAGGAGTTCGAGCCCCCGTTCCCGGTTGTCGGGTAGGGCCGGGCCGACTCGCGCACGCGGGCAAGAAGCGAAGAGGCCCGGGAAGTTCCCCGGGCTTCTTCATTGTGCCGTGCGGCGGAGCGTCCGGGTCAGCCGACCTCCACCACCTCGCCCTCGACGACGTCGCCCGCTGCCGGATGGACCGGGGAGCCGGCCGCGGCGAACGCGTAGGCGCCGTCCTGGAAGTCCACCGTGACCTTCTGGCCGTCGTGGAATTCGCCCGCCAGCACGCGCCGGGCCAACTCGTTCTCGATGCGGCGCTGGATGGTGCGCCGCAGCGGCCGCGCGCCATACGTCGGGTCGAAGCCTTCGCGGACGAGCTCGGCCTGTGCGGCGGCGGTGAGTTCGAAATCGAGCTGGCGGTCGGCGAGCCGTTCGCGCACCTCGTTGGCGAGGATATCGACGATGCGCGCGAGCTCGGCCTGGGTGAGCGGTTCGAAGACGACGATCTCGTCGATCCGGTTGAGGAACTCGGGACGGAAGAACTCGCGCAGGGCCTTTTCGATGGAGCCCTGGAGGAGTTCGTGATCCGTCAGGTTCTCACTGCGGCGGGTGAAGCCGAAGGTGGCCTTTTCCTGCGCTCCGGTGCCCAGGTTGCTGGTCATGATGATGACGGTATTGCGGAAATCGACGGTGCGGCCGTGGCCATCCGTCAGGCGGCCATCATCAAGCACCTGGAGGAGGGTGTTGAACACGTCCGGGTGGGCCTTCTCGATCTCGTCGAAGAGGATGACCCGGTAAGGCCGGCGGCGGACGGCCTCGGTCAGGCTACCGCCCTCGTCGTAGCCGACGTAGCCGGGAGGCGCCCCGATCAGGCGGCTGACGGTGTGACGCTCCTGGTACTCCGACATGTCGATGCGGACCATCGCGTCTTCGTCGTCGAAGAGGTATTCGGCGAGCGTCTTGGCCAGCTCGGTCTTCCCGACGCCGGTGGGGCCGAGGAAGATGAACGAGCCGATCGGACGGGTCGGGTCCTTGAGACCGGCGCGGGCGCGGCGGATGGCATCGGAGACGGCGACGATGGCCTTGTCCTGGCCGATGACGCGCTCGTGGAGGTAGTCCTCCATCTTGAGGAGCTTGTCCTG
>CAZRUZ010000069.1:0-12640 GCA_964603275.1 uncultured Anaerolineaceae bacterium | reverse complement strand
TCGGTGAGGACCTTGTAGTTGCCGTCTTCGCCCATGATGAGGCCCATGGCGATGCCCGCGACGGGCGCCGCGATAGGGACACCGGCATCCATGAGGGCGAGGGTGCTGCCGCAGACGCTGGCCATGGAGGTGGAGCCGTTGGACGACATGACCTCGCTGACGAGGCGGAGGGCGTAGGGGAAGTCCTCCGGCGTCGGGACGACGGGTTCGAGGGCGCGCTCGGCGAGGGCGCCGTGGCCGATCTCGCGGCGGCCGGCGCCGCGCAGGGGGCGAACTTCGCCGACCGAGAAGGGCGGGAAGTTGTAGTGGTGCATGTAACGCTTGGATTCATCCGGCGAGAGCGTGTCGAGCTTCTGGGACATGCTCAGCCCGCCAAGGGTGGCGATGGTGAGCACTTGCGTTTCGCCACGGGAGAAAAGGCCGGTGCCGTGGGTGCGGGGAAGGACGCCGGCGTGGATATCGAGCGGGCGGACCTCGGTGATGCCGCGGCCGTCGGCGCGCTTTTCCTGTTCGAGGATCTGCTTGCGCATGGCCTTCTTGATGGTGTTGTAGAGGGCGTCGCCGATCTCGCTGGAGGAGAACTTCTCGCTGAACTTTTCCTGGAGCTCAAGGCGGACGGCCTTGTTGGCGTCGCTGCGTTCGGATGCGGCGGTGGCGACGAGTTCGGGAATGCGGTCCTTGAGGTAGTCGCCGATGGCGGCCATCGCGTCCGGGTTCTCTGTCGCGGGAGTGAAGGGCTTCTTCACCGGGGCTGCATCGGCCGCGATCTGTTCCTGCAGGGTGATGATGGCGCGGTTGGCGTCCATGGCGGCTTCGATGGCGGCGAGGACGACATCCTCGGGCACCTGCTTGGCGCCGGCTTCGACCATCACGACGGCGTCTTTCGTGCCGGCGACGATGATATCGAGGTCGCCGGCCTCCGCCTGCTCAAAGGTGGGGTTGATGATGAACTCACCATCGAGGCGGGTGACGCGAACGGAGCTGACCGGCCCGTTGAAGGGGATATCGCTGATCATGATGGCGGCGCTTGCGCCGATGGTGATCAGGGTGTCCGGCTGGTGCTCGCGGTCAGCGGAGAGGGTAGTGGCGATGACCTGGATCTCGTTGCGGAAGCCCTTGGGGAAGAGCGGCCGGAGCGGGCGGTCAGTGAGCCGCATAGCGAGGATGCCATCGGTGCTGGCGCGGCCTTCGCGGCGGGGGAAGCCACCGGGGATCTTGCCGACGGCGTAGAGGCGCTCTTCGTAATCGATGGTGAGGGGGAAGAAGTCGATGCCTTCGCGCGCTTCGGCCATGCAGGCAGTGACGAGGACGACGGTATCGCCGAGGCGGACGGTGACAGCGCCGTTGGCCTGGTTGGCGAGGATGCCGTGTTGGATGGTGAGGGTCTTGCCCCCGACTTCAAGTTCGTAGGTGCGTGGTTCTTTCATGCTCTCTGCTTGTCTTCTGCTTCCAGCGTTGCCCGGGTTCCCAGTACTTTCCTGGGGAATGCGGGGGTTCCTCCGTCCGCGTCTCGTTGGGACGGTGGCAAAGGGGAGAGTGGATGCCGGGGAGGCTGCTGTGCGTCGCGGCGACGACAAAGGCCTCCGCTATTTGCGGAGGCCGAGGCGGGCGATAACTTCGCGGTACCGGTTGACGTCGCGGTTATTGAGGTAGCGGAGCTGGCGCCGCCGCTGACCAACAAGCTTGAGGAGACCACGACGGGTGTGGTAGTCGTGCTTGTTCGCCTTGAGGTGCGTAGTGAGGTACTTGATGCGTTCCGTGAGGATCGCGACCTGGACCTCAGGGGAGCCGGTATCCGTCGCGTGGACGGCGAAGTCCCCAATCAATTCGGTTTTGCGCTCTTTCGTCAGCAACCTTCTCTTCGATCTTCCTTTGCCTATCGTTGAACATCTGTAAACCTAGCACAGGTCATGGGCGACGGCAATTCCGTGGGGGCGCGGGTGGCACTGATCCTGCTTTCGGGGCTGCCGGGGGCGGGGAAGACGACGTTTGCGCGGCTGCTCGGCGAGAGGCTGGAGCTGGCGCATATCGAGAGCGATGCGATCCGGCGGGGGCTGGCGGCAGTGCCGACGTATTCTCCGCGGGAGAGCGGGCAGGTGTTCGCCCGGGTAGAGGCGGAGGCGAGGAAGGCGCTCGGCCGGGGCCGCCACGCGCTCATCGACGCGACGAACCTGACGACGCGTGATCGGCGGCGTTTTGTCCGTCTGGCGAACGAGCTGGATGCGCGGCTGGTAGCGGTGCGATTGACCGCGCCGGAGGCGGTGATCCGCGAGCGGCTGGGCCGGCCACGGGATGGCCATTCCCAGGCGGACATTGCCGTTTATGAACAGATGAAGCGGCGGCCCCAGCCGTTCGGGGAGCCGGTGATCGTGGTGGATACCAGCCGGGGGCTGGAGCCGGCCATCGCGCTTGTGGTGCGGCTGATCAACGCAACCCCTGGGCGCAATCGCCCGGTCCGCGGTCAGCTTCCGCCGTAGCCCGGCCAGTTCATGGCATGGGCCGTCGCGTCCAAACAGGCACCCACGGCACGGCGTGTGTCCGCGTCGCCGGATGCCAGCCCCCGGGCGATGGCCGCGCTCAGTGCGGAGCGATCGACGGCTGCCGGTAGTTCCATCCCCTCTAGGGCGAGGCAGTCTGCGGTCAATTGGCGTGCTTCGGCAGCCCCTTCCGGGGAAGGCGGGTGGGCAAGGACCCAGGCAAGCTCGGCCTCGTTCAAGTGTTGCTGGCGGCATGCTTCGTGGGCAGTGTGGAAGCCCGCAGCGGCCTCCGCTCCGGTGGCACCGGGAGTGGTGAGCTGCACGGAAAGGCGCCCGAACCTGGAGGTGTGGACCTCACCGGCCATGACCATACCCGAATCGACCGCGCATTGAACATACACATCGAACGCCTTCCGGTACGAGTCGGCAGTGATGCCGGCTGGTGCCGTCTCGAGCGGCTCCGCAGGAGCCGCCGCGACCCCGAACGGATCGACGTTTCTTCCCAGAGCGAAGCTGGCGGCGAGCACACCGCAGGCCGCAGCGGCGGTGATTGCGATTCGGAGTTTCATCGGGCTACCTCTTTTCCGACTCAGTAGTCACTTGTTCCGACGTAACCGTAGTACCAGTCCCGGTACACATGGTGCGCCGAGAACACCGAAGACATGGGTGCCTGAATCCAGTATCTTCCAACAGTATCCCATCCACCATACGGCCAAGTGTATGAAGTCCCGTTGTACACGTAGGTGGATGTCAAATAGTAGGAATTACACCAGCCCTGAATGTCCAGGGTATACGCCATTGAATCCTTGTCACTGTAGCCCCACTGCTCGGTGTACGGCGCGCAACTCATGCCTTCGTAGAGGTCTGCGCGAGCCGTGGTGAGCTGGCCAAGGCCGAACCCAATCACTCCGGTGAGCAGGAGCGCCGTCAGTCCACGTTTCATGATCAGCTCCACCTTTCTCGGGTCATCCCCTGGAGGCCTGTCGAACATTCCCTTTGCGAGATTGCCCGAGAGGGTATCAGGGGGGGGTAAAGGGCTGGTTAAGCGTGGGCAGCTCGATCCTTCCCACTGCACGCGCGACGATCGGCGAGAGTGAACAACGACGTGCCGTTCCTGCTGTTGCGCGCGCGGACGAAGGGGGGAGACCCCTCGGGGTTCGACGCGTGGTTCCACCAGGTGCACCTGCGTGATGTGCGGCAAATACCGGGGATCGTGGCGGCGAAGGGCGGGCGGACGGCGCGCGGCACGTACCTCGGGGTGTACACGCTGGCGGACGCGTCGGTGGTGCGCTCAGTGCTGGACAGCCCGGAAGCGGCCTATGCGCGGGGCACATGGGAACAGTGGGCGGGCGACCTGGAAGAGCTGCTGATCGAGATGTGGGCGCCGGCGTTCCCGCTCGCGCAGTACGCATCGGCCAACTAACCGAGGGCGGCGAGGAGGCGGGAGAGGTCGCCCTCCAGGAGCGCGGGGACATCGAGACGGAGGCCCGGGAACTGCGAGCTTTCGATGATGCCGGCGGCATCCGGCTCGCGGCGGATGTACTGCCCGTCGCAGAGTTCGAACCAGTCCAGTTCACCATCGAGGAGGCGCAGGACGACGTATTCGCGGACACCCGCGCGGCGGTAGACGTTCTTCTTGGAGTGGAGGCCGCGGGAGACGGAGCTGGCAGCGACTTCGACCACCAGTTCGGGCGGGCCATCGAGGTAGCCGTCGATGGCGCGCGCTCTGCTCCCACCTTCGGTGCGGCGGAGATGGACGTCCGGCTGGAATTCGTTGTCTGCGTCGATGCGGACCGTGGCTTCCACGCCCACCCTGGGTTGAGGGTGTGTGCTGGCATGGGCGATCAGCCAGCCCGTGAGTATGGCCTGGGCATCGCCATGGCCTGTACTTACCGGTGAACTCCAGTAGACCACCCCCTCGATGAGCTCCGCCTTCTTCTCACCGGGCATGGCTTCGTGGCGCCGTCCGAACTCGGGTACCGCCAGGCGGTCGCCGTTCTCAAGGCGCGGGATCGGGTCCGCGAACGACTCACGCAAGGCCGTCATGGGGTCATTGTACTCGCCGGGGGAAGGGGCCGAACGCGAAGAGGCGGCCGAAGCCGCCTCCCCAAATGTGCCCTGGACCAGGCGCCGGTTACTGGAGCTTGATCTGGATGGACTTGGTCTCCATGTACTCTTCGAGGCCGTTGCTGCCGAGCTCACGGCCGAGGCCGCTCTGCTTGTAGCCGCCGTAGGGCATGTTGTAGAGCCCGGTGGCGTGATAGGCGTTGACCCAGACAGTGCCGGCGCGAAGGCCCTTCGCAACCTTCATCGCGACGTTGAGGTCCTTCGTCCAGACGGCGGCGGCGAGGCCGTACATGGTGTCGTTGGCGGTGCGGATCACGTCGTCGACGTCATCGAAAGAGAGGACAGAGAGGACGGGGCCGAAGATCTCTTCGCGGGCGATGGTGGCGGTGTTGGTGACCTCATCGAAGATGGTGGGCTGGACGAAGAGGCCCTTCGCGAGGTCGCCATCGGTGGCGCGGTTGCCGCCAGTGACGAGCTTCGCCTCGGCCTTGCCCTTTTCGAGGTAGCCCTCGATCTTGGCGAGCTGGCTTTCGTTGATGACCGGGCCCATGGTGGTCGAGGGGTCCAGGGGGTCGCCCATCTTGAGGGCGGCGCCCATGCCGGCGAGCTTGGCGACGAACTCGTCTTTCACCTTGTTACTGACGAGCAGGCGGCTGCCGGCCTGGCAGACCTGGCCGCTGTTCAGGTAGATGCCGAAGAAGGCGCCGGCGACGGCGGCATCGACCTGGGCATCCGGGAAGACGATGTTGGGCGACTTGCCGCCGAGTTCGAGGCTCAGCTTCTTGACGTTGTTGGCGGCGGCGCGCATGACGGCCTTGCCGCTCGCGGTGGAGCCGGTGAAGGCGACCTTATCGACGAGTTCGGAGGCAGCGATGTGCTGGCCGACGAGGGCGCCGTTGTCCGTCTCACTGGTGACCACGTTGAAAACCCCGGCGGGGAGCCCGGCATCGGCGAGGATGCGGGCGAGCATGAGGGTGCTGCCCGGGGTGTAGTGCGAGGGCTTGGCGACCATGGTGCAGCCGGCGGCGATGGCGGGGCCGACCTTCCACGAGATGAGAAGGAGCGGGAAGTTCCACGGGGTGATGATGCCGACGACGCCGACCGGCTCGTGGACGACGAGACCGATGGCGTCCGGGATCTGCTGGGTGAGGGACTCGCCGCTGAGGTTGAGGGCTTTGGCGGCGAAGAGCTGGAAGACTTCGGCGGTGCCCATGACTTCGGCGAAGGCCATGGTCTTGGGCTTGCCCACCTCGTTCGCGAGGCAGGTGGCGAGGGCATCGGCGCGCTCGGTGACCAGGTCGGCGGCCTTGCGCAGGATGCGGGCGCGCTCAGCGGCGGGGGAGTTCGACCACTTGCCGGAATCGAATGTGCGGCGGGCGGCCTCGATGGCCTTCTGGGCATCGGCGGTGCCGGCGTTGGGGTAGATGCCGACGGTGCGGCCATCGTAGGGGCTGGTGCGCGTGAAGGTGGCACCTTCGACGGCATCGACCCACTGGCCGTCGATGAACTGCTGGTAGGTGGTGATTTCAGGCCTTTCGGCGACGGACGTCATGGGTGGGAAGTCTCCGGGCAGTGTGCTGCTTGGAGCATATCGGGAGGGGAGGGGGATTGCCAGCGCGGGGGTTCAAGGCCGTCCCGGGGAGAGCCGGGCCAAGGCCTACAGAGACAACGGCGGTCTATTGCACCGTGGTTGGATCCAGGGTTTCGGCGATGCGGGCGAGTTCGGCGAGCGGCTCGGGCGCCATGACAAACCACATCCGACGGCCGTCGTCGAACCACCGCAAGGACGAGTGCAGCGCGAGCGAAGGATCAACGCCCGGAGGGTTTTCCCACTCGCGGTACACTCCAGCAAACCCTCGGACGGTCACCTTCGCCGTGGGCTTGGCCACCCGGCCCAGACCAGCGGATTCGCCGGTCGTGGGCACCGGGAGCGGTGAGTCCACCCACTTCGACCATCCGACCGTCAAGTTCACAGCGTTGAACACTTCGGGGAGCGGCCCACTATCGAGCCGCACGGGTCCGGGGCGGAACGCGAGAACGAAGTGCACCACCTCTTCCTCCTCGGACAGCACCAGGTAGCCGCCGATGAACTCGTACCCCGGTGGCAGGTACGCAGGGAATTTGATGTCGTCAGGGGAAACACCCGCCAGACCCAGGAGCTCAGGGAGGGACCCAAAAACGCGCGTGCCCGGGTGCGAGTCAGGAATCCCCCGCGGATCAAAGCCCTTTGCCGGCGCAGGTGTCACCGTGTACCGGGCGGGAGCCCCCGGATCCACGAAGATGAAACCTCCCCAGAGCTCTCCGGGGGCACCGGGTTCCACCGTGAGGGCTGGAAGGGATGCGGGTGAGACGGTCTCCGCGGCATCGCCGGCCGACGGGCCGGTGGACGACCTGCCATCGCTGCAGGCGAGGAAGAGTGCGGCCGCTGCGGCAAGCATCAGGAGCAGCAGGGGAAGGCCTCGACGTAGAGCCGCCTGCGTGTTCATCACCATTGTCCAGACGCCACGATAGCCCCCGAAGTTCCGCGCGCCGCTCACTCCACCGGTTCGAGGGCGAGCAGCCGGGCGGTGAGAGCAATAGACCGGGACAGCTCACAGTTCCCGATAGACCTCGCCGCGCGGACCGATCAGGTCGACGTGCACATTGTCGTTCTGGTCATCGATGAAGTAGATGATGCGCCAGCCCCCGACTCGGAACGCGCGCCGTCCGGCCGGATCCCTGAGCGGCTTCGAGCCGCGCACGAGCGGGTCCTCGCAGAGTATCCGGAACGCAACCGCCATCCGCTCCTGGGATTCGCGATCCATCCGCCGAAGGTAGTTCGCCGCGCGCCGGGAGAAGCTGAGGTTGAGAGTCACAAGCCGAGCTCGTGCAGCAACTCCTTGCCATCAACGGCATCTCCCCGCTCGTATTCGGCCTGGCTCTCACCAACCAGCGCCTTCTCTTCGCCGCTCAGCTCCTCGACATCGGTCGACTCCCACTCGATGCGCGCGAGCCACTCCGCCGCCTGCTCTTCGGTGAATCGATCGATCTTCTTCCGCAGTGCTTCCTTCGCAGTCACAGGTCCAGTATAGCCAGTGCGATAGGGCGCGACCCCGATGTTTGCCGGTTCCGCAACAGGTGGCTTTACTCCACCGGGTCGAGGGCGAGGAGGCGGGCGGTGAGGGCCTGCCAGGTGGGCCGCCACCAGCGTTCGAGGGCGAACGCGACGCCGAGGCCGGCGAACGAGACGATCGCGCCGAAGACAGCATCGAGGATGAAGTGGTTCCCGGTGACGATGACGGCGAGAAACATCGCAATGGGCCAGACGATGGCAAATGCCCACATGGCAGGGTGGCGTCCGACCCACGCGACGACGGCGGCGAGCAGCAGCGACCAGCCGAAGTGGAGGCTGGGGACCGCCGCGAACGGGTTGACCCAGGCCTCGGCCTCCTGGGCGTTGTAGCCGACGCGGTCGAAGGCGGCCATGGTGTCGATGAAACCGGCAAAGGGGATGAGCCGGGGCGGGGCGACGGGCAGCAACCAGTAGATGACCACGCCAATCGCGCCGGAAGCGAGGAAGGCGTTTCGCGTCAGCCGGTAGGCGCGCCGGTGCCAGATGTAGAGCCAGACCGCGAGGACGATGACCAGCGGCATGTGGCCCCAGAAATAGACGGCGTTCATGGTCTTGATGAGCCAGTAGTTCCCGAGGATCCAGGACTGCATCTCGAGTTCCCAGTAGATGCCCAGGCGCTGCTCGAGTTCGATCAGGTTGAAGCCGCGGACCATGGCCTCGCCGGCGCGGTCGACGACGGAGCCGCGGATGAGGAAGTAGATGAGGAAGGAGACCACAACGACGACCACCTCATGGACGCCGGAGCGCTCGGTGAGGCGCCAGATGCGGCCGGCCTGGCGGCGGAAGCCGGTGGTGGCGGGAGCGGGCACGCATCCTCCTCGGATGATGGGCGAGGGCCGGGGCGCTTTGCCCGCGGCAACCCCGGATCGCTAAACTCGGTGCTCACCGTAGCAACAGCAGGGTCAGGGGGACAACGTCTTGGAGATTCGAGTCACCGGCGGCGACATCACGCAGGCCAAGGCCGATGCGATCATCGTGAACGTGTTCGAGGGCGTGGCCGTGCCGGGAGGGGGCACGGGGACCGTCGATGGCGCGCTGGGCGGCGCGATCTCACAGCTGATCGCGCAGGGCGACATCCGGGGCAAGTCCGGGGAATTCACGGTCATCCACACGTTTGGGAAGATCCCGGCGCCACGGGTGGTGATTGCCGGGCTGGGCAAACAGAAGGACTTTGATATCGACGCGGTGCGGAACCTCGCCGCGAACCTCGCGCGGTTCGTGCGCAAACCGGGCATCAAGACGGTGGCGACGATAGCGCACGGCGCGGGGATTGCGGGGTTGGACCCGGAGGCCTGCGCACAGGCGATCGCCGAGGGCGCGCTCATGGGCGAGTACCGGTTCCTCAAGCACAAGGCGCCTGACAGCGAACGGCTGGACCTGGACTCGCTGACCATCGTCGAGCTCGACGCGGGCAAGGTGGAGCGGATGGCCGCCGCGGCTGCCCGGGGGAAGGTCATGGGGGAAGCCACCAACATGGCGCGGGACCTGGCGAACGAACCTTCAAACCACCTCACGCCGACGGACCTGGCGGCGCGGGCCTCGGAGGTTGCCGCGGCGCACGGGCTGGAGTGCGAGATCCTCGAGCGGGAGCAGATGGAACAGAAGCGTATGGGCTCGCTGCTCTCGGTGGCGAAGGGGAGCGCCCAGCCGCCAAAGCTGGTCCGGCTGGGGTACCGCGGGCGGGGCGGCGACGGCTGGGACCTTGCGCTGGTGGGCAAGGGCATCACTTTCGATACCGGCGGCATCAGCATCAAGCCGGCGGCGAACATGGAGGCGATGAAGGCCGACATGACCGGTGCGGCCTCGGTCATCGCGGCGATGCAGGCAATTGCGCAACTCGGGCCGAAGGTAAACGTGGTGGCGATCGCGCCCTGCACGGAAAACATGCCCGGCGGCAACGCGACGAAGCCCGGCGACGTGGTGACGGCGATGAGCGGCCGGACCATCGAGATCATCAACACCGACGCAGAAGGGCGATTGGTGCTGGCGGACGCGCTCTGCTGGGCGAAGGAACTCGGTGCGAAGCACATTTTGGACGTGGCGACGCTGACGGGGGCGGTAACCACGGCGCTGGGCGACATTGCCTATGGGCTGATGACGAACAACGACGCGTTCTGCGGGCAGTTCGAGGCGGCCGCGACGGCCGCGGGCGAGAAGACGTGGCGGCTGCCAATGTGGAAGGAGTACGACGAGCTGATCAAGAGTGACGTGGCCGATTGCAAGAACTCGGGCACGGGGAACCGCGGCGCCGGGACGATCGTCGGGGCGAAGTTCCTCGAACCGTTCGTGGGTGACACACCGTGGGTCCACCTGGATATCGCGGGTGTAGACAACATGCCCTCGGACAAGGGGTGGGTCGCGAAGGGGGCGAGCGGCTACAGCGTGCGGGCGATGGTGAACCTCGCGCTCACCATGGCCGGATAGCGACGGTTACTCGCCAGCGGCGCGGAGGCGCGGTGCGGGCGCCAGCCCGCGAGTGGGCCGCCGTGAAGCGGGCCGGGCGGCGTCACGCCCGGCGGCGATGTTGAGCTTCACGAAGGCGCAGTCGTTCTCGACGGTGATCTCCGGCAGGTAGGGGGATTCGCGGAAGAGGGCGAGCATGTTGGCGTTTTCGCAGAGGGCGACGCCGGTGAGGCGGTCGAAGCCCTGGACGCGGGCGTGGTCGACGAGGGCTTCGAGGAGGATCGGCCCGATGCCGCGGCCCTGGAACTCATCTTCGACGACGAAGGCAAGTTCGGCGGAGCGGCGGGACTCGGCCTCGTAGCGGCCGACGGCGTGAATGGTGTCGGAATCGAGCGGGCTGATGACGAAGGCGCAGCGCTTCGCGAAATCAACGGTGCAGAGGTGTTCGGCGAAGGGTGCGGCCAGCCGCTTCATGGGAGTGAAGAAGCGGAGGCGGGTGGTGTTCATGGAGAGGCGGGAATGGAACTCCATGAGGCGCGGGGCATCGTCAGGCCGGATGGGGCGGACACGGGCCGGTGTGCCATCGCGGAGGGTCACAACCCGTTCAGGCGGGAACGTGGTTGCCATACGTGTAGTATCGCGCATCCGCGGGCCATTCATGATGAACAACCGGAGCAGATTGCAGAAAACAATCCACGGCTCGTGTCGCAGCTATCAACGGTGGCCGTTCAGAGTTTCCGCGAGAGGTAGTCGAGGATCACATTGAAGCGGTCCACGCGGTGGCTCGGGCGGCCAGCGCGCGAGAGCTCGTGGTCCTCATCGGGGAAGCGGACGAACTCGACGTCCTGGCGGCGCTGCTTGAGGACGACGAAGAGTTGTTCGGCCTGGGAGATGGGACAGCGGAGGTCGTTCTCGGAATGGAGGATGAGGACCGGCGTCTCGATGTGTTTCGCGTAGGTGAGCGGTGACTGGCGGAGGACGGCATCGAGGTCATCCTGGATGGTGGCGTTTTCGCCCAGGTACTGGCGGTTGAACGTGCCGCCGATATCGCTGGCGCCCTGCATGGAGTACCAGTCATTCACCGCGCGTTCGGAGACGGCGGCCTTGAATCCGTGGTCGTGGCCGATGATCCAGGTGGTCATGAAGCCGCCGTAGCTGCCGCCCATGACACCCAGGCGGGAGCGGTCGGCCCAGGGCATGCGGTCGAGGGCGGCCTCGAAGGCGGCCATAACGTCGCGGTAGTCGGGGCCGCCCATGTCGCCGACGAGTGCGCGGGCGAAGGACGTGTCCTGGCCGGAGGAGCCGCGCGGATTGCAGAAGACGACGCCGTAGCCTGCCGCCGCGTAGACCTGGAACTCATCGAAGAAGTTCTCGCCGTACTGGCCGAACGGCCCGCCGTGGATATTGAGCAGCACGGGGTACGTCCGGCCGTCAACCAAGTCCGCGGGTTTCATGACCCAGCAATCGACCTCGACGCCGGGGCCGGTATCGACGACGAACGGCTCGGCGCTCAAGAGAAGCGTTTCGGCGCGCCACGCTTCGTTGAAGTCGGCCAGCAGACGGCGCTGACCGGTGCCCAGGTCAACAAGGAAGAGCGAAGCCGGGCGGTCCTGCGAGGTGGCGATGATGGCCGCCGTGGAACGGGCTGCATCGACCGAGTACCAGCCGACCATGCCGGCATCCTTGCCGAGCCAGCTTCCCTCGCCGCTGGAGCCCGCGAGCCAGAGGCTGGAGGAGCCGCGGTCCTGTGCGACGGTGAGGATGCCACCGCCGGGGAGCCAGGCCGGCTGGGCGACAGCGCCGGGGAGAGCGCCCGCGCCCATCTCGCGATCGAGGCCTCCGTGGGCGGGAGTCTCACCCGAACCATCGGCGGCGGCGAGCCGGAGCCAGCCATTGGACGGCCAGACGGGGTGGTGGATGTGGGCGATCGCCGCACCATCCGGCGACCATGAGGGGGCGCCCCTCGCTCCGTTGGTCGGGGTCACCCGGCGGGGTTCGCCACCGTCCGCGGGTACCACCCAGAGGTCCGATTGCGTGTCGAACTCGCGCTCATCGTGGCGGGCGGAGACGAAGGCGAGGGACCCACAGCCGGGCGACCAGGCGGGCTGGGTATCGTCCCAGTCGCCATCGGTAAGCTGGCGGGGTTCGCCGCCCGCAAGGTCAACGATGAAGAGGTGGCGGCGCTGGTCGTAGGTGAAGCCCTGGCCGTTCACGCGGTATTTCATGGAGGAGATGCGGCGGTACGGCTTCGCCTTCTTCGGGTCCGGGTCAGGCGGGGCGCCGGTTTTCGCACTGAAGGCGAGCCGGGTGGAGTCGGGCGACCAGGCGGGGACTCCAGCGCCAAGGGGGAGCTTCGTCACGAGGCGGGACTCGCCACCGGCGGCCGGCATGACCGCGAGCTGCGGTCGGTCTTCGCCGCGTTCAGAGAGAAACGCGAGCCAGCGGCCATCGGGAGACCAGCGGGGCGAGGAATCGCGTTTGGCGCCTGCGGTGAACTGGCGGGGCGCGCCGCCCGCGGCCTCGACCACCCAGATGGCGGAGGTATAGGCGTCGGTCTCGCGGTCCATGCGGGTGACGGTGA